>USCL01000051.1 GCA_900553145.1 uncultured Desulfovibrio sp.
TGCGCCACAAGAACGTCGCGCTGATCGTCAATACGGGCGTGCCGTCCCTCCAGAACGAAGCGCGGGAGGCGGGCAAGCCGCTCATCTACGCGGGCATCGGGCAGGGCCCCGCCTTCATTGAGCGCACCGCCGACATCACGCGGGCCGCCCGCGACATCGTGCGCAGCAAAACCTTCGACAACGGCATGGCTCCCGCCGCCGAACAGTCCGTAGTGGTGGACGCCTGCGTCGCCGACGCCGTGCGCGAGGCTCTCAGGGCCGAAGGCTGCCATTTCATGACCCCGGACGAACGCCGCCGCCTCGGCGACGTGATCGCGGCCTGTGGCAGCGCGGGTCCCGGCGTGCTGGGCATGAGCGCGGAAAACCTCGCCCGCCGCGCGGGAATCGCCGTTCCGGAAGGAACGCGCCTGCTCGTGGCGCTGCGCGAATACGTCAACGAAAACGACCCGTTTTCCGGTGAAATCATGGCTCCGGTGCTGAGCCTGTACGTGGAAAGGGATTGGCGGCACGCCTGCGAGAAGTGCATCGAAGTCCTGCTGCACGATCACAAGGGGCACACGCTGGTCATCCATTCGCGGGACGAGGCCGTGATCCGGCAGTTCGCCCTGAAAAAACCGGTGGGCCGCCTGCTGGTCAATACGCCCGCAACGTTCGGCGCTCTGGGCATGACCACCAACCTGACGCCGTCGGTGACGCTGGGGAGCGGTTCCGCCGGGTTCGGCATCACGTCGGACAACGTGTCCCCCCTGCACTTCATCTATACGCGCAAAGTCGGGTACGGGGTTCGGCAACTATCCTCTCAGGAAGGCCAAAACACGCCTTCCCCTGCCGACGGCCAGCCGCTTGACGCACACGCCGTACGTGCGTTGTTCGGCAACCTTGCCGCCATATTGGACAGATTTCCCACGGACTAGCCGCTTTCGGGGCGCGTACGGCGGGCGGGCTTCGCGCCCCGCCGTACGGCTTTGGCCGCCCTTCCCCGCAAGCGACGGATGCCGGACGATGACGTGTTATTCCAAACGAGGTGCTATCGTGACTATGGAGAGCTTTACCAGCCGATTTGCCGAGGCCGCCAAAGAGTTGTGCCCTGAAGACCGCGCCACGCTGAAGAAAATCCTTGAGGGCATTTCCTCCGAAATCATCAAGCGGCTGCCGTCCGAGGCGGGTGCGGGCTCCGTCGCGTCGGCGGTTCCGCATGCCGATCCGGGCACGCCCACGGGCATTCCCGACGGGCCTACCGAGCGGCACGTCAAACTCAAGGAAAACTTCCTCAAGCAGATTCCGCGCATCACCACCTACCGGGCCCGCGTGCTCACCCAGATGGCCAAGGAACATCCGGGGATGCCCAAGATCCTGCTGCGGGCCATCAGTTTCCGGCGCTGCTGCGAAACAGCCCCGCTGCTGATTCAGGATGACGAGCTGATCGTCGGCGCGCCCAACGGAGCGCCCCGGGCCGGAGCCTTTTCGCCGGACATCGCATGGCGCTGGATGGAGCAGGAGCTCGACACCATCGGCACCCGCCCTCAGGACCCATTCTACGTTTCCGACGAAGACAAGCGCATCATGCGCGAAGAGATTTTCCCCTTCTGGAAGGGCAAGTCCGTGGACGAATACTGCGAGGCGCAGTACCGCGAAGCGGGCCTGTGGGAACTGTCCGCCGAGTCGTTCGTCACCGACTGTTCCTACCACGCCATCAACGGCGGCGGGGACTCCAACCCCGGCTACGACGTCATCCTGATGAAGAAAGGGATGCTCGACATCCAGCGCGAGGCCCGCGAGCATCTGGAACGGCTCGACTACGCCAATCCGGAACACCTCGAAAAAATCTACTTCTACAAGTCGGTCATCGAAACGACCGAAGGCGTGATGGCCTATGCCCGGCGTCTTTCGCAGCACGCGGTGGAACTGGCCGAACGGGAGACGAACCCCAAGCGCCGCGCGGAACTGCTCAAGATCGCGGAGGTCAACGCGCGCGTGCCCGCGCACAGGCCCGGCACCTTCTGGGAAGCCATTCAGGCCGTGTGGACCGTGGAATCCCTGCTCGTCGTGGAGGAGAACCAGACGGGCATGTCCATCGGGCGCGTGGACCAGTACATGTATCCTTTTTTCAAGGCCGATCTCGAAGCGGGCCGCATGACCGAATACGAAGCCTTTGATCTGGCCGGGTGCATGCTCATCAAAATGTCCGAAATGATGTGGATCACCAGCGAAGGCGGCTCCAAGTTCTTTGCCGGGTACCAGCCCTTCGTCAACATGTGCGTCGGCGGCGTCACCCGCGACGGGCGCGACGCCACCAACGAGCTGACCTACCTGCTCATGGACGCGGTGCGCCACGTGCGCATCTACCAGCCCTCGCTGGCGACCCGCGTGCACAGCCGTTCCCCGCACGCCTACCTGCGCAAAATCGTGGACGTGATCCGCTCGGGCATGGGATTCCCGGCCATCCATTTCGACGATGCGCACATCAAGATGATGCTCGCCAAGGGCGTGAGCATCGAGGACGCCCGCGACTACTGCCTCATGGGGTGCGTGGAGCCGCAGAAGTCCGGCCGCCTGTACCAGTGGACGTCCACTGCGTATACGCAGTGGCCCATCTGCATCGAGCTGGTGCTCAACCACGGCGTGCCGCTGTGGTACGGCAGGCAGGTCTGCCCCGATCTGGGCGATCTGGGCAGCTTCGACACCTACGAAAAGTTCGAAGCCGCCGTAAAGGAACAGATCAAGTACATCACGAAGTGGTCGAGCGTCGCCACGGTCATCTCCCAGCGCGTCCACCGGGATCTCGCCCCGAAACCGCTGATGTCCATCATGTACGAAGGCTGCATGGAATCGGGATCCGACGTGTCCTCCGGCGGCGCGATGTACAATTTCGGCCCCGGCGTCGTCTGGTCCGGCCTCGGCACCTATGCGGACTCCATGGCGGCGATCAGGAAGCTGGTGTACGACGACAAAAAATATACGCTCGAACAGCTCAACACCGCGCTGAAGAACAACTTCGAGGGCTACGACGAAATCCGTTCCGCCTGCCTCGCCGCGCCCAAGTACGGGAACGACGACGATTACGCGGACCTCATCGCGGCGGACCTCATCAACTTCACGGAACAGGAGCACCGCAAGTACCGCACCCTGTATTCCGTCCTCAGCCACGGGACCCTGTCCATTTCCAACAATACGCCCTTCGGCCAGCTGCTCGGGGCGTCGGCCAACGGCCGCCCGGCGTGGAAGCCGCTGTCCGACGGCATCAGCCCGTCTCAGGGCGCGGACGTCAAGGGCCCCACGGCGATCATCAAGTCCGTGTCCAAAATGTCCAACGACAACATGAACATCGGCATGGTCCACAACTTCAAGATCATGTCCGGGCTGCTGGATTCGCAGGAAGGCGAAAACGGCCTCATCACCCTCATCAAGACGGCCTGCATGCTCGGCAACGGCGAAATGCAGTTCAACTATCTGGACAACGAAACCCTGCTCGACGCCCAGCGCCATCCCGAAAAATACCGCTCGCTGGTGGTGCGCGTCGCCGGGTACAGCGCGTTCTTCGTGGAGCTCTGCAAGGACGTGCAGGACGAAATCATCAGCCGCACGATGCTGCATTCGACCAACTGATCCCGGCATCCGGGAGGGGGCCCTTCTCCTCCCGAAACGGGGCCGTTGCTTCCCCCAACCGTTTCAACGCCGGTTACGCGAGAACAACCATGCTGGAAAGAAAAGCCTTCATCTTCAATATCCAGAAGTATAACACCCACGACGGGGACGGCGTGCGCACGCTGGTCTTCTTCAAGGGCTGTCCCTTGCGCTGCCGGTGGTGTTCCAATCCCGAAAGCCAGCGGCGGCGGCCGCAGATCATGGTGCAGCAGCGTTTGTGCACCAACTGCGGCACCTGCGTTTCGGTATGCCCCGCCGGAGTTCACGTCATGACCCCGCAGGGGCATGCGCTGGACGTCGACAGGGAATGCATCGGGTGCCGGAAGTGCGAGGAACAGTGCCCGTCTTCGGCCCTAAGCATGGTCGGCAGGCCGATGGCGATTTCCGACATCGTCGACACCGTGGAAGAGGACAGGCCCTTTTACGAAATGTCGGGCGGGGGCGTGACCCTGAGCGGCGGGGAAGCCCTCATGCAGCCCGAGGCCGCCGTCAGCCTGCTTGCGGCCTGCCGCCAGCGCGGGATCAACACCGCCGTGGAAACCAGCGGCTACGCCAAACCGGAAACCGTTCTGGAAGCGGCCCGCCACATCGATCTGTTCCTGTTCGACCTCAAACATATGGACCCCGAGCGGCACATGGAACTGACCGGCGTGCACAACGCCCTGATCCACCAAAACGCCAAGCTCCTGCTCGACAACAGGCACAACGTCAAGATACGTCTGCCGCTGCTCAAAAACATCAACGACGACGATGCCGAACTGGAATCCATAGCCGGTTTCCTGTCGCCGTATAAGGGCTACAACAATTTCAAGGGAATCGACATCCTGCCGTACCACAAGCTCGGCGTAGGCAAGTACGCCCAGCTGGGACGGCAGTATCAGCTTGAGGACACGCATTCCCTGAGCGAAGACGACATCGGGCGGATTTCGGACTTCTTTGCGAAACGCCACTTTCAGGTATCCGTCCTGCGGCACTGAGCGGGCGTCGAGGTGCAACGATGAAACAGTTTCAACATGTTTCCCAGCCGGTGGACACGCTGGGCATTGTGGAGTGCCGCACCATCGCTTCGGGCGTTTCCCTGACGGACGCCATGCTCAAGGCGGCGCAGGTGGATCTCCTGCGCGCCGCGACCGTGTGTTCCGGGTGGTATCTCATCTTCATCGCGGGCGACAGGGATTCGGTGGAAACCTCGGTCGCGCTTGCCGCCGAGTCCGGAAAAGGCATTCTGGGTTCGTACGTGCTGTCCAACCTGTCCCCGCAGGTAATGGAGGCGCTCAAAAAACCTTCGCAGGCGGAACCCGGGGACGCCGTGGCGATCATCGAGGCCCGGTATTCCTCCATCGGCGTGGCGGCCGCGGACCGGGCCGTCAAACAGGCCCCTGTACGCCTGATACGCCTCGTTCCGGGCGAAGGGATCACCGGGAAATCGTATTTCGTGCTCTGCGGCACGGTGGCCGCGGTCGAAGCGGGCGCGGCGGCGGCCCGGGCCATGCTCGGCAAGCACCTTGTGGATTCCGTCGTCCTCGCCAACCCGGAAGAGGCGCTGCTCTCCACGCTGGGACGCTAGATGTGGAAATTGCGGCGCACCTGCGGATGTTCGGGAAGATGCCGTTCTCTTTCCCCTGCTCTTATGATGAAGCGCACGTCGCTGCCCAAGGGCATCTCGCGGGCATGACTTTCTCTGCGCATCTTTTCTAGTCACGAATCCTGATGAAAACCTACCCTGATTGTGTTTCCGTTCCCTTATGGCATTTTAAAAACGAAAGACTTTTTTCGGAGCATACGGGTGTTGCAGGTGTCCATCCAGAAACAGCTTGAAGCGTTTGCGCTTCAGGCGTCTTTTGTACTTGCCCCCCACGGTATCACGGTGCTGTGGGGAACGTCCGGTTCGGGTAAAACCACGTTGCTGCAATGCCTCGCCGGTTTGCTTCGGCCCGACGCCGGACGGATCGTCTGCCGCGATGCCGTCTGGTTCGATGCGGAGAGGGGCGTGTGCCTCGCTCCCGAACGGAGGCGGATCGGGTATGTTTTTCAGGACGTCCGGCTGTTCCCTCATCTGTCCGTGCGCTCGAATATGCTGTTCGGGCGGCGGTTCCGGGGCCCGTCCGGGATATCGTTCGAGGATGTGGTGGGGCTTCTGGGGTTGGGACGGCTGCTGCACCGCACGCCTTCCGATTTGTCCGGGGGGGAAAAGCAGCGTGTCGCCGTGGGGCGCGCCCTGTTGGCCAGTCCCGAACTGCTGCTTATGGACGAGCCGCTGACCGGGCTGGATAGGGGCAGGCGGGAAGAAATCATGGCTTACGTCAAGGCGATCCCGGAACGGTTCGGCGTGCCCATCCTCTATGTGACCCATTCGGACGCGGAACGCCGTTTTTTGGCGGATCGCGTCCTGAGCCTTGAAGACGGCAACTTGACGGAATCTTGAGCACGCGGCGGTTGCCGCACAGGGAGGGAATGCAATGAAACGATGGATCCTGATGCTGGTCATGGTGGGCCTGAGCGTCATGCCGGCCTTGGCCGCGCCGTCCGTGACCACAGGGATGGGCTACAAAAAGATGCTTTCCGAACTCTGCGCGCTGTATAAGCAGGAGTCCGGCCAGCAGTTGACCGAGGTCTACAGCGGCACCATCGGGCAGTCGCTGGCCCAGTACAAGGCCGGAAGCGGGGTTTCCGTGTTCGTTTCCGACAGGCAGGCACTGGAGGATTCGGACGTGGCCTTCGCTTCGTTTCAGCCTTTGGGCACCGCCGTACTCGTGCTGGCGTGGAAAAAAGGCCTGAATGTGGGCTCGCCGCAGGATCTCCAAAAGCCGGAAATCCGGTCCATCGGCTACCCCGACAAGAAAGGGGCCATTTACGGGAAAGCCGCCGATCGCTTTCTGGCCCAGAGCGGCCTGCGTGAACCGCTGAAGGATAAGCTGCGGATGTTTTCCACCGTGCCGCAGGTGTTTTCCTACCTGACTACAGGCGAGCTGGACGCCGGATTCGTCAATACGGCGGTCATCAAGGCGCAGGGCAACGCCGTCGGGGGATATATGGACATCCAGTCCGGCTACGAGCCCATCGAGATGGTTGCGGCGGTGGTCAAAGGCGCGGAGCAGGACCCTGAAGTCAAGGCGTTTCTGACGTTCCTCCAGTCCGACGGGGCCCGGTCCGTTTACGCCAAGCACGGGCTGCGCCCATAGCCGGGAACCCACGTGCTCGGCGAACTGTTGCGCGACGAGGAAGTGCTGTTTTCGGTGTGGCTTACCTTGAAGGTGGCCGCTGTGTGTCTGGTGTTGCACCTCGTCACGGCGGTGCCGCTGGCGCTGTGGGCGTGTTCGCCGAAAGCGCCGTTTCGCCGGACGCTCAATTTCGTCGTGACGTTGCCGCTGGTCTTTCCGCCCATCGCGCTCGGATACCTGCTGCTCATGGCATTGGGGCAGACCGGGCTTGGGGAGCCGCTCCAGCGGCTGTTCGGCTTCCGGCTGATTTTTTCTCAGGCGGCGGTCGTGCTGGCGGCCTACATCGCGGGGCTGCCTCTGGTCATCAAGCCCGTTCAGGCGGCGCTCGGCAGCGAAACGGTACGCAAGCTCACGGAAGCGGCGCGCGTGACCGGGGCCGGCCCGGCAGCCGCCTTTTTTCTGGTGGTCATCCCGCTGATCCGCACCAGCCTTGTCGTGGGGCTGCTGCTCGGTGTGACGCGCTCTTTCGGCGAAGTGGGCATTTCGCTCATGCTCGGCGGCAACATCGCGCAACGGACGAACACGTTGTCGCTGGAAGTGTTCAATGCCGTTTCACGCGGCGATTTCGAGCGGGCCACGGCGCTGTGTGTCCTGCTCGCCTGCATCAGCCTGTGCCTGTATCTTGCCATCGATCAACTGCAACGGAGGAAGGCATGAGTTTTCACATCAGCCAGCGTTTCATCGACGAACTGCTGGAAGAAGATTGCCCGTATATGGATTTGACCGTGGAGGCTCTGGGCATCGGACGCGAACCGGGCCGGCTGGCGTGCCACCCCAAGGCCGCCTGCGTCGTGGCGGGCGTTGAGGTGGCCGCGCGGCTTCTGGAATCTTCGGGATGCAGGGTTATGTGCCAAGCCGCCAGCGGCGATCGGCTGGAGGCGGGGCAGGTCTTTTTACGCGCCGAAGGCACGGCGGGAGCCATTCACCGGAGCCTCAAAATCGCGCAGAACGTCATGGAATATTCGTCCGGCATCGCGACCCGCGCGGCGGGAATGCTGGAAAGCGCGCGCAAGGTCAATCCGTATGTGCAGTTGGCCGTTACCCGCAAGCATTTCCCCGGGACCAAGCGGCTTTCGCTTGCGGCGGCGCAGGCGGGCGGGGCCATCGTGCACCGGCTCGGGCTTTCGGACTCCTTATTGGTATTTGATCAGCATCGTGTCTTTACGGGCGGACTGGACGGGTTCGCCGCCCGGGTGGGCGAGTACCGCAAGGCGTTTCCGGAACAGAAGCTGGGCGCGGAAGTCGCCACACCGGAGGAGGCCTTCCTGCTGGCACGCGCGGGCATCGACTCCATCCAGTGCGAGCGGTTTGCCTGCGCCGAGCTTGAAGAAACGGTACGCGGGGTCAAGGCCGTCAACGCGGCCATTCAGGTGCTCGCCGCCGGAGGCGTGACCGGTGAAAACGCGGCGGCGATCGCGGCAACCGGGGTGGATGTGCTGGTGACGACATGGGCCTATTTCGGCAAGCCCGCCGACATCAAGATGATCGTCAGCGCGTAACGCTCGCTGAGGGCGTCTATGGCGCTGAAAAACGGACAAGGGCACACCATGCTGTTTGGGAGGGATGGTAAGCGGATGTGACTACTATCATTTTTACCTATATTCTTAAAAAAGTATATTATACTAATTAAACAATGAAACAGACTACTTCAAACTCCGTAACGGGAAGTAAAAAATGGGACTGTAAGCGGAACCATCTAACGATGAATATACATTTATGTAATCTATATTTCTGTGTTATATTTGTCTTTTATTAGAATACTGATATATTGAACTCTATCCTGAATTGATCGAAAAATCGTGGTTCGAGAACCATATTATAGAAAATTTTATATTTGCTTATCTTCGAAAGAGTACACACTACGGAACAGTGATATATAGCAGCGTAGTATTTAGGGGGAACAACAGGAACTTTTTGCAGTGTTAGGGAGTTCAGAGGAACGGTTCGTTTCCAGCGGGTACAGGGTGACGTTCTGCCGGAGCCTGAGGCATTGTCTCATAAATATTTTTCTAAGTGCCGCACTTCATTGCATCTCCGTCTACATCGTCACGGCATTAACCATTTGCCTAGGGCTGAAGATGCTCTGAAAAAATAAATTGAGTCATACTCCATTGGATTTTAATATTACCAAAGTCAGAATAAAAAAACTGTACTTTTTCGTCGTCATTGACCGAACTTCAAAGTATTTTACGGCAACGTTATTCTAAGACTGGCATGTCTTCGGATGAGGTATTCCTCGAAGAGTTTTTAAAAAATGTATCATACTGTATTCATATAATTTTACTGATACCTATATTCAATTTTCCGACAATGCAGTGCCCCCATTTCGACCTGACTGGAATTTCCATACCTATCTATCCTTGGACGAAACCAGGGCAAACGCTTCCAGTCTGTGTAGGATAACATCCAGAGAGGTATGCCGAGCTGCACAAGCTGCGAGACGACCATTGCCCAATATACACCGCTGGAAGACGCCCATAACACATGTCCCAACCACGGTAAGGGTAAGCGCACTCCACGGAGGCGAGGTAGATCCACATAGCATACGGAGTGGCTCCCGCTCCAATGAAAGCACCGATCAAAACGAGATTGGCCATCAGAGGTGCTGACAAAAAATTGAAGGCAAGGTACCGGACGGCTTCAGCCTGGACCAAGATATTGTTGGTCATCAGGGCGGCCAACTCTTCACGGACAAACCAAAGACAACCTGTCAGCAGGCTCATGCCGAGCACTGCTGACCCAAGCATATCATACGCCGATTGCTGCGTTTCCTTCCTGTCTCCGTTCCCGAGACTTTGCCCTACCAGTACCGCCACAGCCATTTGACAGGCCACGGCGGGAAGGAAAATAACAGCTTCAATGCGCATACCCGCAGTCAGTCCAGCCAGTGCATTGACGCTGTTCTACGGAAAAGTCATGGTGATCGCGAATACAAGAACGAACCCCGTTTGCCACAGGAAGGATGTTCCCAATGCTGGCACCCCCACGCGGAGCAAATACCTTCCTCCGTAGCGTACCAGCGCAGAGGAGGAAAAGAATCGCGCTGCAGCAATCCGAAATAAAGCAATTTGAAAAATAGAATACAGGTGCCCAGCGTTACAGAAACAAAGGTTGCCCACGCAAGCCCTGCAGCCCCATAATGGAAAAAACCTCACCAGCCCAAACCAAAGGCGAAGTCACCACAGATATTAAGGAACCCTGTTGCCAGTGTAACGAACAACGCCACACGTACGGAACGTACCGCTCTCAAGATGGCCGTCGTTACGGCCAACAAATATTGGCCCGGCAATGTCCAGAGATAAATCCGTAAAAAGGTGCCTGAGGGTTCCATGAGATGTTGCGGCGTCTGCATGACACGCAATATCTTCAGGCGGAACTGACTTCCGAAGCATGCGAGGCAGATGCCCGTCGCCATCCCCGTTACCAGAACTAGCCCAGTAAAACGCCGTGCTCGCCTTTGCGCCCGGCGCCGATGCTCTGACTTACGGCCGCCACGGTACCATTGCTGGTAGCAATGCCAATAGTCATCAAGACCATATGGCACTGGGCTATGAGGCCGATGCCGAACTGTACGAGAAGCATGAGAATCTGCGGCCAAGTAAGTGCCCACAGTGACGCCCAACGTGACCTATGATGGGTGGCATGCATGGTTCTCTCCTGAAAAAACGATGAAGAAGACCACCGCATAGGGCTCCTCCATCGTTTTATCCGCTATCTTCCCTCTGTCGCCATTCCAGGAATGGGCCTATCGGTCGTCATTTCAAGAGCACGCCGGTGGGTTGCCAATATGTTGTCGATAATGGACCCGCGTACGCCCAACCGATCATTTCGTTCACACCGACAATAGAGGAACCGCCGGGGGAGCAGACGTTTATAGGCAGCTTGGGATGCAGCACATCGGGATTCCCCTGTGCCAGCCTGACACTGCCTAGCATCAATTTTCCACTAGCTGCTTGGCCTCGCCGCAAGAAAACAATCCCGCTTCCACAAATGACTCTAGCAAATGGGAGATAAAGGCGGGACCGCTGCCGATAAGCGCCGAAAACACGGGAATCTGCGACTCATGCAGAACCACTGTTGTGCTGATGGCACTGAAAAGCTTCAGCACCAGTTTTTTGGGCCCTCACTTAGGGTAGGATCATCCAGGCACAACGCGCAACAGCCTTCACCGACCATAGCCAGCGTGTTGGGCATAATGCCCTCGGCGGGACAAGCATTACCACTATACTTCTTGATACGCTGCAGCGACACGCCCGCCGCAAGAGAAATCAGCAAGTTGCCATCATGATACGGCGCGATCTTTTCCACCACCCCTGTACATGCTGCGGTTTTACGACGATAAGAATCAAGTCCGCCCGCTGCGCCACCTTGATTTCACTGGCACATGGGACAAGATCACAACGTTTGTTCAATGCGTCCGTGGCCGCCTGGTAAAGGTCAAAACCGATGACTTGCTGCCACTCTTCCAGCTTGGCAACGCCTCTTAAAATGGCTCCGCCCATATTGCCGCAACCGATAGATCCAAACGTCAACATAACCGCTCCTTTTTCTTTATAGAGATGCGAGCAGGCCCAATAGTAGGATCATACCCACAGCACAGGGGACCGCTGCCACGACAAAGAACTTCCAGTGCCGCGTAACGCGACAACGCTCCACCGCTCCCTAAAATCGGTGAAACCGAAGCGCCAAGCCACAAAAAGGCTCATCTGTAAGGCTCCCACGGGCATAAAGAGCGCCGTCACCACATACTTGACGAAGACAAAAAGATGCTTCGATCCCAAAGTCGGATGGACGCCCACGGTGCATGGGCCCCGTAGGAGAGCAAGGGGGGGAGACTCAGCAGTGACACCGCGATCAACACAAGACCCAGCGTCTTGTTACGCCCGAGTTTCCAAACTTCCTCCAGCGTACTGACCACGCCTTCCACCAGTCCCAGCCCAGAAGCGAAACCCGAGATGATGAGCAGAAAGAAAAAGCCCACACTCAACAACCAGCCCCCCGGCAGATGGGCAAAGATGGCGGGCATGGTTTCAAAGACAAGTCCCGTCCCAGCGGCTTTGGTCAGCCCAAAGACATATATAGACGGAAAAATGACCAATCCCGCCAAGAGGGTCACAGCCGTGTTGATGGTAATGATGATCAGGGCGTCGGCAACGATATTGCTCTGATCTCAGGTAGCTACCGAAGACGAACGCGGTGGAAACGCCGATGCCCACGGCAAAAAAGTATGACCCAAAGCATCCAGCGTCACCTGAATATCAATGCACGAAAAATCCGGCTCCAGTAGCCATGCGACCCCTTTGCCTGTCTCCGGCAGACTCAGCGAGCGCACAACCAAAAGACCGGCATAAGGTATTTGCAGGCCCGTTCCAGTCCACTTTTTAGGCCCACTCTGATGATCAACCCCATAAGAGAAAGGGCAAGCAACACATACATCCCCAACGCCCCTACGTGGATGACGTGACATCGAACAAAGGGCTGAAGGCGGTCAAATCCGTTCCGTAGGCAAAACACCTCCAAGGCTTTTGATAAAATATACCAGTAGTAGCGCCAGGATGACTGAATAATAAGAGAGAGAGAGAGAGAGAGAGAGAGAGAGAGAGAGAGAGAGAATCCCCACGCCGGATGCGACGCCCAACTAACCCACCAATCGAAAAGGGCTGTGAGACGGCGTGAGCTGGCGCATGCCCAAAATACTGCCGTGCCGTGTTACGCACCCGAGCATGATCTCAGCAATGAACAGGGGAATTCCTCCACAGAGTATGGTCAGCAGATAGACCAAAAGGAAAGCCCCTCCACCGTTTTTGCTCATCATGTAAGGAAAACACCAGATGGCTCCCAACCCAACGGCGAAGCCAGCCGTTGTCATAATGAAGCCAAGACGGCCTTCTCATGCGACGTGTTCATTCATGTCGTTTTCCAGTGGTACAACGCCCGGTTAGGTGCGCCACACCCATTAGAAGGAGATTGGCAAGATATTATGCCCGGACGGAATACGGACTGAAATAATGTTGGTTCTCTACCGGAAGTATTCATAATGACCTCTAGGAATTTGTGATACTGATTCGGTACCAACCACTGTATTCCTGCTTTTGAACTCCTGTTGAACGAATCCTTCAACAGAACTTCAACCAATCTAGGTGACAATATGAATATCGCGTTTGGCCAGTTCCGGCTGCATCAGGCTTAAGGGTACCCGCCGCGTAGCATTCGAGATCGCAATCCAATGTTTCATCATGCAGGATATGCGTACTTTCTGGCGCAAACAGTTCATTCGCCGGTACGCTCACCACCTGCCCATCCACAATCTTCTTTGTTTCGCGAAAGTAAGAAACAAGTGTACTGCTAGGAGACCAAGAAAATCTGTACGACAGGGCATTGTTACATGCGACTTGTTCTGGGAACCCCGCGCGTAGGAATAGAAATGCTCAATTTCGTCCATCCTGCTCAGCGCGTCGGCGCCCAGCATGAGATCAAGCCCGGGGTCCATGCCAAAGGCGATGAGCAATGTGCAGCCGTTACGGCGCGCAGCTTCGTCGATTTCACCCATTTTCCGCTTCATGCGCTCGAAAACGACAGAGTCCGTCATGGACTGCCCGATGTATTACATGCTGCTTATCAGATAGACACCGTTTTCAGCTACGATGCGCCCACCTTCATAGCCAACGACACGGGCAGCAGCTCAATGACGACATTGTATTCGGTCAAAAGACGCCGCAATACCTGTTCGTCGCTGACATCTACCATCAAGGCACGAACGCCGCGTGCCTCATAATTTGCCTTTTCGCTTTCGTAGCGTACGCCGCAGTCGGCCCCGGTGATCTGAGCAAAGTATTATGAGTCAAAACGTCATGCAGGGCTCCCTTGCCCTGTAACTCCATTCCCAGAATCAACAATTTTTTGTCGGGCATGCCCTTACTTCCTTTGCAGTCACAGTTTCGCGCCCTCCCGGTGGCAATGCCACCGATATAAAAACGCATAGATGTACTTCTTAATAAATTTATTAATGCATTCATTATGAACTGCAAATCAAACCTAGTCCCCCGTTTTTTCCTGTCAATAGAAATCTCACCATCCCGGCGTGTTCCTCACTAGAGGAAAACCTTTACAGCCCACGCAATCATGGATATCTTTCACCAGAATCAGGGAGATAACGCATATGAAAGGCAAGGAAAACGCCGAGCAGAAAGCCTATCGGCTCATTATTCACGATATAAAAACCAAATACCAACCCGGCGACTTTCTGTTGGAACGGGATTTAGCCGAGCGTTTCGGCGTAAGTCGCACTCCAGTGACCATCGCGCTAAATCGCCTTGTGGCCAAGGGATTGCTCCAGAAGTTACCCAAAAAAGGCTGTTTCATCCCCAATCTTAATTACGATGATGCTCGCGCAGCCTTCAGCGTTCGTATCCTGCTCGAATGCGAAGCCACTAGGTGTGCCGCGCAGTGCGCACAAGCCGAAGACTTACTGGAAATGGAACGTATTCTGGCGGCTACAGAAGAAGCCATCGACAACGACAACTTCCTCAGCTTCACGTTCAGAGACGAAGATTTCCACCATGCGATGGTGCAATCCGCTGACAATATGTATCTTTATGACGCATGGGCGCGTATTTATCTGCGATGTAATTTGTACACCCGCTTTTTCGATCGCCTCTATACACGCAAAACCTCACTCAAATCCGGTACGCTGGCGGAACACACCGCTATTTTCACCGCCCTGCGCCGTAATGATACTGAACTGGCCGTTTCTTTAGTAACCGAGCACTGCAAGGATGCTCTTTCTTATGTGGCCAACGCTCAACTGGATTAACCTGACTGCTTGGCCATATGGTGCACCGCAGCAACGTTCGGGAGTTCACATCATAAAAACTGCATGAAAATCAGCTGAATTTTCATGCAGTTGTACGTCATCTCCTTCAAAGTCTTCTTTCGTATTATATCCATACACCGCTGTTTCGCGCGTGCCACACGCTGATTCCATATCTTTTTCGCCGTATCGTACCATTAAAGACAAAAGGAACCCACCGGCGTAGCCGGTGGGTCTTCATATGCGCCTGTAAGGCTCTGTTACCAGCAGTGCCCTAACAGGCGCATAGCCAATCTAGCATCGGCATTTCCGCCATCTGCGGCCCGTAAACGGGCTGCCTTGCGTAGGGAAGGGAAAGCTGCGTACCCAGTTTATCCTCTTTCAGCTGTTTCTTTATGTAATCCTTAATCTTTTCCTTGTTTTTCCCTACTGTATCCACGGAGTACCCCTGAAACCAGAATTCACGATTGCGGTATTTAAACTTCAGATCGCCAAATCGTTCATAAAGTATCAGGCTGCTTTTGCCCTTCAGATATCCCATAAATGCGGACCCGCTCATTTTGGGCGGTATCTCAAGCAACATATGAACATGATCCGGACAGCATTTCGCTTCGAGAATTGCCGCCCCTTTCTATTCGCAAAGCCTGCGCAATATCTCACCGACCTCACGCTTCTTTTCCCTATAGAAAACCTGCCTGTGATATTTGGGGGCAAATACCACATGGTATTTGCGGTTCCACTTTATGTGGGCTAGACTTTGAACCTCACTCATTGTGACCTCCTTTTGATTTGTTGCCGCTTGCAGTTGCCAGACCGCAAGCTTTACTAACAAATCAAAAGAAGTTTTATAACATATGCAAAATTTTAAACTTTTGGAAACTTCCCGCCTAGCGGGAGATTTTCTTTCCATACAAAAGCGCCCGCCGGGGCGCTCCGCATATGCCGTGTCATCATCGGGCCATCGCCCGGTCGGGTCCGCCGGGGCTGTGGGCAATCCCGCAGTATCCCGGTGGGCTGAAGGCGCGTCAGGCCAGCTTCAAGAATTTCCTGGCCCGCTCCACCTGTTCCTGAATGAGGGCGTCGCCGACCTTCTTGGACTTCAGGAAGCGTTCAATGGCCTTGGCCACATCATCCATCGGGATGCGCTGTTCCGAGCACACCTTGCGCAATTCCTTGGCGCGCTTTTCCTCGGCGGGATGACCGGCGAAGATATGATCCGAACCACCAAAGCAACCGGGAACGTGCGATTCCCATGTCTTGACTTTCTGTGACATCTCAAATCTCCTTTCCCCTAACAATGCGTCCGTTCCATTCAATGTCAAGATGCCATGCAATGATTCCCCCAAAAGGCCCCATCTGCTGCTGCCTATGAGAGGAAAACCCTACCATTGCAGCGAGGCATGATTTGTTTTCTCTCATCCGATTGCCTTTTTCCTTGCCTGCGGTACACTCGTGGAAAACATTCACAGTCTAACCTTTGGGGGATTATCATGAAACGCAACAACGCGCTGCTGAACGGCTGCCTCCTCGCCGCCGGGCTGACGCTCCTTCCGTTCGCCGCGGCCCATGCGACCAGCCTGAACAACCATTTCCTCGCGGAAAACACCTTCACCAAATCGGTCAAGGACGGCTATCAGGACATCAAGAAAGAGGTGAAGGAAACCGTCGACGAACTCACCGGCGACGACAAGACCGACACCCAGAAGTATCAGGAGCGCCGGGACAAGGATCTGAAGAAGTATCAGAAGGAAGTCCGCGACGCCCAGAAAGACTACGCCAAGAAACGCGAACAGGCCCAGCGCGAGTATCTGAAACACCACAAGCAGCTCCCCTTCCAGGAAGATCTGCAAAAGGATCTCGAAAGCGCCCACACGCCCCCAGCCACGCCCGCGAAGTAAACGCCTATGCCCCGGCCCGCCGGGGCTTTTTTGTATCCTCCCGCTTCCGGGATGGAGGCACGGCAGGCACGGGAGGAAGAGGGAAACGCCGGCGCAATGCCGCTTTCGGCGCGGACGGCGGGTGCAAGCCGGGCCGGGAGGAACCCCTTTCCCGGGGCGCAAACGGGCGCACGTACTTGGGACATGCAGCGTCAGCACGCGGGCCGCGCCTTTCCCCGGGCGCAAGCGGGGC
>USCL01000052.1 GCA_900553145.1 uncultured Desulfovibrio sp.
CCGAGCAGCGCACGGTTTCCCGCCGCAAGTACTGGCTGGCGTATCAGGCGGACCCGCAGGGCACGTTGTACCTCGACGCCGGGGCGGCCGATGCTGTCAGGAACCACGGCAAGAGCCTCCTGCCCGGCGGCATTACGGAAGTGCACGGCAGCTTTGAGGCGGGTGCTCTGGTGCGCCTCGTATACGGGCGCGAAACGGTGGGCGTGGGCCTCAGCAACTACAATGCGGCGGATCTTCTCCGCATCAGGGGGCTGAAACGGCACGAAGTGGCCGCCATTCTCGGCGACGCGCATTATCCCGAAGTGGTGCACCGCGACAATCTGTTGCTGGATGCGGCCTTGTAGCGTACAAAAAACGGAGGCGTCCCGTTTTCCGGCGGCGTCATTGCATTTTTAAGGAGTGACCATGTACATCGTAACAGGCGGTGCGGGCTTCATCGGGAGCGCCATGATCTGGCGGCTCAACGAAGCGGGCATCGACGATATTCTGGTTGTGGACAATCTGGCTTCCAGCGAAAAATGGCGTAATCTCGTCAACCGTCGGTACCGGGACTATGTGCACCGCGACGAGTTCCGGCGCATGGTGCAGGAAGGCCGCGCCCCGCAGAAGGTGGAGGCCATCATTCACATGGGGGCTTGCTCGTCCACCACGGAACGTAACGCCGATTTCCTGATGGACAACAACCTGCATTACAGCCAGATGGTCTGCCGTTATGCCCTCGAACAGGGCGCGCGCCTCATCAACGCGAGCAGCGCGGCGACCTATGGCGACGGTTCGCACGGCTTTTCCGACAGCCTGCTGACCACGCTTTCCCTGCGCCCCCTGAACATGTACGGCTATTCCAAGCAGATGTTCGATCTCTGGGCCTACCGCGAAAACCTGCTCAAGAGCATCGCCAGCGTGAAGTTCTTCAACGTGTACGGCCCCAACGAATACCATAAGGGCGAGATGAAGAGCGTGGCCTGCAAGGCGTTCACCGAGCTGCGCGAGACCGGTTCGCTCCGTCTGTTCAAGCCCGCAGTATCCCGACGGCGGCCAGATGCGCGACTTCGTGTATGTGAAGGACTGCGTCAACGTCATGTTCTGGCTGTTGGAACATCCCGAAGCCAACGGCATCCTGAACATCGGCTCGGGCAAAGCCCGCACGTGGAACGATCTCGCCAACTCGGTATATTCCGCGATGGACAAGATCCCGGACATCAACTACATCGACATGCCCGCCGAGCTGAAGGGCCGCTATCAGTACTACACGCAGGCCGACATGGCGTGGCTGGAGCGCCTTGGCTGCGACGTTCAGTTCCACAGCCTCGAAGACGGCGTTTCGGACTACATCAAAAATTACCTGATGAACCCTGATCCGTATTTGTAGGAAGGGGAATAGAGAATATTGGGGAGGGGAGAACTTTCTGTAGAAAGTTCTTCCCTCCCCTCCCCAACCCCCTCCTCTCCCATCTCAAAGACTTTTGGCCTTATCGAATCCCCCTTGCCGGTTTTTCCTGTGGATGGGGAGTTGGGATAAGTTCTGATTATCCTGTTGAGTTGTTCGATAATAGAAGAGGCAAGGAAACGGTTTGTTTCCTTGCCTTTTGCTTTTTGATGCGGAACCGGGGGACGGAGGCCGAGAGACGGGATTGTACCGTCCCTCCGTTCGTCATTGATTGTTACGAAAGTCTTTGGGAGGGGAGTTTGAGGGGGCGGCTTTCTCCAGAAAGTCCCGCCCCGCCTCCTCAATTATCCCACTCTCACGAACGGCTAGAATTTGTAACCAACGGATACCGCGGCGATATGGCTGCTGCCGTTGTGGGAACGCCCGGGCAGCACGCCGTCGGCGGTGGATTTGTCGTAGCTGAGTTCCTTGATGATCAGGTAACCGTAAGCAAGGTCAACGGTCCACTGATCCCAGTTGAAGCCCACACCGGCGGTGATACGGTGACGCCCATTGCTCGGGATCATGTAGTCGCAGGTGGAATCCTTCATCGGGCTGGTTTCGAAGACATAACCGCCGCGCAGGGTCAGCCAGTCGAGCGCCTTGTATTCCGCGCTGACGTTGAAGCCCCACGTGTCGCGCCAGTTCTTGGGGCTGTACGCGGTGCCGTAATCGTCCACGTGGATGTTCAGCGAACGGTAGTTGCTCCATACGGTATAGACGGTTCCGGCTTCGAAGCTCAGGGTTTGCATGGGCTTCCACATCACACCGAAGGAAATGGTGTCGGGGAGGTTCAGATTGCCGTGCAGATCGGAGTTGGCGAGATTGACGCCCGGAAGCGGATTCTTGTTTTCAAACTCCAGATGGCCGCGTACGGCCTGCTTGACGCGGCTGCGGTAGGTCAGGCCGGCGGCCCATTCCTCGTTGAACTTGTAGTGCGCGGCGAGATTGAAGCCGGGGGCGATGCTTGAGCCGGTGAGCATCTGCTGATCATGCCCAAAGCGCCCGGCGAGGGCGGGGTTGACCATCCCACCGAGGTCGGCGTCTTTTTTCATGAGCATGGTGGCATACATGAATTCGAGGCCCACGGCGAGGGAGAGATTATCATTGATTTTAAAGGCAAGGTTGGGATTCAGTGAAACGGTCTTGAGGCTGACGTACTTGAGGTTTTCGCGGCCCGGCCAGTTCGTGGGATAGGAGTTGCCGAGGCCGAAGCGGGAAAAGATGCCGATGCCGCCCCAGAGGTTGTCGCTGAACTGATGGGTGAGGTAGGCATGCGGGTTCGCCCATGTGTGCTTGTCCACGTCGGTGGAGCGGCTGTTGCCGAAACGGTCCACCGTGTCGACGGTCCCGGAAGGCTGGATGGCGGTCATGCCGACCATCATCTGCGTGCCGGGCAACTGGGTGATCCCGGCGGGGTTCCAAGCCACGGCGGAAGGGTCGTCCGCGCGGGCGACCATGCCGCCGGCGAGGGCCGTGCCCCGGGCGCCGAAGTCGGACAGGGCAAACCCTTCGGCTTGGGCTTTTCCAGTGAGTTGGGGCGCCGCCAACAGGCAGGCGGCAAGCAACAGGGAGGCAAACCGTTTCATAGTCTTCCTTGCTTTGTAAGAAGTTGACGTGTAAAAAACTGCCATAGCAAAAAGACAAAAAAGCGTCGGTGGTTGTCGATGCTTTTTGTTTTTGATGATAAAAGACCAATTTTTTTACCAGAAACGATACAAAAACGCTAGCCGGATTTTCTGGCTTGCCGTTTCCGTTTTTTCTTTTCAGCCTCGGAGTACGCATGTCTTCCGCCTCTTCTCCGCTTCTTGATTTTCGCGATGTAAGCCGTTCTTTTACGGTAAGGCAGGGTGTGCTCGGCAGGGTGCGGGGCGAAGTCCGCGCGGTGGACGGCGTGTCGCTTTCCGTGCGGCGCGGCGAAACGCTCGGCTTGGTGGGCGAGTCCGGGTGCGGCAAGTCGACATTGGCGCGCATGGCGGTGCGGCTTCTTCCTCCGACGAGCGGGGAAATCCTTTTTGACGGCGAACCCGTGTCGCCCGGCGTGCCGGGGCGCGATGACACATGGTATTCCCGCCGCTTGCAGATGGTTTTTCAGGATCCTTTTTCCTCGTTGAACCCGCGGTTGCGGATCGGCACCTCCATTGCCGAGCCTCTGATGGCCATAGGCACGCCGCAGGATGAGCGCAAGGAGCGCGTGGGCGAGATCCTGCGCAGGGTAGGGTTGCAGCCGGAACATGCGGGGCGTTACCCGCACGAATTTTCCGGCGGCCAGCGGCAGCGCGTGGCGATTGCGCGGGCGCTGGTGACCCGTCCGGAGCTTGTCGTCTGCGACGAGGCCGTGTCGGCCCTTGATGCCTCGGTTCAGGCGCAGGTGCTGAATCTGCTGAAGGAAGTGCAGGCGGATTTTGGGCTGACGTACCTCTTTATTTCGCACGATCTGTCGGTCGTCGGCTACATGAGCGACCGCGTGGCGGTCATGTATTTGGGGCGCATCGTCGAGCAGGCGGACAGGGATACCTTGTTCGGTTCGGCGGCGCATCCGTATACGAAAGCCCTCTTGGCCGCCGCGCCGGTGCACGATCCCACGGACAGGCGCATCCGTGCCTTCCTGCCCGGGGAACTGCCGAGCCCCTTTTCGCCGCCCGCCGGATGCGCGTTCTACCCCCGCTGCCCGCAGGTAATGCCCCGTTGCCGCGAAGAGGCCCCGGAACTCCGGGAAATCGCGCCGGAGCATCTGGCCCGCTGCCACTTGTACGGATAACAGCTTGCCGTAATGCCAAACGAAAGCCCCTGTTCCCGGTAGAATCAGGGGCTTTCGTTTGGCATGGGACTACTGGACGATGCCGGGGGTAAGGCCGGAGGCGTCGGTGTCGCTCCCACCGGATATTTTTACCTCCCCCGCCGCGAAGTTGCGGAAAGAGGGGCGGTAAACATTCACTTGCCCTGTCTCCGTTGCGGAGTAGGCCCCTTGAAAGAAGCCTGTCCGCCCGAAACTATCCGCTCCGGTGGCGAAGGGCGTCAGGACGGTAAATTTCGCCTCCGTTCCCTGTAACTCGCTGTTCTTGAGAGTAGCGTACGCCGTATTGACGGCATCCCAGCGCAGGATGGTGAACGTGTCCCTGTCGTTATCCACTTTTCCGGAAGGGTGCATTTCCGGCCAGACGATCCCCTCAGACGGCTTGAGCCCTTTCCGTATCCAATCATAAAGATACCCCAACTCGTTTTCATGGGCGGGATCGAAGGTATAAATCCAATAGCCTGTTTCGGGATCATGATATCCTGTTTTTGCAATGCCGTAGGTCGGCGGATGCTGTGAAGCTATCCAGCCCTGTATTTCATTGATGCCGTTCTTCTCCTGCACTTGCGTGACAATGCGGGTGAAGAAGCTCCTTGACCAAGGCTCATCGGAAGTGCCGTAATAGTAAACGTCTTTACTCTCGAGGCGGCTGACGGCGAGCCAGCGGAGGGATTCCGGCGGATTGTCCTTGCCGTCGTCATAAGCCCAAAGAATCATAACGGGAGGGAGGCTGTAGAGCGTTTGCGTAACGGGTCTGTAGAGCGTCCCACTATATTTTTTGGAGAAATCCTCAGTGGGATAAAATCCATTGTTTTTCCATTCAAAACCGGGGAGAAGGGCTGGATTAATGGGCGCGCCCGTTACTTTGGAGCTGTATACATCAAGCGTCAGGGGGCCGTAGGCCACCCCCATGCCTAGTCCAGCAACACCTTCACCTAAACGATATGCGTTGGAGTCGTCGCCGGGAGAGTCTTTCTTAAGCGTGGTAAGCCTGAACAGTGTGCCCGCGAACAAGGATTGTGTCCCGACGGAAGGAAAGACGGATATCTGGACGGCGCCGCCATTGTTTCCCGTAAACCTGGTTTTGTCTTTGGTAACCGCTGCGAACCAATAATCCGTTGTCGCAGCGTTGTTTTTTTCCTTAAGCAGGAAATGGTTTTTGACACTTGGCTGGAGGGCATTCGTTATCAGCGCATTGCCCGAGGCGAGACTCGCGGGTTCATAACCGCTGTTCAGGCCTTGATTGTGTTGGGTGATGTTGTTGCCGAACAGATCCTGCATTTCCTTATGGAGTTCTTGGGAGGGATTGCTGCCTGATGGCGACAGGGTGCCGGAGGCGTCCGGCGTAACGGTTGTGCCGCCGGATTGCCCTCCGGAGTAGGGGCGTAGCGAATTTTTCCCGTTCGTATGCCATATCAACGCGCCACGGGCGCCATTGGCTGTTAAGCCCTCGCTGGCCACACGGAAGTACTGCCCAAGGGCAAGTTCCTTGTTTTCGCCGAGAGTGGGGTAGGATGTGCCCGATACGGGCCGTACCCCCTCAAAGGTGTATGTGGAACCGGATCCGGACAGGCGTTCATAGACAAGGCGTTTCGCGCTGTCGGGTTCGAGCGTGGCCCCGCCCTTGCTTACGACGCCCAGTAATCCCCCGGAGTTGGGAAAAAAGTTAAAATCGTTTTCAGCCGTGCTGACGGTGATGGTTGATTGTGTCTTTGAGGAATATTCCGGCTTTCCCCGCCCGATAAGATAGACGTCGGCATTCGGGATAAGCGGCGTTGGCTTATTGAAAGAGTATTCCGAGCGGCTGACGGCCCCCGAAGAGGTGATCAGCAACAATTCCCGTGTTCCGGAAAGGGCGTTAGGGTACCAGCCTGAGCCCCCCTTCAGCAATGCCCCCGTATCCGAAGTCCGGAACCATGAGGGGAACAGCTTGAGCGAAACCTTTCCGCCCGCGACGGCAAATGTTTTGCCGTTCAGCGTTTCATCCGCCAGCGTCATGAGCCTTGCACCGGTATCGGCTTGCGCCGTCTGCACCCGGACGATTTCCTTGCCCGATTCGGCAAGGTAGGAAGCCTGCACCGTTTCTTTGGCGTCGGCACTGGTCATGACGGATCCCGTCATGAGCGAGACGGCGACCATGCCGAGCAGGGCCAGAATGACGATCCCGCCGATGATGGTCAGGAGGACGCTTCCGCGTTGGGACGTGCGCATGGGGACCTCAGTTTTGGGTGGGCGGCGTGTTGCGGGGGGCGACGGAAAGGGCCCACGACACTTGGCGCTCGGCAAGTTGTTGGGTCAGGAAGATGCCGATGCCGGAAGGTGCGGAGCCGTCCGTGATGGGCGTTCCGGCAGGGTTTTTCGGGACGAAGCTGCATGACAGTACGTCCGAGAGGAGTGCTTGGCCGTCGATGGACAGCATCTTGTCCGTACAGGCTATCTCCGTCGTTGTCCCGTCCGGTTTCGTGAAGGTGACGGAAGTGCCGTCCCCGAACGCTCCCGAGGGAAACGCGGCGGCGCCCGCCAGTTCCTTCTGGAGCCGGATCAGGGCCAGTTCGGCCTGCATGTCCGACGTCCCGACTTCCCGCAGCTGCGTATACCCGGTGAGGGCCGTGCCGAATCCCGAGAAGACGAGCGAGCCGAGCACGCCGAGGATGACAAGGGTGCAGACGATTTCCAGCAGCGTGAAGCCCCGTTCCGGGGCGCGGGGATCAGAATGCACGGGAAAGCTCCACGGAACCGCGCTTGACGGTGATCAACAGGTTGTAGGCTTCGCAGTTTTCGGGCTTCCATGTGGCTGAGGTCGCCTGTTTTTCCCTCAAAAACGCCTTGAACGCCGTATCGTCGGCGAGTTCCCCGGCGGTCTTTTTTTGCATGGTTTCCGTGTTGAGGAAAGCGATGCATTCCTCCATGACGCTGGTAGCCCCGGCCAGATCGCTGACCTGACGGGCGCTTTCGGCGCTCCCGCGTAACGTCGTGGCGATGAGCTGCGCCGCCATGAACCCCATGATCGCCATGAGGACAATGGTGACGATGATTTCGATGAGGGTAAAGCCGCGCGCGTTCATTGGACGAACCCCGTTTCCGCGAAGAGGGTGAGCGTGATCCCGCCGCCGAAGCCGAATTCCTTATTCGTTGTCGGCTTGTCGCAATAGAGGATGCCCGTGTCGTTCGGCTCTTGGAGCTGCCCTTTATCGCAGACGCTTCCCGCCGCGTCGAAACAGAATTGGGCGGCGCCGCTTTGGAGCGGTGTGGAGAACGCGTAGTCCGCAAGGACGGTCGGCAGGGCCGCCCCGCCTGTGGTGGAAAAGCTGACGCCTCCTTTCCCGACGTCGGCGCATTGGCCGCCGCCCATCGCCATGCCTTGCGCCCGGGCGTAGAAGAGCTGGGAAAGGAGCTTGTCCCGTTCCGCGTAGGCGGCCACCCCGTCGCCGCCCCGGAAGGCCGAAACGCCGAGATAGGCCAGCACGCCGAGCACGACAAGCACGGAGACGATTTCAATCAGGGTAAATCCGTTGCGGAGAGGTGGTTGCATGGCGTATGTCACTGGTTTGGGATGAGCTTTTCCAGCGCCTCTCGGTTCTGTTCCAGCAAGGTGCGGAAACGGATCTGGGCGTAGCCGTCGCCCGTGGCCCGGGCGCGGTAGAATTGCTTTTCAAGCTGCCCCCGCTCCTTTTGCAGCTGCTCGACTTGCTGCTGGAGCATTTTCCGGGCTTCCGCGGCGGCCTTTTCCAACTCGGCCGCGGACGGCTGCCGCTCAAGCTGGGGCGCTTCGAGCGGGGCGACGGGTTCGGGCTGTGCGGCCGGGGGCTGGGGCGAAAACTGGTATTCCTCCACGTTTCCCGCCGGAGGCTTGGGGGGCGGTGTTTCGCTGATGTGTGTGACCCCGGATGCGTCTTTCCAGATATACATCTGCTGGGAGGCGGCAATGGCCGGGGAGGGCGTTTGGTCCAGCGTTTCCCGGATGCCGGACGCCATGCGGGACAACAGCGCGCCGCCCGAAAGCGTGCCGTCCACGACGAGCAGTTCCACCCCGCCCGCCAGCGCGAGCAGGGCAAGCCATGTCAGGGGGAAACGCTTGCGTTTTTTCATGGGGCGGACCTTTTCCCTTCGCGTCGCCGGACGGATGCGGAGGCACGCTTCTTGTCTTTTGGCGGGAGGCTCGTTACGGTTGGAAATAATGATAGCACAGGCTGTTCCGAAAGACGAGAGGTCCCGCTTCTCATGCCCGGGGCTCCCCGCATGGGTGGGCCTCGCGCTGGCCTGTTGCCTTGTGTGCGCTTCGGGCGCTGGGGCCGCCGAGCCGTCCAAGCTCAAGGTCGTGGTGCGGCCTCCCATCAAAAAAACGCTTCCCCGGCAGCCTCAAGCCGCCCGTGCGGATGTGCCCCCTCCCTCGGCCGCACTCCCGGCGTCTGCGGAGTCCGTAGCCATTTACCGGCACGTGGGGAAGGACGGGACCGTTTTTTTGACCAACAGGCCGGACGGCGACGGGAAGTATCAGTTTTTCGGGCGGTTCAGCGCCGAGCGGCTGATGCGCGCGGTGGGGCCGGAGGGCGTGGCGAGGCTTGCGGAGCGGTACGCGGGGCAGCACGGGGTTGAACCCCGCCTGATCATGGCGCTCATCAGGGTCGAGTCGGGCTTTGACGCCAAAGCCGTCTCCCCGGCCGGGGCCAGCGGGCTTATGCAGCTCATGCCCGGCACGCAGCGGCATCTGGGCGTACGCGATGCGTTCGACCCCGATGAGAATGTGGAAGGCGGGGTGCGCTATTTCCGATCCATGCTGGATCGGTACGGCGGGGACGTGTCCTTGGCGCTGGCGGCGTACAATGCCGGGCCCGCCAACGTGGACAAGTACGGCGGCATCCCCCCGTTTGAGGAGACCCGCAACTACGTGCGGAAGGTGCTCGCGCTGTACGCTACCCCGTGATGAACCGGACCCACCAGTCGAGGATTTCCTGACCGGCGAGGATATGCACGAACGCGCCGAGGCTCAGGAACGGGCCGAACGGAATGGGCATTTCGCGCAAGGGCGCTTCGCGGGGCATCAGGCAGGCGATGAGCAGGAAGGCGACAAGGGCCGAGACGCCCGCGACCAGCGTGATCAGCGGCAGGCCGAGGGGCCCGCACAGCGCGCCGAGCATGAGCATGAGCTTGACGTCGCCGAAGCCCATGCCGTCCACGCCGCGCAGGCGCTTGAAGACGAGAAGCACGGCAAGGAACGTCCCCCCGCCCACAAGGCCGCCAAGAAGCACGTCCGTCCAGTCCATGCCGAGAAGGAAGATGGCGGCGGGCACGGCCAGCGCGGTCCCGCCGAGCGTGATGCCGTCGGGGAGGATGAAGCATTCCAGATCGATGCCCGAAGCGACGATGAGCATGCCCGTGAACACGAGATAGACGGGAAAGGCGATCGTAGGGCCGAAACGCCACGCCAGAAGGCCGGACGTCAGGCCGGACAGGAGCTCCACGAGCGGGTACCGGATATGGATGGGCTTGCGGCAGCGGGCGCACTGGCCGCGCAGCAGCAGGTAGCTGAGGACGGGGATCAGTTCCCAGAAGCGGAGGCGCTGCTTGCAATGCGGGCAGTGGGAAGGCGGAAAGACGATGGATTCGCCGCTGATGTATCGGTGGATGCAGACATTGTAAAAGCTGCCGAGCAGGAGTCCGAGCAGCGTGGCGGCGGGGATGAAAATTTCGGGATGCAGCAATTCCGGGGGGATGGTCTGGTACACGCGGAGCCTTCCTTTGGCATGACCGATCGGGGCAACGGTGCGCGGGCTGTTGGCGGAAAGCCTTTTGTGATTGCGTCCAGCGGGTTGTGGGCTTGTTCACAAACGGCGTTCGGGCCTCCGGCGGTGATGACAGAATCTTCCGTCTCGCGTATTCCATACGCACCTTGTTCCTGCCAAGGTGTACCAAGAACCGGGCGAACCGGCAACAAAAACCGTGCGGGAAGGTCATGCATGGCAAAAATAGACAATCTTTTTCATTTGTTGCACGCTAATCACGGCTCGGATCTGCACCTTTCGGCGGGCAATCCGCCGCTCCTGCGGATCTACGGGGATCTCGCACGGGTGGACGCTCCGGCCGTCACGAGCGAGGAGCTTTTGGCCGTACTGCGTGAAATGGTTCCCATGGAGCGCGTGCAGGCCTTCGAGCAGGCGGGGGATCTGGACTTCGCGTACGAAATCCCGGGGCTGGCCCGTTACCGCGCCAATTTTTTCCGGCAAAACAGGGGCATCTCGGCGGTGTTCCGCGAAATCCCGCAGCACATCAGCACGGTTGAGGAACTGGGCCTTCCGATCATGCTGCGCGAACTGGCGCTGCTGCCCAAGGGCCTCGTGCTCGTGACCGGGCCCACGGGGAGCGGCAAGTCCACTACGCTGGCCGCGCTCGTGGACTACGCCAACACCAAGCGCCGCGATCACATCATTACCATTGAAGACCCCATCGAATTCGTGCATCAATCCAAGAGCTGCCTCGTGAACCAGCGCGAGATCGGGCGCGATTCGCATTCGTTCGGCACGGCGCTGCGCGCGGCCCTGCGTGAGGACCCCGACATCATCCTTGTGGGCGAAATGCGCGATCTCGAAACCATTTCCCTCGCCCTCGAAGCGGCGGAGACGGGGCACCTCGTGTTCGCGACCCTGCATACCATTTCCGCCCCCAAGACCATCGACCGCATCATCGAGGTTTTCCCGCCGGAGGAGCAGGCGCAGATACGGGCGAGCCTCTCGGAGTCGATTCAGGCGATCGTCGCGCAGACGCTGTTCAAGCGGGCCGACAAGAAGGGCCGCGTGCCCGCGCTGGAAATCATGTTCGGCATCCCGTCCGTACGGAACATGATCCGCGAGAGCAAGACGTTCCAGCTGCCGAGCGTGTTGCAGACCAACCGGAACGTGGGCATGCAGACGATGGACGACGACATCGAGCGCCTGCTCATGCAGGGCATCATCACGCCCGAGGCGGCCCTCGTCCACGCACAGGACAAGGGGCGTCTCCGCGAGGCCATCGGGAAGTTGAAATAGCGCGGGAAGACGGAGGAAGCGGGAGAAACGGGAAGGTCCGTTCCCGCCGCTTCAGCGGGGTTCCCCCATTGCTTCTCCAACGCCGTTTTTTTGAGGATATTGCCGAATGAGCAGCTACTTGGAACTCCTGAATCTGGCGCGGGAGCCGTTTTCGAATTCGCCGGACCCGGACGCCTATTACCGGACGCCGACGCACGAGGACTGCCTGAACCGGCTGGAAATCGCGATCCGGCTGCGGCGGGGCCTGAACGTGGTACTCGGCGAGGTGGGTACGGGGAAGAGCACGCTGTGCCGCTGCCTGCTGAGGAACCTGAACGAGCAGAGCGGCATCGACGTCTTTTTGCTGCTGGACGCCGGGTTCGAGGATGCCGACGAGTTTGTGCGCCACCTGTGCGAGCTGTTTGCCGGGGGGCGGCCTTCCGAGGGGATGGGGCGCCGGGAGTGCGTCAGCGTCATTCAGAACCGGGTTTTCGACAAGGCGCTGGAGCAGGGCCGGAACCTTGTCCTTTTTATAGACGAAGGGCAGAAGCTCAGCCCGGCGGCGCTGGAAGTGCTGCGCGAACTGCTGAATTTCGAGACGAACACGGAAAAGCTCCTGCAAATCGTCATCTTCGGGCAGCCGGAACTGGCGCAGGTCATCGAAGGCATGCCCAACTTCAAGGATCGGATCAACGAATACCTTTACTTGAAGCCGCTTTCCATGCGCGAGAGCATCCGGCTTGTGCGTCATCGCCTGCGGCTGGCGGGGGGGCAGAGGGCGGAACGGCTGTTTTCGCTCGGGAGCCTCATCGCCCTGCACCGGGCCAGCGGAGGCAAGCCCCGCCAGCTCATGCGCCTCGGGCACCAGATGTTGCTTGCCCTGCTTGTCGGCAGCCGTAAGGCCGTGACCGCCCGCATGGTGCGGGCTCAGGTGGCCCGTAACGGCAGCGGCATGGAAATCCGGTGGGGACGCTGGCTGGTCGTGGCGTTGGCGCTGGCCTGCGTTGCGGGCGGATACCGCTGGATGCCGGGAGCCGTGAAGGATGACGCGTACGCCCGTTTGGAGGCGGCGGTGTCCGGCGTGCTGGGCTGGCTTCCGGAGACGCAAAAGGCGGGGGGTGCCGGGGAGTCCGCCGGGCAAAGGCAAACCGCCGTGGGTGAGGCCGCGCAGCGCGCGGCGGCCCGGGAAGCCGTTTCGCAGGCCGTGCCTCCTGCGGAAACGTCTGTTGCGGAGGCCCCGGAAAAGGCGGAACCCGCCGTTGCGGGAACGGCGGGCGGGCAGGATGCCGCAGCGGACAAAAATACGGTTCCCGAAACGCTCGGGACGTTCCGTTTGCAGCCCGGCGAGGCTCTTGCCGAACCGGTGCGGGCGTTGTACGGTTCCGCCTCCGCCTCCGCCTTGGAACTGGTTTTGGCCAAGAATCCCGGCTACAGGAACGATATCGGCGCCGGGGCGCAGGACGTGGTATTCCCCGCCGTGCTGTATACGCCTCCGCCGTCCATGGCCAAGGGGATGCTTTTGAGCCTTGGGGCGTTCGCCACCTTTGAAGAGGCGTATGCGGCATGGCGCGGCTACGGCAAACGCTCGCTGTCCGTGGCACTGACGCCGGTCTGGCGTCCGGGCGAAGGGTTGCGGTTTTATATTTTGGCTCCGCGCGGCTTTGCGTCGGAACAGGCCGCGTGGAGCTGGCTTTCCCGTTTTTCCCCGCCGGCGGAAGCGTCCGTGCGGCTGTTGCCGCCTTTTGACGGGGGGAGTCTGGTGTTCCATAAATTTACCGTGAAATAGGCAGGAAATTTTCATGTCCACATTGCGTCCCGTTGTATTGTGCGGTGGCAGCGGCACCCGCCTCTGGCCCCTTTCCCGGGCTTTGTACCCCAAGCAGTTTATGGAACTGGGCGGCCATACCCTGTTCGGCGATACCGTGGATCGGGCTGTGGCCTTGCCCGACAGCGCCGATCCGCTGGTGGCCTGCAATGAGGAGCACCGCTTTTACGTGGCGGCGGCCTTGCAGCAGAAAGGCGTGGCCGGAACCATCCTGCTGGAGCCCAAGGGGCGTAATACCGCGCCCGCCATCGCTTTGGCGGCGTTTGCGGCGTTGTCCGGCGGCGACGATCCGTTGCTGCTGGTGCTGCCTTCCGATCATGTGCTGAAGCCGCAGGGCGTTTTTGCCGAAGCTGTGGCGCGGGCCCGTGCCTGCGCCGAGTCCAGGCGCATCGTTACGTTCGGCATCACGCCGGACGCGCCGGAGACCGGGTTCGGATATATCCGCCAAGGCGAAGCCTTGCCCGCAGGCGGGTACGCCGTGGCGCGTTTCGTGGAAAAGCCGGATCTCGCCAAAGCCGAGGCCATGCTCGCGGACGGGGGGTATTTGTGGAACAGCGGCATGTTCCTGTTCCGCGCGTCCGTCTATCTGGAAGAGCTGGCCCTGTACGCCCCCGGCATCCATGCGGCGTGCAAGGCGGCGTGGGAAGGGCGCCACGCCGATCACGACTTCATCCGTCCCGGCGCCGAAGCGTTTCTGGGGTCGCCCGCCGACTCCATCGACTACGCGGTGATGGAAAAGACGGGCCGGGCCGCCGTGATCCCGCTGACCGCCGACTGGAGCGATCTCGGATCGTGGGAGGCTTTTTACGAGGCCGCGCCGCATGACGGGGACGGCAACGTGCGCGTGGGGGATGTCTACGCCGAGGGCGCGGAAAACTGTTACCTCCATGCGGCCAGCCGTCTGGTCACCGCGCTCGGCGTGTCGGATCTGGTGATCGTGGAGACGGCGGACAGCGTGCTGGTGGCGGATCGCAGCCGCACGCAGGATGTGAAGAACATTGTCGAGTCGCTGAAAGCGCAGGGGCGCGGCGAAGCGGAAAACCATCCGCTGGTCTACCGTCCGTGGGGGAGTTACGAGACGCTGGCGAGGGGCGAACGCTTTCAGGTGAAGCGCATCGTCGTCAAGCCGGGCGGGCAGCTTTCCCTCCAGAAGCACCACCATCGGGCCGAGCACTGGGTCGTTGTCGAAGGGACCGCCGAGATCACCGTGGGCGATGCCGTGAAGCTTTACCATGAGGACCAGTCCACCTATATTCCCCTCGGGACCGTGCACAGGCTCAAGAACCCCGGCATCATCCCGCTGGTCATCATTGAAATCCAGTCCGGCACCTATCTCGGCGAAGACGATATCGTGCGTCTTGAAGACAGCTACGGCCGCTGATCATGAAACTGCTCCTGACCCTGCTTCCGGCGCTGTTGACCCAGACCACGGGGCGCCGCAACCAGCGCATCGTGATCGGCTTTTTGCTGTTTACGACCGTGCTTGTGGCGCTGTTCAGCATCATCTTTCATCAGATCATGGCCTACGAAGGGCGGGACTATTCCTACATCACCGGCGTCTATTGGACGCTGACGGTCATGTCCACGCTGGGGTTCGGGGACATCACTTTCACGAGCGATATCGGGAAGCTCTTCTCCATCATCGTGCTGGTGTCGGGCATCATCCTCATCATGATCGTGATGCCGTTTACGTTCATCCGGTTCGTGTACCAGCCGTGGATCGAGGAGTACAACAACAAGCGCAAGCCGCGTTCCCTGCCGCCCGAAACGTCGGGGCACACCGTGCTGGTGGGCGATAACGACATCTCGCTGAGCGTGGCCCGCAAGCTCAGGCAGCACAATTACCCGTACGTCATCCTCGTGCCGGACGGGCAGCATGCGCTGGAGCTCTATGACAACCGGTATGACGTGGTGACCGGCGAGTTCGACGACGCCAACACCTACCGGAACCTGAGGGTGGACAGGGCGGCGCTGGTCGCCGCGCTGGAAGGGGATCTGCGGAATACGAACATCGCCTCCACGGTGCGCGAAGTAGCGCCTTCGACGCTGCTCGCGGCCAGTGCGGAAAATCCGGAGGCCATGAACATCCTGATGCTGGCGGGGTGCGATCACGTCTATTCGTTTACCGAGATGCTCGGCCGGAGCCTTGCCCGCCGCGTCTACGGGACCCGCGCGCAGTCGAACATCATCGCCCGGTTCGGGACGCTGTGCCTCGCGGAGGCTCCGGTCACCCACACCGAGTTTCTGGGGCAGACGCTGCGCGAGTGCGGTTTCCGCGAACGGTTCGGCCTCAACGTGGCCGGGCTGTGGGAAGGGAATTCCTATATGTCCGCGCGCCCGGACAGCCGGATTGACGACGCCTCCATCCTGCTGCTTGCGGGGACGGCGGATCAGCTCGAAGCCTATGATCGCAAGGCCGAGCGGCGCATCAAGGCGAACCGGACGCCCGTGCTCATCCTCGGCGGCGGCAAGGTGGGCGAAGCGGCGGCGGAGGCGCTGGAACGTCGCGGCCTGCCGTTCTGCCTCGTCGAGAAAAACCCGCGCCTCATACCGCCGGACGATCCCCGTTACATCCTCGGGAACGCCGGGGATCTGGCGGTGCTCCACCGTGCGCACATCATGGAGACGCCGTCCGTCATCGTAACCACGCATGACGACGACTTGAACATCTATCTGACCATCTACTGCCGCAAGCTGCGTCCCGACGTGCAGATCCTCAGCCGTTCCACGCTCGACCGCAACGTGGCCTCTCTGTACAACGCCGGGGCGAACCTCGTGATGTCGCACGCCTCGATGGCGGCGAGCACGATCATCAACTTGCTCAGCCCCGGCCGGGTGACCATTCTGACGGAAGGCCTGAACATTTTCCGGGTGACCGCGCCTCCGGCCCTTGTCGGCCTGTCCCTGCGGGAGAGCCGGATCCGCGAGAAGACCGACTGCAACGTGGTCGCGCTGAAGAGTCAGGGCGTGCTGCGCGTGCCCCCGGACCCCAACGTGCCCATGAAGTCCGATACGGTGCTTGTCCTCATCGGCACCGCCGACGCCGAGCGCCGGTTCATGGAGCATTTTCCGAGTTAAGCAGAATATTGGAGGGGGAAGAGGGGACCTTCTGAAGAAGGTCCCCTCTTCCCCCTCCAAACCTCCCCCCTTCTCCCCCAAAGATTTTTGACGTTATCGAATCCCCGTTCGCCGCGTTCCCTGTTTTCGTTTTATCGGGCGGCCCTTTCTTTCTCACGGGAAAAATCCTACATTTCGTATAGGCATCATCCGCCGGTATGGGGATGGCGTTTTTCCTTATGCAGAGAAAAGGCTTCGGGTGGCCCGTTCCCGTATGCAAACGGTTGGGGCCGTATACAAACGTTTTGGGAAGGAGAGGGGGCTTGTGGAGTGGGAAAACCTCTCCGGAAGGGGGCCTCTCCCCTTCTTCCATCCCCTCTTCTTCAAAAGGTTTTTTCATGGGCAGCAAAATCAAAGAAACATACGTATGTACGGAGTGCGGGGCGAAGTCGCCGCTGTGGCGGGGGCAGTGTCTCGTA
>USCL01000053.1 GCA_900553145.1 uncultured Desulfovibrio sp.
GATCCCCGATGAGGTGGCGCCCCGAACCGGTCACGCCCACGGCCTGTACGTCCGCAAGCTCCCCGTACCGTTCAAGGATATCCCGGAACCCCGTCCGCACCGCCTCGATGGGACGGCTGGCGGTCATGAGGTAGTACTTCGCCACGACCTCACGGTTTTCATCCATGAGCACGATGTTGGTGGAGATGGAGCCGATATCGATGCCGAGGAACACGCGGGTACGGCGCTCCAGCGGCAGACACAGGCTGCTCCGGATCGAGTCGCCGTCGTCCGCCGCGAGCGGGGAAGCCGCCGGAGCGCGGGGTGCGGAGGACGGCGAGCCGCCCCCCGGGATGCGCGCCTCGGGACGCCCCGGCAGGCCGAGCGTTTCCGCTCCGTCCGGCAGGGAGGAGGCGGACGGACGGAGCGGCGGCATGAACCCTGCGGAAACTTTCGGCCCGGCATCCGACGATCCCCGGCATCCCGGAGGGGACACGCTGACCGGCCGTAACGGGACCAGCGTTTTCGTGGGCGTCCGCTGCCGGAGCCCTTCCCGGAACGCGGCCAGCCCCTTGTAGGGTACGGCTTCCCCCTGCCCTCCAAGCAGGAACAACGCCGCGCCGAACGCGCCGGAAAGCGCGAAATCCTCGGGCACGAACAACTCATCCGCCTCAAGGTGCAGGACGGAACGCAGGGCCTTGACCACGCCCGCGTTGGCGGCAACCCCGCCGACCAGCGCCACGGGCAGTTCCAACGCCTTCACACCCACCACATTGGCCTTGAAACTGCGGGCCAGCGCGTGGCACAGCCCGGCCACGATGTCCTCTACGGGGGTGCCCTTCTGCTGGAGGTGGATCATGTCCGACTTGGCAAAGACCGAGCAGCGCCCGGCAATACGGGCGGGAGCCCGCGATCGGAGCGCGGCCTCCCCGAATTCGGTTTCGATGTCGAGGCCGAGGCGGGTAGCCTGTTGATCGAGGAAGCTGCCCGTGCCGGACGCACACATGGAGCTGACCGAAAAATCCTTGAGCCGCAGGCCGTTCCCCTCCCCGGCGGGCTCAAGCTGGATGTACTTGCTGTCCTGCCCGCCGATGTCGATGACGGAACGCGCCTGCGGGTAGCGGAACGAAGCCGCCGCCACCTGCGCGATGACCTCGTTTACAGCGCACGCGCCGAGCAGACGGGCCACACGATCCGCGCCCGTGCCCGTGACCGCCGCGGCGATGCCGGCGTGCGTCCGCTCCAGCGCCTCAAGCTCGATGCACAACACCTTATCCGGCTGTCCATGATGACGGACATACCGGCTGTACAGGGGCGTGCCCAACCCGTCGAGCAGGACCACATCGACACTTATTGAACCAATGTCCAAGCCAAGAATGCGGGCATCCGCGGGAAAACCGGAAAAAGACGAAGCGCTCATGACCATTCAAGCCCGCCAAGCGTTGAGGGATGCGGCAGGAAGCCGATGTCGACGCAATAGTCCAGATAGCGGCGCAAGAGGGCCGGATCGGGCGGCGGGCAGCTTATGCCCGATCCCTTGAGCCGCCGCAGCGTTTCGCTGGCATCAAAGATGGCGGGGGACTTCTCGTAGTCGCCCAGATAGACGATCACGCTTTGCAGGCCGCGCAGGAAAAGTTCGTCGTCCGAATCAAGCACTTCCTCAAGGTAACGCTCCGCGGGCACGGTGCGCACGGGGAATCCGTAGTCCCGGATGATGTCCCAGATCTGGGACTTAAGGATGGGCTGCGGGTTACATACATGGTATGTGCCCGGAGGTGTGTCCGGCTGGAACGCGATGTGGACGATGGCTGCCGCGGCGTAATCCACCGGAGTCAGATCCATGTAGTCGTCGTCATACAGCGGCGGGGCCGTGCGCATGAATATGTGCCCCTGAAGGTGCAGATACTGGGCGTCGGACGTGATGTGCTTCTTGAAGCGGCCCGTCTTCGAATCGCCCATGATAAAACCCGGACGAAAAATCCGCACAGCGTGCCCGGCAAGCATGGCGGGACGCAGGCGCTTTTCCGCCTCGTATTTGGTTTCGACATACACGTTGGGGCATTCCATGCTTTCGTGGAAGTCCGCTTCCGTGAACAGGTTCTTCGGGTTATCGCAGCGCCGACCGCTCACCGCCAGCGTCGAGATATGGTTCAGCGTCTTGGGCATTCCGACCGAGCAAAAGGCGAGCAGGTTTTCCGTACCCTGTACGTTCACTTTCAGGAACTGTTCCAGCTTGCCGAAATGCCAGAGCATGGCGGCGGCGTGGAAGACAGCGCCCGTACGCTCCGCGAGTTTCGCATATCCCGCTTTGGAAAGCCCGAACCGCTCTTTCGCCAGATCTCCTTCCACGATGGCGATGCGCTCAAGCGGCCACGCTTCCACGGCGTCCGCACCAAACAGGAAATGCAGGTTGTCCATGAGCCGGGCCCGCGCGCCGAACGTGCCGTCCGAACGGGTCAGGCAATAGATCGGCATTTCGGTACGCTCGACAAGTTCCTTGAGGAGATAGCCGCCGAGAAAACCGGTCGCGCCGGTGAGCAGCACGCCGGGCCGTCCGGAAGCCGGGGCAGAGGCAAGATTCGTCATGTTCAACGCTCCTGAGAAAGGGAAAACGCCGTCCAGTACCGCCCATGCCGGAACGCGAGCAGCAGCATCAGCGCCCCGAGGATCAGCCCGGCGGACATGAAGAGGAAAATGAACCATTTTGCGGTGATGGGGGCTGGCTGTACGCCGAGCAGGTCAAGCAGCGCCTCCAGTGCGGCCTGACCGAAGGCGAGGGCCGTATAGCCGCCCACAGCCGCCGTCCAGAGCCGATTGCGCGAGGTGCGGCACAGAAAACCCACAAGCTGCGAGAACAACGCCAGCCCGTACAGGAAATCGACGATGTATACGGTGGGCCAGTTCCACGGGCGCGGGTCCGGGGCGATGGCGCCGAGCAAGATGAGCGGCAGCGACAGGGTGCACGCTGCCGCGATGGGGAACCCAAGCGCGACCACGAGACGAGCATACTGTTTTGTGTTCACGGACGGCCTCCTTCTCTAGGAAGATCGTCCCCGGCGACGGCATACCCTTGTGCCAGAAAATGCCGCATGAAGGCTTGCGGATCCGGCATCTGCGCCGCCCGGAACACGCCCGGCTCCATACCCTCGGCCGCAAGGCGCGCGCCGATGGCGGCGCACAATCCGGTGGCCCGATAGGTATCCTCAAGGAACAACGTCCTGACCATGCTCCGGGGTTGGCCCTGCAGCGTCCCGCGCATACGCAGGTGCAGCATGAACCCCGGCTTCCTGCCGCGCATGTCCAGTTCCGCCGCCCGCATGATCAGCCGGGCCGACTGCTCCAGCCGCCGTTCCGTGCCGTACCATCCGGCCAGCCGCACCAGCACCGTGGCAAGAGTTACCCAGCGCCCCCAGTTGTTGCCGTACACGTGCGCCTCGCTGATGCCCGACTCCTCGACAAACCGCTGCAAGTCGTCGCGCATTAGCCGGAAGACCATATGCCTCCCCACGGGCGCGGGAAGATCCATGCGTCTGCCCGAAGCGAGCAGCCCGGCTTGCCTGCGCACGCCCTGTTCGTAGTAGGCGGGCGCTTCGCCGTTGCCGATGTTGCCGACGCCCCACGCGATGTCCCACGCGGACGGGAACGTCCAGCGATCCCGCCCCACGCACGCATATTCAAAACCTTCTACCTGATCGAAGCACGTCCGGGCCACATACACGGGGAAGAGTTCTGACAGGCCCGGCAGGATGCCGAGCGTGAGCAGGAACGTCAGCCGCTTGGCGCGGATTTCCGGCCTCCGGGACGAGAGTATCGGAAACAGCGGCGTATACCCGCCCGGATCAACGTAATGGCAGCCGCCGGCCAGTGCAGCGGCGGCCACCCGCTCCCGGACGGCGGAAGCGGGCCCGGCGCAGTTGATGACAAGGAAGCATTGTCCGCAAAAGCGGGCGAGCGAATCCGCGTCAAAGACATCTACGGACAGGAAAGAACCGGGAAGCGCTTCCTTCGGCGGCTTCCTCCCGCCAACAAGCAACCCGAACGCAGTATTTTCGTGCAGATAACGGAGGCATTCGCGACCCACTCGGCCAGTACCGCCGATCACCCCGATCATACGGCCGTTCATACGCCCCTCCGCGCCGTCCCTCCGGAAAAAGGAGGGTTAGAGGGGGCCTTGAGCGGACGGAATGTCAGCAGTATGGCGGGTACGAGGAAATAATCCGCAAACAGCGCCCAGCCAAAGGCGAAGCAGCCGAGCCCCCCGAACTTCACCACGCCCACCATGTCCGAGAACAGGAGCACGGAGAACCCGCACAGCATGGTCATGGTCGTGAACAGCATGGGCCGCCCGGTGGACAGCAGCGTCTCTTCAAGCGCCTTCTCATAGGAGCCGGTGCGGGCGAAGGATTCGCGATAATGAAACAGGAAGTGTATCGTGTCGTCGACCACCACCCCGATGATGATCGCGCTGAAGCTCATGAGCGGCATGTCCATGTAAATTCCGGACACCCCCATCAGGCCGAGGGTGACGAATACCGGGAAGATGTTGGGCAACATACTGAGGAGGCCGAGCCGGACGGAACCGAGCGCGAAGCACATGATCACGCTCACGACCAGCAGGGCCGCCAGAAAGCTCTGGCGCTGGCCATCCGCGAGGAGGTCGTTCATGGACTTCGTCCAGTCGAGGTTCCCCGCCATGCTCACCTTGACCGTGTCCCCGAACACGTCCCGCGAGAAGGCGGCGACGTCCTCGGACAGGCGGCGCACGTCCCCGGTGCCGAGGGTGCGGGTCTTGGCGGTCAGGCGGGCCACGCGGCTGTCGAAGCTCACCAGCTTGTCCAGCTCGCGCCCGTTGGACATTTCGTACAGCAGCAGATATTGGGCGATGGCTGCGTCATCCCCGGAGGGAAGCGCATAGGCCGCCTTGTCCCCGCCATGCATGGACTCGTTGATTTTCTTGATGATATCGAGGACGCTGACCGTCTTGGTAACCAGCGGCGATACATCAAGGTGCTGCTGGAGGCGCTCAAGCCCGCGCAGGAACGCTTGCGACTTCACCCCGTTCTCCCGCCCGGTGTCGAGCATGATCTCGACGGACATGGAACCGCCCATGCGTTCATCCACGAAGTCGTAGGCCTGCCGCAGCGGAAGGGATTTCGAGAGCATCCGCGCCGTGCCCGTCTCCACCTCAACCAAGGTGTACCCGTATACGGACACCCCGAACAGCACCACAAACAGCGTCAGCAATACCTTGGGATACCGGACATTGATCCGGTAGATCCTGCCGAGGAAACGGTCGAAGATATCCGGTTTTCCGATCCGGATCGGCGTTACCGGGGAAGCAGTACGGGCGGGCGCACCGGGCATCCCCGGAGTGGGCGCGGACGGCGCCTTATCCCCCTCCGTGCTGTAAAGGAGCAACACAGCGAGGATACTGAGGATGTAGGCCATGAGCGTGCCCACGGACGCGTAGACGCCCATTTCCCGGAACGGCTGGATATCCGCCGCGCAGAAACCGAGGAAGCCCGCCGCCGTGGTCAGGCTGGTGAGCAGGCACGGCATACCCGTCTCGGACATGGCCTGCCGCAGGGCCGCGACGACACCGAGCCCTTCCCGGCGGTGCTGATTGTAGGTGGCGATGATGTGCATGGAGTCGCCGATGCACACGCAGATCAACAGCGTCGGAATCAGGATGATGAACAAGTTCAGGGTAAAGCCGAGCACCTGAATCATGCCGAGCGTCCAGATCACGCTCAGCACCACTACAGAAATGGGGCCGATCACGCCGCGCACGCCCTTGCCGAGCCAGAACAGCAGAACCATCTGGACGAGCAGGCACAGCCCGAAAAAGGTAGCGGATTCCTTGAAGGACAGCTCGTTGTAGTCGTTGTGCAGGATGGGCTGGCCCACGGCGTGGATCGAAAACCCGGCATACTCCGGCTGCGCCAGCACCTCGCGCAACGCATGGGTCACTTCCGAGCGCGGCTCCACGCTGTCCTTGGGATACGTCCGCATTTCAAGGAGCATCCCCACGGTCTTCCCGTCCGAGGAAATGAGGTTATCCCGATAGTTCTTCTCGGCCAGCGCCCGCCGCCGGAGTTCCGGCATGGACGCGGCGTCGTACGTTTCCGGATCGATGAAATCCGAAACGACGATCCCCTCGGCGTCGGCCTCGATGCGCTCGGCGTTCCCAAGCCAGGTCACGTCGCGCAGGTACGGGACCTTTTTACGGATATCGGACACGAGATCGGAAAGCAGGCGCAGCGATTCGGGAGAGAACAGCGTGTCCGCGTCAAACACCAAATATACGAAATCGTCGTTCCCGAAGAGCTTGTGAAACGTGTTGATGCGCTCCAGCGAGGGATCGCCCTCGGAAAACCATATCTCGTTGGAATTGTCGAATTGCAGATCCTGCACCTTCCACAGGAAAAACGCCGTCAGCAGCACGATCAGGGCGGCAATCGCGCCCCGTCTGCGGAGGACCCAGTCGGTCAGGCGGCCAAAGAAAAAGGAGGACATACTCACCTGCGGATAGTCGGCGGGGCTTCCCGCCGGATTGCGTCTGTGGAGAAGAGCCGGGGCCGATCAGCGGATCGGCCCCGGGCGGCAGCGCCGTTCCCGGACAGGCCGGGAACGGTGGATACGGCTTAGAAATCGGCCCGGAAGGTCACGCCGAAGGAGCGCGGGGCCCCCACCTGCGCGAGCGCCGACGAGCCGGAGAAGGCGAAGGCCACGCAATTGTACTTCTTGTCGAACACGTTCTTCGCCCAGAATGTGATGGAATAGTTGTCCGTTTCCAGCCCCGTGCGCAGGTTCACCAGCTCATACGGATCCTGCTTGAGGGTGTTGGCGTCGTCCCAGTAGAACTTGCCGACGCCCTGCAGTTCGGCGCGGGTGATCCACGTGAGCGAGTCCTCCTTGTGGAAGAAGTCGAAGGACTCCAGCAGCGGCAGACTGTACTGCAACGCGAGGTTGTAGGTGTATTCGGGGGCCAGAGGCGTGCGGTTGCCCGCGTAGTCCATGCCGGAAACCTTGTCCGAATAGCTGCGGTACTTGGCGTCCGTGTACCCGAAGCTGCCCTCAAAAAGCAGGCCCTCCGTGATCAGCGCGGAGGCTTCCACTTCAAAGCCCATACTTCTGGACTTGCCCGCGTTGCGGATGACCGTGTTCGCGGTGGGCAGCACCTGCGTCACCTGCTGGTCGCTCAGATCGATATAGAACAGCGAGGTGTTGAAGTTGACGCGGTTGTTGAACCACGAGGACTTGAAGCCGACCTCGTAGTTCCAGCTGTATTCGGGATCGAAGGCCAGATCCGACACGTCGAGGAAGCTCGTGTTGAAGCCGCCGCTGCGATAGCCGCGCGACACCCCGGCGTAGGTCATGAAGTCCGGCGTCCAGCGATAGGCGATCTGCGCCTTGGGCAGAAACACGTCGTCGTGCTTCCGGCCGCTGATGTCCGAGCTCATGCCGGGGACGACCATCCCGCCCGCGAGATAGTCCGAGGCGTAGTCCAGCTTGTTCTTCTCATACTCGTAGCGGAGCCCGGCGGTCAGATCGAGCTTGTCGAACAGCGTATAGGTGGTCTGCCCGAACACGGCGTAACCGTAGGTCTTGATGTCCGAATCCGCCGTGTTGGTCATCGCCATCGGAACCATGCCCATGTCGGCGGCACCCTGCCCGTAGTTCAAATCCAGCGTGTGATCCTGATGTTTCTTGTAGAGGTACAACCCGCCGAGCCACTTGAGCGGCCTGGAACCTTCGGGCGATGCGAACCGGAATTCCTGCGTGAACTGACGATCCTTGATGTCCTCCTTGGCGGTGATGAGATCATAGGGCATGAAGTCCTGATCGTTCCGGGTCACGTCGTTGTATCCCCGGTAGGCGGTAATGGAGGTCACCTTGAACCACGGCGCGTCGTAGGCCACGCGCGGCGAGGAGCCGAGCGTGTCGCGCTTGTCCCTGCCCTCGTAGTTATAGGAGACGTGGTGCGGGTTCTTGTCGGCCTGATCCATGTCCGTCAGCGGGAATACGCCGTCGTTGATCTTTTCCCCGTCCACGTTGGCCGTGACATCCAGCTTGTCCGTGGGCATCCAGCGCAGCTGCATCCTGCCGTTGAGCCCCCGGCGGCGATCCACCTTCTTGTCCAAGAAATCGTTCGTGTTGTAGCCGTCCATCTGCTCCGACGTGCCGGATACGCCAAAGAAGAGTTTGTCCTTGATGAGCGGCGCGCGCATGTAAAGCGTCGTCTCGTAGAGGTTTTCATTACCGACCGTCTGCTCAAGTCCATAATGAAATTCATTGTCAGGTTTTTTCGTGACTATGTTGACGACGCCGCCAAGGCTGTTTCTTCCGTACAACGTCCCCTGCGGCCCGCGCAGCACTTCGATCCGCTCGATGTCGAACAGGTTGGTGTCGAACACGCGGGAGTCCATATAGTTCACGTCGTCCACATAAAAGCCGATGGCCGGATCGTTGTTGACGGCCCCGATGCCGCGTATGAAGGCGTACGAGTTGCCCCGGAACCCCCAATTGGCGATGAACAAGTTAGGAACCTGCCGGGCGACATCCTGAATCGAGCGGATGCCCGAGTCCTTGATCTGCTGCTCGGAAATGGCTGTCACGCTGACCGGCACTTCCTGCACATTCTCCGTGCGCTTTTCGGCCGTGACCAGCACGGGATCGAGTTTATAGGTTTCCGCCGCTCCAGCGGGCAGCGACCATGCCGACAGCAAAATCGTCGCAAGGATACCCGCTATGCCGTTTCTCTTCATGCCTTCCCTCCCCTTTTCAACAAATCGTTCATGAAATGCCTGACCTTCCCGGCCAGTTCCTCCGGATGCGTCTTGATCAGCATATGCGCGCCTTCCGTCCGGTCATGGGACGGGTTGGCGAACACCGTGTTCCACGCCTCGGCCATCGTCTTCAGCTCTTCTTCCTCTTCAAGCGTGCCGACGAGGTTCAGCATGGGAGCTTCCACGGCGGCCCCGAAAGCGAAATCAAGCATCGCCTGCGTGTCCACCCGGAGCGTGTTCAGATAGTCTCGGCGCTCGGCTTCGGTCATCTCCGCGAAATCGTAATGATAGACCTCCTTCGAGACGCGCACGATCTCGTCCTCCGAGCTGTCGATGATTGCCCGCAGGCCGCCGATTACGCCCGGAGGCGGGCTCGCCACCAGCACGACCCCGGCGACGGGGCGCCCCTTTTCCTCAAGCCGCCGCGCGATCTCGTAGGCGAGGAACCCGCCGAACGAGTAGCCGAGCAGGAACAGCGGCGTGCCGTCGTTGAAGGCCGCAAGCTGCTCTACGCACAGGGCCGCCATTTCGGGAATGGAGCGCATGGGCTCCCCGGCCTTGCCGTGTCCGGGCAGGTTCGCGGCGAGCACGGCGTACGATGCGGGCAGCAGCCTGCCGAACTGCCGATACATGGTGGGGTTGCCGCACGCGTAGGGCAGGCAAAAGAGCCTTGCTTCAGGGCGTTCCACGTCCGTCAGCGCCACGATGCCCGCCTCTTCCGCATTGCCTTCGCCCTTTCGGAGGATGCGGCTCACGATGGAGGCGACAGTCTGGTATTCGAAGGCTTCCTTGAGGCCGAAGTCGATGAAGCCTTCCTTCTTCATGCGCATGATGAGGCGCATGGCCTTGAGCGAGTCGCCGCCCACGTCCCAGAAATTGCTGGTCATGCCCAGATCCGTGACGCCGAGCACGTCCTCCCAGATCGCGGTGATGCGCTTTTCCAGCTCCGTCACCGGGCGGACCACGGCGGCGTCGCGCTTCCCCGCCTCGATCACCACATCGGGGAGCCGGTTCTTGTCCAGCTTGCCGCTCGGCGTGCACGGCATTTCGCCGAGCAGCTCGAAGTGGGCCGGGATCATGTATTCGGGCAGCCGTTTGGCGAGATGGTCGCGCAGGGCCGCCGCAGGAATCTCGGAACCGGTATAGAAGGCCACGAGCGTGAGGCTCCCCGACGTGTCCTTGCGGGGCACGACCACGGCCTCGGTCACGGACTCGTGCTCGCGCAGCGCGCTTTCGATCTCGCCCGCCTCGATGCGGTAGCCGCGCAGGTTGATCTGGTGATCCTCGCGGCCGAGAAATTCGAGGTCGCCGGTGTCGAGCATCCGCACCACGTCTCCGGTGCGGTAGAGCCTGTCGGACGGATCAGCCGGGTTGAAGGGATTGGGCACGAAGGCTTCGGCGTTCTTCTCCGGCTTGTTGTGGTAGCCCCTGCTCACGCCCATGCCGCCGATGTACAGTTCACCGGGCACGCCAGGCATACAATGCTGGCGGAAGCGGTTCAGGATGTAGATCTGCGTATTGTAGACGGGCTTGCCGATGGGCACCACGGGCAGATCCACCTGATTGTCCGCGTTGACCGGAATCCTGAAGAACGTCGAGGCCACGGTCGCCTCGGTGGGGCCGTATTCGTTGATGAACCGGTGACCGGGGTAAAACTTCAACCACTGATTGAGGTCTTTGGTGCTGATCACCTCGCCGCCGAGCATGACCCGCATGGACTCAGACAGGGGGATGTCCGCATCGGCGAGGAATTCCCGGGCACTGGAGAGCAACGAGAAATGCGAAGGCGTGATGTTCAGAAACGTAATGCCCTTCTCGCTGATAAAGCGCAGCAGGTTATTGACGTCCTTGGTCTTCTCCTCGGACAGCACATGCAGCGAGGCCCCAACGAGGAATGGCGTCCAGTTGCTGGTCATGGTCATGTCGAAGGCGTAGGAGGTCACGAAGGCCAGCCGTTCCGCCGCCGTGATGCCCAGCTCCTCCTTCACCCACGTCAGGAAGTTGACGATGTTCCGGTGGGTGATCATGGCCCCCTTGGGCTTGCCCGTGGAACCGGAGGTATAGATCATGTACGCGAGGTCATCCGGCGATCCGGCGGGCAGGGCCACGTCCGGGCGGTCAACATAGATACCGGACGGCATGACGACCCGTTCCCGGAGCGATTCCGGGATAGCGGCGGCGCTTGCGTCCTCGTCCATGACGAGGATGTGCTCCACCCTGCCGAGCGCGCCTTCCAGTTCCTTGAGGTGCGCGGACTGGGTGAGCAGTACCCGCGCCCCGGAGTCCTCCAGCATGTAGGCGACGCGATCCGTGGGGTAATCCACCCCGATGGGCAGGTAGGCGGCCCCGGCCTTCATGATGCCGAGCTGCCCCGCCAGCGTGTCGAAGCTGCGGTTCAGGAACAGCGCAACGAACTCATTGGAGGAGACGCCGAGGTGCCGCAGCAGTCCGGCCACCTGATCGGCCCGTTTCCCGAAGGCCGCGTAGGTGAGGCTCCGCCCTTCGTAGGTCAGGGCCTCGCTGTCCGGGGTGCGCCGAATCTGCTCTTCGATCAGGCCGTGCAACGTGGACTCAGGAATAGCCGCTTCGGTACGGTTGAGCGAGGCGATGAGCGAACGGTACCGCTCCGGCACGATGTCCTCGCCGGAGAACGGATGATCCGGCTCATTCCGATAACGGATGAGTTGTTCGAGCAGGATGTGGTATTGCTTCGCCAGCGTCTCGATGAATTCGCGGTCGAAGAGATCGCGGATATAGTTCCAGTTAAAGTAGAAGACGTCGTTGTCGTTGCGGCGCACGCGGTAGTCGTAGATCACGAGGTCAATGAACGTGCCCGGCGCGCCGGTACGGAATTCGGGCGTCTCCAGCTTGATGGTCTTCATGCCGCTGACTTCGCCCGCGTACATCCCGATGGAGTTGCTGAAGATGATCGAGCTCATGGACGTGGCGCGCAGGCCCTGCCGCTCGAAGAGCTCGCGGGAAAGCTCGATGGAGGAAACGGGCACCTCAAGGAGCTTGCGTGTGAACGCCTCGGCCTTGCGGGCGATCTGGACGATGGGCTCGTCGAAGTGGGTCTGCAGGCGTACCGGGAAGATATCGATGAAGCTCCCCACGGTCTTGCGGGCCCCGGCGAAATACTGTTCGCGGTTGAACACCGGCATGTTGATGATCATGTCGTCCTGATGGCACCACACGTTCATCAGCTTGAAGTAGGCCGCGAGCAGCAGGGCGTTGAGGCTGATCTGCTCCTCGGCGGCAATGGCGTTGAGGCCCTCGATGATTTCGGGCCGGATCTCCTGATAGAAGGTGTCGAAATACACCTCTTTCAACAGGGCCGGGTTGCGCTTGGTGGGCAGGAGCGCCTTGGAGGGCAGATCCTTGAACAGCCCGAGCTGGAACTCCAGCGCGTTCTTGTATTCCTGCGTGCGCTGGCGCAGGTTTTCCACTCGCACATAGTCGCCGAAGGTCATGGTCGCTTCGGGCAATTCCCACGGCTCGCCGAGCACCATGCGATCGTAGGTGTTGAACAGCTCGTCGAACACCTGCATGTAGCTGAAGCCGTCTACGAGCATGTGGTCGATGTTCATGGCGAACACATAGCGATCATTGGCGAATTTCGTAATTTCGCAGAAGAACAGGGGCCATTTGCCCAGATCGAAACGGTAGTCGTTGAGTTCGAGGCCGCGCTGCAGGATGTAGGCCCGCTCCTCCGAAGGCGGCAGGTGCGACACGTCGATATGTCTGGCGTGCACTTCGGGCACCGTTTTAAAGACCTTAAAACGGGGCTTCTCGCGTTCCTCGTCGATGACCGAGCGCATGATGGGATGGCGGCTGACCACGTAGTTCAGCGCCTTGTCAAACACATCGGGCCGGAAGTCCCCGTCCATGCGGGCGTTGAGGTAGATGTAGCAGCTCAGGCCGCTCGGCTCGTTCTGCACGAAGCCTTTGCGGTGGAAATACAGCGTTTCCTGGAAATGCATCAGCGGAAAGTAGGCCACGTCGCCGTCCGCGTGCGTTTCGCAAAAGACGCGGGGCCACAGGTAGTCCGCCATCTGCCGGATGGTGGTCAGACGCAGGAAGTCCTCGCCGATCTCCGCTTCCGCAAACACCTCGCGGATAGCGTCGAACAGGGCGAACGCCTTGGAGATGTCCCCAATGAGGGGCATGAGTTCCGCGCTGACGCTCACGGCTTCGGCCTTGATGCCGAGGCTGGAGGCCACGATCTTCTGAAGGAGCGCCTCAATCTCATTCTGAGGCGGCTCGATGCTGAAGTCGCGGGTGCGGAAATACTGCACCTGCTGCTCCACCGTGGGGAACAGGTAGCAGAAATTGCTTTCCATCTTGGCCCGGTAGATGTCCTCAAGCCGCGCCTGCATACGCATGGCCCGGATGGAATCCCCGCCGAGACGGAACAGGTTCTTCTTCGTGCCGATGGCGTCAACGGGCAGTTCAAGCACGTCGCTCCACACGCCGAGCACGATCTGCTCGTGATCCATCGAAGCGGGATCGACAACGGGCTCCTCATGCTCAAGCACGGTGATCTTGCCGTCGAAATCGCCGTTGAGGTACCCCTCGCACAGCGCCTTGCGCATGACCTTTCCGCTGGACGTGCGCGGGATGTCGCCCTGCCGCGCGGCGATGAAGCGGTCGATGGAGAACCCGGCGAGCGTGGAAACCTGTTCGTTCATGCGGTGCAGGAGCTGCACCAGTTCCGCATCGGCACCCTTTTTCGCCGGAATGTAGAACATCAGGATGATTTCGCGGCCTTCCTTCGGATCGTATACGCCGCATGCCACCACGAGCCGGAACGCCTTTTCCATGCCGGACAGGGCGATGTGCTCGATGTCGGCGGGGTAATAGTTCTGCCCGCGTACAATGATGATTTCCTTGGAACGGCCCACGATGCACAGGTCGCCCTCGGCGTCCATGAAGCCCATATCCCCGGTGGAGAACCAGTCCCCGTTGAACGAGGACTCGGTCGATTCGGGATTGTCGAAGTAGTCGGAGATGACGTTGTCGCCCCGGATTTCCACCACGCCCACACGATCGGCGGGTAGGGGCTTGCCGTCCTTGTCGGTAATGCGGACTTCGCAATACTGGACGGGCTTGCCCACGCTGGTGAACTCGGCCGCGTCTTCGCCTTTGGGCACGTAGCGGACAACCTGCTCCGAAACCATGAGCTTGCGGTCGAGGGTGAACGTCTTCACCGGGGTATTGCGCGGGTGGCACGTCGCCACGAGCGTCGTCTCGGTAAGCCCGTAACCGGGCATGAGCAGGTGCGGGGCGAGGCCCATCGGCGCGAGCTGCTCCTGCAGGATACGGCACGATTCGGCGGAAATCATTTCCGCGCCCACCGTCCACACCTTGAGGCACGAGAGATCCACTTCCGGCAGCCGGTCTGCGCGCAGGCCTATGTATGCGGAGAGATGCTCAATGCCGGTATTGGTGGCGGAGGTGATGGTCGCCCGGTGCTCGTGGATTTTTTCCATCCACAGGAACGGGCGCTGGGCGAACTGGAACGGGTCCATCTTGATCTGATCCATGCCCGCGAGCATAGGCATGAGGTGGCATCCGAACAGGCCGAAATCATGGAAGTACGGCAGCCACGTCACCAGCCTGTCCTCGGAGGTGCCGCCTTCGATGGCCCGCAGGGCGCGGATGTTCGCAATGAGGTTGCGGTGCGTGAGGCGCGCCCCCTTGGGCATACCCGTGCTGCCGGAGGAGAACTGAAGCACGGCGGAATCGTCATGCTGCGGGATGTAGCGGTCGTTCTCCTGAAAATCGACGATGCGGGCCTCCGTGATGAGGTCTTCGCTGGCGATGAGCGTGGCCCCCGTCCCTTTGAACATGTCCGTCAGCACGGCAAAGGCCCGCTCGTTGGACGAATCGGCCACGATGGGAGCCTTGATTGCCTCCCAGACGTGGAAAATCTTCTGCGCCTCCATCGAATCCGCTTTGGGCGTGCGCATGTGGGCGAGCGGCGCGGGCAGGACGCCGCTGAACAGGCATCCCCAAAAGATTTCAAGGAACGTGCGCGAAGCGTCCACCGAAAGGATCAACGGCGTACGGGGCCGGAGCCCGCGCCGATACAGCACCTGCGCCATCTCTTTGGCGTTGCGTAGTAATTCGGGATAGCTCTGGAACTCCTCCGAGGTGTCCCCCGACGCGACATGAAAAATGCCATGTTCGGGGTACCGGGCCGCCGTCTCCTCCAGAATGTCGACGAGCGTGCCCGAAAGCGGTTCGGGATGGATCTGGTTCATCATTGTCCTCTCGTAAAATGGTTAAACAAATACAGCTATATGATAGACCGCGCACGCCATGCCCATCGCCACGGCGAACATGGCGGCCAGCAATGCCAGCGTCCTGCTCCAACTCCCCAGTTCATTGCGCAGGACACTGATGGAGGCGATGCACGGAATGTACAGGTTGGAAGCCACGATGAAGGCCAGCGCTCCCGCCGGGGTGATGGAAGCCCGCAGAGCCTGCACGACGGCCTCATGGTCGGTCGCGCCCACAGAGAACAGGACCGCCAGCGTCCCCGCCGTCGTTTCCTTGGCGACGAAAGAACTCAGCAGCGCGACCGTAAACCGCCAGTCAAACCCCAGAAACGAACCGAGGGGTTCCAGCCACCGCCCGAAGCGGTACAGCCAGCTCGTCTCCACCGTGCCGCCGGGGAACGTACTGATCGCCCAGACAATGATCAGCGCCGCGAAGATGTTGACCGCAGCGCCGCGCAGGAACAGCACGGCCCGGGTGCGCACGTTGCCGAAGATCGTCCTGAAATTGGGGCGGTGGTACAGCGGAAGCTCCATAATGAGGCCGTTGGCGTAGCGGTCGGGAAGCGTTGCGTGCATGATCTTGCCCACAGCCCCGGCCATGAACAGGTTAAGGCAACTCACGCCGAGCACCACGAGCAAGGCCGTACCCGCAGGGAACAGGGCAAAGGCGAACAAAAAGGCCACGCCCATCTGCCCGCTGCACGGGATAAGCGGCAGCATACATAAGGTAATGAGGCGACGGCGCGGCGAATCCACGACCCGGCTCCCGGCGATGGACACCGTGTTGCACAGGAACCCCATCATCAGAGGGATGGCGGATTTCCCGTCGATGCCCAGACCGCTGAGGAAGGAATCCATGAGGTACGCCACCCTCGCGAGGTAGCCTGTGTCCTCCAGAAAGGAAAAAATGGCGTAGAGCGCGCTGATCATGCTCAACAGGGCGACCACCCACCCGAAGGCGGGCAGCAGGGCATCGGCGACGAGGCTCCCCAGCGGGCCGGGATAGGCCGCCTTGAGATCGGGAGCCCACGCCAGCACAGCGAACAGCACAAGGCCGCCGGTCATCATGCCAAGTGCCGCGCCGAGCACGCAGCCCGCCGGGATGACCAGAAACGCGGCCAACCGTCCCCATAGCGGATGAAGGAAAACCCGGTCCCAGCGCTCGGTCAGCCCCCGGCCGGTACCGGATGTACGGACGGCCTTGCCACATGCGGCGTCGATCCACGCCTGCCGGGACGCGTACAGCTCCGGTGCGACCGAAGCGTCGCCCAGCAACACACGAATCGCCTCACGCCGCTCCCCGGAAAGGGTTTCCGTCCGGGCCAGCAGCCCCTCGTCGCCCTCGAACAGCTTGCACGCCGCCCAGAGCGGGACGCATGGCAGAGCCGTCCCGATGATCTCCGCGAGCAACGACACCTTGGCGGGCACGGCGGG
>USCL01000054.1 GCA_900553145.1 uncultured Desulfovibrio sp.
GTACCAGCGCAGGCGTTCCCGTCCGTCCGTGATATAGTCCTCGGGAATATGCGCGGTGAGCCCCAGATTGAGTTCCGTTTCGACCTGCAATGAAACTCCGCCGTTTTTGATTTTGTTGACGGCCTGCTCGAGCATCTCAAGGTACAACTCAAGCCCCACACGTCCCATATGGCCGGATTGCACCTCGCCGAGGATATTTCCGGCGCCACGCAGCCGCAAGTCTTCCATTGCGACCTGAAAGCCTGCCCCCAAGTAATCCATATCAAGGATGATGCGCAGGCGTTCTTTCGTTACAGCCGGCAGCCTTTCCAGATCCGAAACGACGAAACAGGCAAAAGCCTGCCGATCGGAACGCCCCACCCTGCCCCGCAATTGGTACAACTGGCCTAAACCGAAAAGATGCGCCTGATCGACGATCAGCGTATTGGCCCGCGGAAAATCCAGCCCCGATTCAACAATGGCGGTACAGACCAGAATATCCAACTCCCCATGCCAAAACCCATGCATGGTTTCTTCAAGCTTCTTTTCCGGCAGCTGCCCGTGTGCCATGCCGATACGCGCATTCGGGGCGAGTTCTTTGACGAATTCAACGACCCGCTCCAATCCTTGCACCCGGTTATGGACCCAAAAAACTTGCCCTTCACGGGCCAGCTCACGTTCAATCACCTGCCGGAGCGTTGCCTTATCCCGCTCCAGCAACGCCGTGGATACAGGCTTGCGGTCCGGGGGAAAGCTCCCGGACTCCGGACATGGATAGTTGGAGCGTCCGGGGGATTGGCGTGGCCGTCAGGGTAAGCGCGTCAACATTCTTTTTGATTTTCTTGAGCTTTTCTTTGTGCCGGACGCCGAAACGCTGTTCTTCGTCAAGGACGAGCAAGCCAAGGTTCGGAAGGATCACGTCATCCGAGAGTAGCCGATGCGTGCCGATGAGGATATCGATTTGTCCGGAGGCCGCCGCTTTGAGCACTTCCTTCTGCTTGGCCGAAGAAACGAAACGGCTCAACAAGCCGACATTGATCGCAAAGCCCGAGAGCCGGGAACGGAACGTCTGGTAATGTTGTTCGGCAAGGACCGTCGTAGGGCACAGCAGAGCAACCTGACGCCCTTCCGATGCGGCCCTGAACGCCGCCCGCAAGGCCACTTCCGTCTTGCCGAATCCCACGTCCCCGCACACGAGCCGATCCATGGGTTCGGGCTTTTCCATATCAGCCAGAACGTCCTGTATGGCCTTTGCCTGATCCGGGGTTTCCTCAAATCCGAAGGACGCTTCAAATTCGCGGTACAATTCCCCGAGCGGAGGATACCGGAATCCTTTGGCCACTTTGCGCCACGCATACATTTCGATCAGGTCTTCGGCGATTTTCTCAATGGCTTTGCGGGCTTTTTCTTTGCCGGACTGCCAAGCCCCCCCGCCTAGACGATCCAGCGAAGGCTGCGCTTCCCCGCTACCCTTAAAGCGTTGGATGAGGGAGAGCCGATCCACGGGAACGTAGAGCCGGTCATCACCGGAATAGTGCAGCAGTAGAAAGTCATTGGCGGTATTGCCCGTCTCCATGCGCAACAGGCCGCCAAAGCGGGCAATGCCGTAATCCCGGTGGACCAGCAGATCGCCGGGCTTCAGTTCGTCATACCGATCAAGCCCTTTGAAGGCTCCGGTAGGAACACGGCGGCTTTTTTCCGCATGCGGCTGTAGGATATCCTCGCCGAGTATGAGGCTTTGATCCCAAATCAGGTCAGCACCGGCGCGGAACGGCGCCACCAATGCGAACAGCCCGTGCTGTTCCTGCGAATACCGCAGCAGAGGGGATAATCCGTCCTGAGAGGCCAGATTCAAAAACTTCGTACGGCTCTTTTCCGAAGCAAAGCATAGGATGGTTTGCCGCTTATCGTTCTGCCATCGCTTAAGCGCTTGAACCAGCGTCTGCCAAGGGCGATCCTGCTCTGCCGCCGAGGGGAACAGCTCCGCAAACGAAGAAAGGCTCCGCTCCGGCAAATCATGAATGCCTTTGGCGACGCCCATTACCAATGGTTCTGCATGGACACAGGCGAAATGCCCGCAAACGCTCTCCACGTCGCCAGCTTCGCGCATGGCCAAACGCTGCGGCTGAGGGCGGCCCTCCACATCCTGCGCTTCAAACGCTTCCGTCCAAGCCCGTTCCGCTGACGACAGCGCATCCCGGAGATCGGCCCCCCCCGGCAGGACCCATACGGTATCCTCGGGAAGCCATGCTTCCAGATTGGTCGCCGTATCATAGCAGCAGCCCGGCAACAAACGGAAATCGCCTTGCTCCAGCAGGCGTGTCAGCCCGAACCGTTCGTTCTCGGTCAACATGTTTTGCTGGAACAGGCTCTTCCAACGGGCCTGCATCTTCGCCTGATCGGCGGGAGCCTGCCGAATGGGCGAGACGGGAAGGACCCGTATTTCGGAAAGATTCGCTTTCGAACGTTGACTTACAGGATCGAAAAGGCGGATTTCCTCTATGAGATCCCCAAAGAAGTCAAGGCGTACGGGCTTGTCGTAACCAGGAGGCATGATGTCGAGGATATCGCCGCGTCTGGCGATCTCCCCCGGATTCGAGACCATGGAAACGCGCTCGTAGCCCCATTCAACCGCCTGTTCGAGTATCATATCCAGCGAAACGTCTTCACCCCGTATGAGGCTCAACTCCCGGTTCTCGAAGAAATCCAGAGGCACCAGCTTGGGGAGCAGATTGTCGGCGGTCAGAATGAGCCCTTTGGCCTGTCCGCTGTGCAGGGCGTACAGGGCGGCTAAGCGCTCCGTCCAACCTTCACGGTTGGCCGAACGAGGCGAAAACGGGGGCAGAGACGCCCAGCCTCCCGGATCAAGAGTATCCGGTAAAAAATCACCACTCGATTGCTCGGGAGAGAAAAGCCTCATCAGGGCGCGCGCGATGAGCAGCTCATCCCGGTTTTTTACGACCCAAGCCATGCCCCGGCCCTGCTGAAGCACATCCACGCAAAGCCGCGCCTGCGTGGCCAGACCCGCGCGCGCAACCTCTATCCGCCCCGCCTTGAGACGGGCGAGCTCAGTCATCACATCTGCAAACACGAAATACCTCGTCAACCATTGAGCGCTATCCTCAACATCACACAGGACCAATGAAGCTTTCCATCCGATTGTCAACCCCCGCCCGTATTGCCGTCCGGTGGACGCTCAACGAAAGGAGAAATCTGCCATTCCCAAGAGTGCCATAAGGATAAAGGAATACCGCGGCATGCCGGCTAAGAACCTCTACAGTTTCCTACCCAAAGGCAAGCGTATCCGGAGGCGATCAAACGGACTTTTCAATCCAAGGCATCCTCTTGGGAGGCACACGAATCACACATTCACAGTGCAAGGCAAAATCAACCAATCAGGATGATGCCCTTTGACGTCCCCGTAAGCGGCAGGGCCCCGGATGCGGTAATTTCCAGCGTATGCTCAAGGCCGACCATCCCCGTGCCGGGAATGCCGATCTTCGGCTCAATGGCCACGACCATTCCCTGTTCCAGCGGGGCGGTAAAGCCTTTGGCGAACACCGGGGTTTCGTCGACGGTCAGCCCTATGCCGTGCCCCAAGAACGGCACTTTATCGCGTCCCAACCCCATAAAGCCTTCCATTTGCCCCTCTCTCTGGGCAAGCGTGCAAGCCTCCGCCCAAATCTGTGCCGGAACGGCCCCCGGCCTTAACGCGGCTACGGCTTGTTCAAAGATCTCAACGCACACGGCATGTGCCCTTCGGATCGGCTCGGGGATCGTACCGGCAGCACCACTCCAGTACACCTGCGTCCTATCCGTATTGTACCCCTCAACATTGAACCCCATGTCGATGGAAAGCAACGCACGCTCTTGCCAAAGGCGGTCGGGGCTTCCCATGAAAGGAACGGCCGGGCATATGCCCTTGCAGCCGAGGGGGCCGTTGTAATAGGTAGGATAAATGCCGGACGTCCCAGCCGAGGCATAGCCGAAAAAGTTTTCTTCACCGTGCGCGTTCATCCGTAATATGCCGCTCCCGCCACACGCGAACACGGCTTCCACATATTCTTTGGCGACATCGAATTCACTCATGCCGGGATGTATGCGTTCAGGAAGCATTTCATCCAAAACGTTCGCATGCAGTGCCCCGCAGCGGCGAAGTTTTGCGAGTTCCCATTCGGACTTTACGGATCGGGCTTGAGCAAGGACGGCATCACAGGAATCGAACCGCACGCCCTCCATCCGGCTTTGCAGCATTTCCGCCATTGACCAGTTGAACCCGTTTTTGTCGACGGCAATGACAGAAGAAAGCGGGCTTCCGCACTCGGCGCAGAGTGATGCGACTTCTTTATACGATTTGAAGGAAAGGATGTGGCGCAAGGGGGATTCCATCCGCGCCCGCTCCACTCCCTTACGGAGCAATAAAACGGGGTCTCCCTCAAGGGGCAACCATACAAGCCCCCAGCCCAGCGTCCCCGTCAGATAATAAATGCCGAGCCGGGAGGCGACGAGCATCCCTCCCGCATCAGGAGCGAGCGCACGCAACAGACGGCGGCAGCGGGCATATCGGAACGCGATCTCTTCAAGAGGCAATACATCAGGACTCGGCATCATCAGCTCTCCTTCACTACGGCATGTGCGTTTGGTTCCGTTTCTATGGAACCTTTGAAAGGTTACCCGTTGGAATTTTCCTCATTTTTGCTCTTATTGCAACAGCGTATCTGAAAAGTGACCTATAATCCGGTGGAAAGGATTTTTGTTTGAGGTTGTTTTGGAGTAAGTAATGGCTAGTGTGAAATTAACATAATATAAATATCTATGAGCTATTATAGGCACTCAAAAAAACCTATAATCATTTGCAAAAAAAGTCCTTCCCCTAATTCTCCAATGGAAGGTTCTCTTCCAAAAACCTTTTCGTTGCCTTTATTGCCATAACCAACTAAACTTTTCTGCACTCTTTTTGTGAGGTCCACCATGTTACAGACATTTCTTTCCGACGACAGGATGCGCGCTCTTTTGACCCAATCCCGCACAATCGCTGTCGTTGGCGCAAAAGATAAGGAAGGCCAGCCTGTTGACCGCGTCGGGAGATACCTTATCCAAGCCGGTTATCAGGTGATCCCGGTTCACCCCGTCCGCAAGGATGTCTGGGGGCTGCAAACCTACCCCTCGCTCGCGGACGTGCCCTTCCCCATCGACATCGTCAATGTATTCCGGGCTCCTCAATATTGCCCTGAACATGCGCGGGAGGCAGTGGCGCTCTCCCCCCTGCCCCGACTGTTTTGGATGCAGCAAGGCATCGTAAGCCCTGAAGCCGCCGCTATCGCCGGGAAGGCGGGAATCGCCGTTATTGAAGATTTGTGCATTATGGTTGAACACAAACGCCTTCTAGGAAACTGAGATCATGAAGAAAACTGTTTTTGACTGCCAGATGTGCGGTCAATGCTGCGAAGGGGAAGGCGGTATTGTCCTGAGCCCCAAGGATTTGAAACGTCTTTATGAAGGCCTCAATCTCGAAAAGCAGGCCTTCCTTGACGCATACGGCGTTTTCCGAAACGGGAAATGGCAAGTGAAGACCGGCGAGGACGGGAACTGTATTTTTTTCCGGGCGGGGCAAAGCTGTACCGTTCATGCCATCAAGCCCGATGTCTGCCGGGCATGGCCATTTTTCCGCGGGAATATGGCCGATGCCGAAAGCCTTCATCTTGCCAAAGCGTTTTGCCCCGGCATACGCCCGGACGCGACCCATGAGGAGTTCGTGGCGGAAGGCCAAAGTTATCTGGAAGAAAACGGGCTCGTGGCTTCTGATCCCCAGCATGAAGGGCATGCCCTCCTCCCGGTTTCCAAAACGGATTCATCCTTCTAACCGTCAGGATTCCTGCCTAACCTTCCGGGCAGGCTTTATGCTTCCGCCTCAGATTTTCTGACGACGCCAGCATTATACGACCTCTTACACAGGAGACTTTGTATCATGAATATTCTTATGTTCGGCCCCAACGGCAGCGGCAAAGGTACGCAGGGAGCTCTCATCAAGAAGGCGTTCGGCCTGGCTCATATCGAGTCCGGGGCCATTTTCCGCGAGCACGTGGGCGGCGGAACCGAACTCGGCAAAAAGGCCAAGGAATACATGGATCGCGGGGAACTCGTCCCTGACTCCATCACCATCCCCATGGTTCTCGAAACGTTGAAGGCCAAAGGGGCCGACGGCTGGTTGCTTGATGGTTTTCCCCGCAATATCGCTCAGGCCGAACAGTTGCACAAAGCGATGCAGGAACAGGGCATGAAGCTTGACTATGTGGTGGAAATCGACCTTCCCCGCAACATCGCCCGCGATCGCATCATGGGCCGCCGCGTGTGCAAGAACGACGGCAACCACCCCAACAACATCTTTATTGATGCCATCAAGCCAGACGGCAACGTCTGCCGCGTCTGTGGCGGCGAGCTCACGGCCCGGGCCGACGATCAGGATGAAACCGCGATCAACAAGCGCCACGACATTTACTACGACACCAAGACGGGGACGCTGGCCGCTGCCCATTATTTCAAAGCGTTGGCCGAAAAAGGCGAAACCAAGTATATCGTCCTCAATGGTCAGGGCACGATCGAAAGCATCAAGGAAACGCTCATCAAGGAACTGGGGCTGAACTAACCCTTTATCCCCGACGCAACAGGCTGGCCGAAGTGTTACCGCTCGGCCAGCCTGTTGTTTGTTTCAAGAGAGATAAGCTGGTTTATGGGAAGGCCATAAGCATTTCAGCATGGCCGGTCATTTCTTCAACCTGCCCACCAACCACACGGAAACCATTTTTCCGATAAAAAGCGACCGCCCGTTCGTTTTCCGCATATACGGAAAGCTCCAGCGTGCCGCGCATTTTCTTCGCTAACGACAAGAAGCGGGACCCTACCCCATTCCCTTGATGCGCAGGGGCGACAAAGAGCGCAGCAAGATAGTCATCCACAAAAGCCATGAAGGCTATAACGTCCCCCGTAGCCGCATCCTCATCCACAATGATTTCGCTTAACGGGAGATACAACGTCCGCATGGCATCGGCCTTCTCTCTCCAGTATGCTTTGTCAATGAAAGAATGTGATTGGATGGATGCCTCCAGCCATATTCGGATAACCGCTTCCGTGTCTTCTTCCTTAAATGCCCGGATCATCTTCCCTCCATATGCGCCAGACAGGGGCCGGCAGGCCCCATCCCCTTATCTGTGGACGAAGGGGCTTGGCCGTGCTATACTTGATGATTCGTAGGTTACGAATGTATTCCCGTTACACCCCTGCCGGACACTTTATGCGTTATTATCCTGCTTTTTTGGAACTTTCCGGGCGGACCTGCCTTGTAGTCGGCGCGGGCGGCGTCGGCTGCCGCAAAATAGCCACATTGCTCGAATGCCCTACTCAGCAGATCCATGTCATTGACTTGGCTGAGCCGGATGCCAACCTTCAAGTGTTGCTTGAAGACAAGCGCGTCAACTATGAGCAGCGCCCCTTTACGCCATTGGATGTGGAAGGGTGTACGCTGGTTTTTGCCGCCACGAACAACAGGGAGACCAACGACGCCGTAGCGAGGGCCTGCGCGGAGCGCGGCATTCTCTGCAACTGCGCCGATGCGCCCAAGGACAGTTCCTTTATCGTACCCGCCCTTGTCGAACAAGGAAATATCTCCGTCGCCCTTTCCACGGGAGGTGGCAGCCCGGCGCTTACCCGGAAGCTTCGCCAGGATCTGGAAACGTGGCTCGGGGAACGCTATACGGGAATCAGCGAACTTTTGATGCGGCTCCGCCCCTTGGTTCTTGCCTTGCATCACGAGACGAGGCAGAATACAACCCTCTTCCGGAGCCTTGTGGATTCGCCGCTGGCCGAAGCCCTGCAACGCCGGGATCGGCGAACGTGCGAGTCCTTGCTCGAGGAACTGTTGCCCATCGAACTGCATCCGCATATCATGGAGTTGCTGCATGATCTTGCCTGAACTGTTGCCGGTTCTGGCCATTCACCTGTACGCCCTTGGGACGGCGGCCGTCGTGGCGGGCATTCTCGCCCGGAACGAATGGCTTAAGCGCGCCGCCCTCGTGCTTACGGTGCTTGCCTTCACCACCCACACACTGCTGCTGGTCGTCACTTTTATGGACGACGGGTTCACGGGCCTGACCCGCTCCGTGTACGTTCAGCTTCTGGCTTGGTGCATTACCCTCAGCGGCCTTGTCGCTTGGCTCCGGTGGCGCTATGAAGCGCTGCTCCTGACCGTCGCGCCGTTCTCCTTGCTGACGTTTCTGATCGCCCTCTTGTTGCGCCACGCCGAAACGCCCCTCCCCCCCGTGCTTTCGGGCATGACCTTTACTATCCATATCGCAGCGATATTCATCAGTATCGGCCTGATGGCCCTCGCCTTCGGGGCGGGCGTGCTTTTCCTCCTTCAGGCAAAGAGCATCAAGTCGAAATCAAAGCTGGCTGGTTTCCAAAAGGATCTCCCCGCACTCTCCGCACTCGACAAGATCAATGCGTTCACGACGACAGTCGGCTTTCCGTTGTTCACCGCGGGCGTCCTTTTTGGATTCATTTCCGCCCGTATCAATTGGGGCACGGTGCTTTCCGGCGATCCCAAGGAATTTATTTCGATCATTGTCTGGGGCCTGTACGCTTGGCTTTTCCATCAGCGGTTCACGCAGGGCTGGCAAGGACGCAAACCGGCAATTCTGGCGATATGGATCTTCACGGTCTGCGCGTTTTCGCTCATCGTGGTGAACCTCTTCATGGCGACACATCACAGTTTTCTGACCACACCACGCTGATATGGAACAACAAATCTATCTCATTGGGCTCAACTACCGTACTGCCGGCGTTGAGGTGCGGGAACGTTTCGCATTGACGGATCATTGTTCGAAGGACACATGGGCCATCCCGTTGCGTCCTTCCGATGAAAACGGTTCGGCCGCGGTGACGCTGGACGAGGCGCTGATCCTCTCAACCTGCAACCGGGTTGAAATCCTTGCCGTAGGCCAGGGCGACGTCCCGGGGCTGATTCTCGAGGCATGGGCCTCAGCCAAAGGCCGGAAGACCGTCGAGCTCGCGCCGTACGTGTACATCCATAAAGGCCGTGAGGCGATCGCGCACCTGTTCACCGTTGCTTCCAGCCTTGATTCGATGGTGCTCGGGGAACCGCAAATCCTTGGGCAGCTCAAAGGAGCCTACCGCAAAGCGACCATAGCCGGGACGACGAAGACCATCATCAATCGCCTCCTGCATAAGTCGTTCAGCGTCGCCAAACGGGTACGCACGGAAACGGGCATCGCGGCGAGCGCCGTTTCCATCAGCTACGCGGCCGTGGAGCTGGCCAAGCGTATCTTCGGCGATATGGGCCAATACCAGGCCATGCTCATCGGCGCGGGCGAAATGGCGGAACTCGCGGCTACGCACCTCATTCAGGCCGGGATCAGCAACGTCAAAGTCGCCAACCGGACTTATGAGCGGGCCAAAGAGCTCGCCGCCGAATTCAAAGGGGAAGCCGTTCCCTTCGAACACCTGTTTGAGCATCTCGCCGATGTGGACATCATCATCAGCTCCACAGGGTCGCCGGAAGCGATTATCCGGGCGCGTGACATCAAGGACGTCCTGAAACGCCGCAAGTACCGTCCGATGTTCTTCATCGACATCGCGGTCCCCCGCGACATCGATCCCGACGTCAACAATGTGGACAATGTCTACCTGTACGATATCGACGATCTGAAAGAAGTGGTTGAAGAAAATCTGGCCCACCGGCGTGTCGAAGCGGAAAAGGCGCAAGCCATCGTTGACGAAGAGGTCAATGCCTTCGCCTTTTGGCTGGAATCGCTGGAACTCCAACCCACCATTGTAGACCTGCTCTCCCACTTTGAAACGCATGCCCAAGAAGAACTCCAGCGGACGTTGAAACGGCTTGGCCCTGTCCCTCCGGAAACCCGCGAGGCATTGGAAGCCATGCTGCACGGCCTGCTCCGCAAGCTTTCGCATGAACCCATTACGTTCCTGAAGGAAGCCAACTCCGAGACGGCTTCCCGCAATGTGGAACTGATCCGGCGTATGTTCGGATTGGACGATGAGCATCCGATGGGCCGATGTACGCGCAGGGTCCACAGAAACGAATCTCAACTGTCATAGGGGACGGGCATGCGTTGTTACCTTGTAGACGAACTCCAGCCCGGGGTCATTGCCGCCATCGAGGCGCGGCTGACCCAAAGCGGCTGCCAATCCGGCATCGAAAGATTGTATTGGCTGCCTGTTGAGAAGGATTGGCTGCTTCCCGTCCAGTGGGAGCATGAGGCGTCGTGCGGCCCACACTGCCTCGCGCTGGAAATCCTTGACGATGCCGTCAGGCTTGAGTTCCTTGTCCGGGCCAAAGGACGCATGCGCTGCGAGTGCGTATGCTATCTGTCCCCGGAAGCGGAGCGCCATATGATGGATTGGCTTGATGCCCGCATTGCCGAAGCGGAAATCGAGCAAGGGCTCATCCAGCAATAAACGCAATGCCTGTCAGAATTCTTGGACTGCATGAACCAGCAAAAAGGCCTCCCCACAGAATAGCGGGGAGGCCTTTTTATGAACCAATCTCTCAGAGAATTAGAACAGAATCTTAACCTGTTCTTCATCCTTATCCTGACGGCGTCCGATCGTCCCGATCACCCAAGCGCCCTTGTGCATGGCTTCAAGACGGCCCATCGCCTCTTCAGCAACTTCGCTGGGCACGATAAAGACATAGCCGATGCCGCAATTGAAGATTTGCAGCATTTCAGGCCACGTCAGGCCGCCTTCTTCACGCAGCCAATGGAAAACGGGCTGCACATCCCACGAAGCGAAATTGATATCCGCCGTGACCGAGTTGGGCAGGATGCGGGGGATATTATCATAGAAGCCGCCGCCCGTGATATGGACCATCCCCTTGACGGGCAGATCGCGCATCAGGTTGCGCACGACATCGGAGTAGATGTAGGTGGGCTCCAGCAGGACATCCTTCACCGTCCGGTCGGAACCGGGCATGATATCGTCGGGGCCAAGGCCGCTCTTATCAAGAATCTTACGGACGAGCGAATAACCGTTGGAATGGATGCCGGAAGAAGCGAGGCCAATGAGCACATCGCCGACGCGGATGCCGGAACCGTCCACAATCTTGGCATTGTCGGCCATGCCTACGCAGAACCCGGCGAGATCATACTCGCCGTCGGCGTACATATCGGGCATTTCGGCTGTTTCGCCGCCGAGGAGGGCACATCCGGCCTGTTTGCAGCCTTCCGCGATGCCAGCGATCACCTGCGTCGTCTTGTCCACATCAAGCTTACCGGTCGCAAAATAGTCGAGGAACAACAACGGACGCGCGCCCTGAACCAAAATATCATTGGCACTCATGGCCACAAGATCAATACCGACCGTATCATGCTTGTCAAAAGCGAAGGCCAGCTTCAACTTGGTCCCGACCCCGTCGGTGGAAGCGACCAAAACAGGTTCGGCCATTCCGGACATATCCGGCTTGAAAAGCCCGCCGAATCCCCCGATATCCGAGAGGACCCCGTGGATATGGGTCTGGGATACGATGGATTTGATACGGGAAACAAGAGAATTGCCGGCATCGATGTTCACTCCGGCTTCGGTATACGCTTGGGCTCGCGTCAGGGGCATGATCCTCTCCTAAACTGGCATTGGGTAACTTGTGCGGTGAGAATAGGCTTTTCCCCTTACTTCCGCAAGAGGCCAATTTCCTTTCTTGAGTGCCCCGCCACCCTGTTCGCGCCCTTGCGGTCCGCCCGTTCGAAGATTATTCTATTGGGGATTCGATTTTTCCCAATACACTTGAAGGTTGTAAATCATGAATGAAGAAAAGCCCTTTGAGGCTGAGAACCCTTTTCGCAAGCTCGATAAGAAACGTTTCCTCTCCCATGACGAAAAGAAAAAGGCGAAAAGCCTCAAGAAAAGTGGCCTCGGTTCCAGTAATGACGACGCGGCTTCCTCTTTTTACGCGGAATTTGTCTCTCCCCAAGACGAGGGAGAGGCCAGAGCTTTTTTAAATGCCGTCTCCGGCGTGACGAAGCTGGGTGCCCCGGCAAGCGCGAAGCGTGAAAAGCGGCCTTCCGCCACTCCGCTGGATAATCCGGTACTCGGCGGACAGGCTCTGCGTGAAACCGACCGCTCGTTGCCAATGGCGAAAAAAAACGATACCGCTCGTGAGGGCTCTCGCGTCCCTCACCCCTCTTCCAAACCGGATGAACCAAGGAAGGAACCGGGCGATGAGGATATGAATTTCTTCACGGCCATGCAGGATGTCACCCCGCTTTCCGGAAAAGGGCGGGAGGTCGCTGTGGAAGCCCCCATGCCTGCCCCTCCCCTGCAGGTGCCGTCCAATCCGCTTCAGGAATTCATGGATGGGAAACTTGAGTTCGCGCTCGCCTTTACGGATGAATACGTGGAAGGGCATGTCGTTGGCCTGGATCTGATGATTGTAGGGAAACTGCAGGCCGGGCAATTCAGCCCGGAATCCCATCTGGACTTGCATGGGATGAACGCGCAGCAGGCTTTCGATGCGTTGGTGGGCTTTTTCCGCGCCGCGTATTTCAAAGGGCAACGGACAGTCCTCGTAGTGCCGGGGCGCGGCCTGAACTCCCCTCATGGCATCTCCATCCTCAGGGAAAAGGTTCAGGAGTGGTTCACTCAAGAACCGCTAAAACGCGTTATCCTCGCGTTCTGTACGGCCAAGCCTTCCGATGGCGGGGCGGGTGCCCTGTATGTCCTTCTTCGGAAATTCAGAAAGGGAGAAGGGAAAATCCATTGGGAACACAAACCCGCGGATCCGGATTTGATTTAGCGATTTTTTTTGGAAGCCAAAGCGTGGAGCCTCAAATAAGATATCCTCTTGAAATTCTTATTTGAGGCTCTTGGATCATATAGAATGGGATGCTTGTGCAAAAAGATTTTTTACGTCTTTGACGGAAATAGACTGTTCAACCAAACAAATCCATGCTATTGTTTCTTCGTACGCGGGATTTTGTCTTTCGTTCCAGAAGCGTCTTGAATGAAACACTTCCCGTGAAAAACGAATGTATCAGGTTTCATTGCCAAAGCGAGGGAGGGAGTTGCCTTGTAGGGTATACGGGGACCTGAGCGCCAGAGCCAGAGCGGAAACAAACAATGGACACGGGTGTGTAAATTAGTATCCTCTTCAAAGGGTTTTACCCCAAGGGTACGCATCCGGTGGAAATGATGAAAAGCCTATCGAGCATAGGTCCGCCGGGCTCTGGGAACAGTACACGACTTCGCCGTTGGCCCTTGTGCGGCCAGACGGCTAAAACGTATCTCGTTGTGCTTCTTTGAAGGCATGACAAACAAAGTCCGCCGGGGGGCGGAAGGGAGTCTTCATGGCCAAGAAAATGAAAACCATGGACGGCAACACGGCAACCACGCATATCGCGTATGCTCTCAGCGACGTCGCCTGCATCTACCCCATCACGCCGTCTTCCGTGATGGGTGAACTCGCGGACGACTGGGCTGCCGCCGGCAAGAAAAACCTGATGGGCCAGACCGTCACCGTGCGTGAACTGCAGTCCGAAGCCGGCGCCGCCGGTGCCGTGCACGGTTCTTTGGTGGCCGGTGCCATGACCAGCACGTTCACGGCCTCTCAGGGCCTTCTGCTGATGATCCCCAACATGTACAAAATCGCCGGTGAACTGCTGCCCACCGTATTCCACGTTTCAGCGCGTGCCCTCTCCACGCACGCGCTGAGCATCTTCGGCGACCAGCAGGACGTCATGGCCGCCCGTCAGACCGGCTTCGCTTTCCTCTGCGCCAGCTCCGTTCAGGAATGCATGGATATCGCCCTGGTTGCCCATCTGGCCACCATCGAATCCAGCGTTCCCTTCTGTCATTTCTTCGACGGCTTCCGTACCTCCCATGAAATCCAGAAAATCGAAGTCATCGATTACGAGGACATCCGCAAGGTCGTCAACTGGGATAAGGTGAACGAATTCCGGCAGAACGCCATGAATCCGGAACATCCCCACCAGCGCGGCACGGCGCAGAACCCCGATATCTATTTCCAGAACACCGAACGCCGGAACCTGTTCTATGATGCGGTCCCGAACATCGTCGTCGAAGCGATGAAGAAGGTTGAAGGCATCACCGGCCGTAAATACCGCCCCTTCGACTATGTGGGCCACCCGCAGGCCGATCGCGTCATCGTGGCCATGGGCTCCGCGTGCGAAACCATCGAGGAAGTCGTCAACGTGCTGGACGCTCAGGGGCAGCGCGTCGGCCTCGTGAAAGTCCGCCTGTTCCGTCCCTTCTCCACCGAACTGCTGCTGAAGGTCATCCCCTCCACGGTTGAAACCATCACCGTGCTTGACCGCACCAAGGAACCCGGCTGCCTCGGCGAACCGTTGGACCTCGACGTTTGCGCCGCCTTCATGGAAGAAGGCAAGACGCCGCGCATCATCGGCGGCCGCTATGGTTTGGGCTCCAAGGAATTCACGCCTGCCATGGCTGAAGCCGTGTTTGCCAACATGACCACCGTCGGCTCGAAGAACCACTTCTCCGTGGGCATCTCCGATGACGTGAGCTATACCAGCCTTGAAGTCGGGGCCGACATTGATACCGTGGCCCCCGGCACCGTGCAGTGCAAGTTCTTCGGCCTCGGCGCCGACGGCACGGTGGGCGCGAACAAGCAGGCCATCAAGATCATCGGCGATAACACCGACCTCTATGCTCAGGCCTACTTTGCCTACGACTCCAAGAAGTCCGGCGGCTTCACGGTGTCCCACCTGCGCTTCGGCAAGTCCCCCATCCACTCCACCTATCTGGTGAACCAGGCCGACTACATCGCCTGCCACAAGTCCGCGTACGTGCATCAGTACGACGTGCTCGAAGGCATCAAGGAAGGCGGCGTGTTCGTGCTGAACTCCGAATGGAATACGGTTGAAGATCTCAGCCGCGAACTGCCCGCTTCCATGAAGCGCACCCTCGCCCGCAAGAACATCAAGTTCTACAATGTGGACGCGGTGAAGGTCGCTATGGAAATCGGTCTTGGCGGCCGCATCAACATGATCATGCAGACCGCGTTCTTCAAGCTCGCCGAAGTCATTCCCTTCGATCAGGCCGTCGCGCTGCTCAAGGATTCCATCAAGAAGACCTACGGCCGCAAGGGCGACAAGGTCGTCAACATGAACCTTGCCGCCGTCGACAACGCCATTGCCGCGCTGACCGAAATCAAGATTCCGGCCGAATGGGCTGACGCCGTCGACGAACATAAGGCCGAAGCCTGCTCCTGCGGTTGCGGCTGCGGCCACAACCATGAACCCGCCTACATCACGGATGTGGTCCGCCCGATCCTCGCTCAGCAGGGCGACAAGCTGCCCGTGTCCGCTTTTGAACCTGACGGTCTCGTCCCGCTCGGCACCACCGCCTATGAAAAGCGCGGCGTGGCTGTGAACATCCCCGAATGGATTTCCGAAAACTGCATCCAGTGCTGCCAGTGTTCCTTCGTCTGCCCGCACGCGGCTATCCGCCCCGTTCTGGCTACCGAAGAAGAACTTGCTTGCGCTCCGGCTTCTTTCGTCACCAAGGACGCCATCGGCAAGGAACTCAAGGGCCTCAAGTTCCGTATTCAGGTGTATGCTGAAGACTGCCTCGGCTGCGGCTCCTGCGCCGAAGTCTGCCCGGCCAAGACCAAGGCTCTGGTCATGAAACCCCTGCATACCCAGATCGAAGATCAGGTCGCCAACCTGAAGTTCGCCACCGAATGTGTGGAACCGAAGGATAATCTGGTCTCCCGCGATACGCTCAAGGGTTCCCAGCTCCAGCAGCCTCTGCTCGAATTCTCCGGTGCGTGCGCCGGCTGCGGCGAAACGCCTTACGTCAAGCTGATCACCCAGCTTTTCGGCGAACGGATGCTTATCGCCAACGCCACGGGTTGTTCCTCCATCTGGGGCGGTTCCGCTCCCACCGTGCCGTACACCACCAATAAGGATGGTCATGGCCCGGCTTGGGGAAGCTCCCTCTTTGAAGACGCCGCCGAATACGGTTTCGGCATGTTCAGCGCCGTCAAGCACCGCCGCGAAAAGCTCGCCGACATCGTTGCCGAAGCTGCCAAGCTGCCCGACCTGCCCGAAGGGCTGGTTGACGCCCTCAACGGCTGGCTGGAAAACAAGGAAGATGCCGAAGGTTCCAAGAAGTTCGGTGAAGAAATCCTTGCCGCCCTGTCTGACGCTCCGGAACACGAACTGTTCGAGCAGATTTGGGATATGAACGACCTGCTCACCAAGAAATCCGTGTGGGTGTTCGGTGGCGACGGTTGGGCCTATGACATCGGTTACGGCGGTCTGGACCACGTTCTCGCTTCCGGCGAGGACATCAACGTGCTGGTCATGGATACCGAAGTGTACTCCAATACCGGCGGTCAGGCTTCCAAGTCCACCCC
>USCL01000055.1 GCA_900553145.1 uncultured Desulfovibrio sp.
GGGGTTTGGGGAGGGAGAGGGGGAACTTTCTCCAGAAAGTTCCCCCTCTCCCTCCCCAAGTTCTTTCCCCCACTTAATCCGTGCGCCGGTTGAGCGAGACGAGCAGGAAGGCGGCCACGGCGCCGAGCACGGCCACGATGGTCATGCTCTGAATGGCGCGGGGAAGCCCGTAGCCGTCGGCGATCCAGCCGAGGAGCGGCGCGACGATGCCGCCCATGCTGGTGGCGAGCCCGAGGGTGACGCCGGAAGCGAAGCCGATGTTCTTCGCCAGATACTTTTGCCCGAGCACGACCATCGAACTGAACGGCGCGTACAGGGAAAAGCCGAGCGGCAGCAGAAGCGCGAAGGCGGCGTAGAGGTTGTCCACCAGACCGAAAAGGACGATCGAGGGGATCAGGATCACGTAGGAGAACCGGATGATCCGCAGGTAGCCGAAACGGTCCGAGAGCATCCCGCCGATGAAGTTGCTGATGACGCCGAAAGTGCAGAAGCAGGTCAGGGCTGCCGCCCCGGCGGCCTTGGACTGGCCGAAGTTGTGGATCCAGTAGAGGGGGATGAACGTATTGCAGCCCACGAACAGGACGGACCGGGAAATGATCGCCAGCGTCAGCTTGGAGAATTCCCTCCAGTTGTTTTGTCCTTCTTCAGCTTCTTCGGAAGCTTTCCCGCCGTCGGCTGCGGCCTTCTTCATGCCCGAGAGATGCGAGATCTGGTAAAGCAGGATGATCGCCATGACGAGGGCGAGGAGGCCGAAAACGGACGTGCCGGGCATGCCGAACGCGCCGATGGCCGCCACCGCGAGCATGGGGCCGAACACGAAGCCGCTGTTGCCGCCTATGGAAAAGAGGCTCAGGCCCGTGCCCTTGGAGGCGCCGGAAACCTTGTTGGCAAACCGCGCGCCCTCGGGGTGGAACAGGGCCGCGCCCACGCCGCTCAGGGCGATGGCCGCGAAAATGGCCCAGTAGCTGTGCAGGAACCCGATGGAGGCCAGCCCGCCGCCGGCCAGCAGGACGCCCACCGGGATGAACCACGGCTTGGAAAGCCTGTCGGACAGATAGCCGAAAACCGGCTGGATGATCGAGGAGAGGCAGGAGAAGGCGAACATCAATCCGGCGGCGGCCTGATAATCGAAACTGTACGCGGTGATCAGGAAGGGCAAGATGGCGGGCAGCGCGCCGCCGTTGATGTCGCACGACAGATGCCCGAGCGACACGAGGAAGATTTTCTTTTTGTCCATGACGACAACCTTTGTCTGGCAGACGGGGACGGATGAGTTGACGGACGTTCGATGGCAGGCTGACGCGATAGCCGCGGCACCGTGGATAGTGGGAAATCTCTGCCGAAAAAGCAAGGTCCTTTCTGCCGAAAAAACAAAGGCGCACCGGGGGATTATGGAACCTGACAGGCGGTTGTTCCCCTTTATGCCGGAGTGACGGCCTGTTGCGTGCCCCATTGATGGCATCGGCGTATCCTCGCCGTCGATCGTGTCCGCACATCACCGTTTCCGTGGGCTTTGGCGGCAGCATGGACGCTGAAGAAGTATTGTAAGCCGTATGTTATGAGCTTTTGGAGATAACGTTTCCCGAAATGCGGGAGAGCGGGGTTTTACGGTTCTTGTCCGTTATTCCTGTCCTCGGCGTATCTTTCCGCGATCCTGTCCAGCATTGCGCCGGGGCGTACTTCTAGGGCAAAGGCAATCCGGATCAGCATTTCGATGGACGGATAGCGTTTTCCGCTTTCCAGCATGGAAATATAGGGCGTGCTCAAGTCCATACGATCCGCCAGCTCATCCTGCGAGAGCCCCGCTTCCTGCCGGAACGCCCTGATGGCGACGCCGACTCCAACCAGTTTACGTCTTGTTGTCTTCATGCTCGGTATGTACCGAGAAAGGCGCTTCCATATCTTAATCATGTACGTTATATTAACATACATGATTAAGATTTATTTTGCTTTGCTGTGGCTCTGGTCCACGGTTTCAACTTGTCACGCATGGCAGGGCCGTGTCGTTGCCATAGCCGATGGCGACACGCTCACCGTGGAACGTTTTGCCGATGCCGGACAAGTAAAAATCCGGCTTTACGGGATCGACGCCCCGGAACGCAAACAGCCGATGGGGGAGGCGGCTAAGAATTTCGTCTTGTCCGTTGCGCTTTATCAATCGGTTCAAGTTGAAGAAAGAGGAGAGGAGCGTTACGGACGGCCTGGTTGCCGTTGTTCGTTTGCCGTCAGGCGGAAGCCGCGGCCTTATTGGAATCCGGGTTGGCTTGGGTGTGGCCTCGGCATTGCCGGAACTGTCCCCATTGGGAACAGCTGCAAAACACCGCGCGATCCGTAAAACGTGGCCTTTGGGCGGATACCGAAGCCGTACCTCCTTGGGAATGGCGACGCGGAATCCGGCCCTGACAGTTTTTTTGCCAAGATCCAGTGGGAACCAATCCCGGTTAACAAAGAGAGTTATCCGGGAAATCCCCACAGGAGGCGCCCCGTCAATGCGAAAACCGCCCCGGGGATCGTCCGGAGGCGGTTTTCGTGCCGGGCCGACACGCGGCCCGGTTTATGGAAGGAAACGGTTACGGCCTGCTCATGTCAAGCCGCTCAAACGTATGCGAGCCGTCCGTGCCGACGCGGATCCGCATGTCTAGGGTGAGGGGCAGCGACGGATCGGAGGAGATGTCCACGAGGACGGTGCCGTCCTGCTGTTCCTTGGCGGAAACGGAGAAATTCCCGTGCTCGCTGAAGGCCACGCCGGGGAAGCACGTGCTGAGCACGCGGGGCAGGATCAACGGCGCTTGCGAGAAGCATTGCATCACGCGGGCAAGCTGCCCTTCGGAATGGGTCATGCCGCGTACCCGGCTGATGATTTCCGTGAAATGCGGGTGCCGGGGCGTATTTTCCTCATCCGGGATGCCGAAGGGGCTGGTGGCGAAACCGTTTCCGCTGCGGCCTTCAAACCGCATGACGGTGTTCTGGCCCCGGCGGCGGAAGTCCGTCGCAAGGCCATAGGCCGTATCCGGGGTGATGCCGTTCAAGGAGCCCATGCCCGTACTCAGGGAAATGTCGCTCAGGGAGAGCTTGGCATGGGGCGGGGTCAAGGCGATGAGCCGTTTGGGGCTCAGGCCCAAACTGCTGCTGTTCATGAGCGCGGCGTCCACGACCGGCTGAGGCGTGTCCGGTGCCGCGGCGCGGAGCAGGCCCGTATACGTATGGGAAACGTACGTGAGGAGATCGGCGCCGAAGCGTTCGGCCCGTACGTCCTTGGGCATGGGGCCGCCGACCATTGCATCCCAGATCTGCTGTCTGGAGAGCGGCTTGCCGGGATTGGCCGCCTGCGCGGCGAGGAGATCGCGGGCGGATGTTTCCACCCAGTACGGGAGCAGGAAGTCCTGCCCGCCCTGCGCGGTCTGGGCGAGTTGCGTATATACGCCGCGAAGCTGTTCCCACTGCTGCGGCGTGAGCCGTTCCGAGTGGCGTCCCATTTGCACGTCGAAAGGCGTGACAACCCCGGGGGCGGACCGTCCGAGCCGCTCGAGCGGCGAATCGGCGTCGCCGGGCATCTCGCACAGGTGGCCGATTTCGTCGGTGAAGTACATGGGATCAAGCTGCGGGTTGCGTCCAAGCCGGTATTCGGCATTCAGGCGCAGGTTGTTCATGATCTGCGTCGCGCCCATAAGCGGGGCGGTGTCGTTCGGGGCCTTCGGATGCCCGGCAATGTGAAGGCAGGCCCCGGCGAGTTTGTGGGCCGTGTCGGATTGCATATTGGCCGAGACGTTGGCGAGCTGATCCGGCGTCGCGCCTTCAAGGATGAAGTCGCACAGCATGGGGAGCAGATCTTCGGCTCCGGGAAGCTGCGCATACTGCTGGTGGAACGAGCAGAACTGTTCGGACGTGTCCATGACGGCCTGCGTGAAGCGCCCCGGCGTTTCATCCAGCCTTGCCAGCCTGACGAGTTCGGTCGGGATAGGCAGTTCCTTCGCCGCCGCAAAGACGGTCCCTATGGCCGAGGCATCCCGCACGCCGTAACGCTGGGCGATGTCCTTCATGACGCCCTTGTCGGCAGGGCTGAAACGTTCGGCTGGCAGGGCGTCGATGTCGTCCAGCGTGCCTTTGAGGCTCAGGAACTCGGCTCCGATGGCGTCCCCGGCGAGGCGGCGCAGTTCCGCCGCGTCGATGTCGCGCCCTTCCGCGTTGGCTTCAGCCAGCAACGGCGTGAGGGCTTGGCTGACGCGCTGGCTGAACGGACGCGGGTTGATGGCGTCAGGCCGGAGGCCGGCAAGCGCCCCGTCCCGGTTGGTCTGGTCGAAGACGGTACGGAAGGCATCCGTATTGGTTTCCACGACGAGGTTCCGTTCGGGAATGAACTCGTCCATGACGGCATTGAGGCTGTCCCTGTTGGCTTGGGACAGGGCATCCCGCTGCGTATTGCTCAGTCGGGGGATGTCGAGGCCGTGCGCCCGGGCGAACTCGCGCAAGACAACGGGGATCTGCTCGGTATCCCCGAACACCTCGAACGTCGATTCGAGGAAATCGCTCAAGCGTTCGCCGTCCTGCCGCTGGACTTCTTCGGACTGCGGGTCGACGTCGCCGGGGACGGCGACTCCGAGATCGACTTTCTGCTCCCGGGACATGAGGCTGATGAGGGCGCGGGCGTGGCCTTCGAGGCTGCGGAACTGGGTCATGCTTTCCTTGAGGAATTCCAGACCGCGGATCCCGCCGAGGCCGCGCTGGATGGCCCCGTTGAGCGTGGCGAACTGGTTGGCGAGGGGGCCGAACTTGTCCACCGCGTTTTGCATGAGCCCGGGGAGCATGTCCTGCGTGACCCCGCGCCGGGCCAGCAGCATGGAGATGGAATTGCGGAGCACGGCGGCGATGTCGTCCGCGCCGTAATCGCCCTTGAAGCTGTGGCCCGCCGAGTTGAGCGCCTCGGCGTGCTCGGCGATGCGTTCAAGGAAAGCGGCGTCCATGGGCACGCTGTCGTTGAGGAGCTGCTCCACCATCACGTCGCCCGCAAGCATGGCGTTGACGTAGCGGGGCATGGTTTCCGCGGTGACCGGAGGATTCAGGTTGCCCGGCGGGTCTTGGGCCATGATGGCGAACTCGCGGAGCAGAGGCAGGTTGTCCTCCATAAAGACCTGTACGGCGATGTCCATGACCTCGGCCACGCGCTCTTGGGAAGGATAGGTGCCGGGGCCGGGATTGTCGTTGAGCAACGCGTTGCAATGCTTGATCACCGCAGGGTTGTTGCCGAGGGCGGAGGTGAAGTTTTCGGGCAGCCCGGCAAGCGTCATGGCCTGACGGACGCCGCCCGCTCCCACGGCGGCCCGCAGCATGAAGCCGCGCACGGCGTCTTGGCGTTCTGCGGGCGTCGCAAGCGTCGGCATGTTCGTGGCGAAGCTCATGGCCAAGCCTTGCATGCCGTCCCGTCCGAGCGTCGGGAGGGCTTCCTTGAGCGTGGCGATCATGTCCTTGCCGTTGGGAAGCTGCGGCAGCAGGCCCACCATATCGTTTTTCAGCGAGGACAGGATGTCGATGGTTGCCGCGTTGGCGTCGCGGAAGGCCGTCTGGATCCGGGTAAAGGCCCCGTCGGTCCCGTGGGCTTCCATGTCGGCCCGCAACTGGTTGGCGAAGAAGCCGTCGGCGCCCGTGAGCGGCTGGTTGAGCCGGGAGAGGGCCGTGGTCATGGCCGCGCCGCGTTCCCCAAGGCCGGGCAGCTGCGTGAGCGGGCCGACGTTTTGCGGGATGACTTTTTCGCAGAGGTAGGCCTGTACGGCTTCCCTCTGCCCCTCGGGGGTGGCGATGTCCATGTTGCGGATCATGGCGAACTGGGCGAAGGAGGTGGCGTGACCGGCCGGGAGCGCGTTGCTGTCGGCGAGCTGATGCCCTACGGCCAACGCTTCGCCATAGAGGACGGAATCACGCACGAGTTTGACGTCTTCGGCGGTGAGGGGCTTGCCGCCTTCGATCTTGGCGTTGAGCATGCCCCGCATGTCGGCGTTGATGTTGCGGAACTGCGGGGACTGTTCCAGCGCGTTCAAGAACGCCGTGACCGTGGCCCGATTTTCTTCGGCCTTGGCGTTGCGGGAAAGCGTATGGATGCCGCGCAGCGAGGATGCATCGCCGACTGACTCGCCGCCGTTCTGAAGGAAAAGAGATGCGGAATCGCCAACGGCGTTGGCGGTGGTGAAGAACTGCTGAAGGGAAACGGGCATATGGCCTCCTGTGGCTGAAACGGGATACTGTGTCCGGCACGTGGCCTAGGGGCAGCCCTCATAAAACCGCCTTTTCCCAACTGGCTGCGTTGCGATGGGGGGAAGGGCATCTCGGCGTAACGCTGCTGCGCCTTCGCCGCCTTTCCCCCGTGCGCCTGCCTGTAAAGGGAAAACCGGCTTTTTGCGGACGGCATTTAATGAGGGCGGACCCTAGACGCGGAGGAACTGCGCGGCGGCGAAGGAGGGGTCCGGGGATTCCCCCGAATCCTCTTCGAGGACGGCCTGTTGCGACTGTTCCGCAAGGGTTTCCTGCTCCTTGTTCACGGCGTCGAGGCGGGTTTTCCACGTTTCCGAGAACAGGATGATGTTGTTGACGGCCTTGAGGAAATCCCCGGCGTCGAGCCCGTAGACCGGGATTGGGAAGTTCAGGCCCACCATGCCGGTGGCGTCGTTGTAGCTGAGCGCGCCGCCTTGCGTGTCCGCGAGCAGGAAGTTCGAGGCCAGCAGCAGACGGCAGATTTCGCCATTCCGCCAACCGCCGAGTGCGCCGACTTCCACATACACGACAAAGGAATGCGTCGCTTCGAGCCATTGGATCAAGAGGTTCCGCCCTCCGAGCGAAAGGGCTGCGGATCCGGATGCGGACAGGATGATGTCCATCCCCGTTTCTTTGCTCAGGGCTTCGATGTATGGCGTCGCGTTCATGGTTGTTCCTCAAAGGATACGGCATGCGAGCATGCCAAGGATGTTGATGGAAATGATGCTCTAACGGTGAAACAGCAAAAATCGATCCAGAAAAACCGACAGGGACTGCGTTGCCGTGGCGTGCCTCCTGCGGGCGCTTTCACGGATGCCGGTCATGCGCCTCCGTCTGTCCGAAGGGCTTTGACAGGGATTATTATGCAATCTTTTTAAAGAGATGGGAAGTCTTTTGCTTGCGGGAAGGGATTGCCCGCAACGCGATTCCTCCGTCCGGCGGGTGGGGCGCCGTCCGGATCCGGGATTGCCCGCAACGTGAGGGCAGTCCACGCATTGCTGGAAGGGAAGGGAGTATTCCGTAACGCCGACGGCCTTTGAAGAGGCCGAAGCGTCCGGCGGGCTGGGCGTAAGCCAAGGCGGCCCGCCGTGAGACAGGCCATCTTTCGGCAGCCGCCGCCGTCAGGAACCGATGACATACCGCGAGCGTGGGCCGAGCAGTTTCTTGATGCCCATGCTCAGAAGCAGGCAAATGGCCACTTCGCAGAAGAAGGTGAACAGGGATACGAAAAACAGGCTTTCCGGCAGGAGGATGCCGAAAAAAGCAAACAGCAGGCTCTGGAAGGTGAACAGGATAAAGTCGTGCAGGAAGTACAGGGCGAAGCTGTACGTGGCGATGAGATCAAGGATCGTAATGCGGATATGCTTGATCTTTTCGAGAAAGTGCACCACGCACGCGCCGATGCACACCTTCTGCATGTAGTAGGCGGCCTCGATGTTCGGCAGGATTTCCTCATAGGCATTGATGCCGAGGAGGGCCGTGAAGAGGAGCGAGAAGGCGACGAGGATTTTGATATGCCTGGCGATGAATGCGAGGATCAGTCCCCGGTTCATGGAATAGAACATGCCGAGCAGGTACGCGGGAAAGAAGAAGGCGTAGTTATGGAAAAAGTCCGTTAATTCCGTCCTTGGGATGAGCAGGGGGACCCACACGGCGAACAAGGTGAGCAGGGCGAACCGGTCTTTACTCAGACGCAGCAGCAGGGGGCTTATGAGAAATATCGTGGCGATGAACGGGATATACCAGTAGGTCAGGACGACATCCCCGTACAGCAGCGCCCGGAAAAACTCCCAGCATCCGGTCGCCAGCTTGGCGAAGCGGGGCACTTCCCCCGTGTAGGAGTACCAGAAGAAGGCGTATCCCGTAAAAAAGACGGACAAGATCACATAAGGGACAATGACGTTGAGCAGTTTTTTCCTATAGTATGTCTTTATATCGAATTTTCTCTGTGCCAGAAAATGGAACAGGTATCCTGAAATGAAAACGAAATACAACGTACTCGAATGGAACAGGACACCACGGAGCATATCCAGAAAACGGGTCATGGACTCATGGCCTTCAAGAGGCGGCACAATCCACATATGGACGCTCATGACGGAGAAGATGGCGAACGCCCTGAAGTAGTGCATCGCCAGATCGAATCCTCGTTTTTCCATGGAAGGCTCTCCTGCATATCGTGAAGCCCACTTGCTGAACAGGGCTTTGATCCGCATACCATATACTGGAGAGGCTCCTTGTGTAAACAACGGCGGGGAGGCGTTTGAGGGCGGCTTCTGAAGGAAGGGATGGAAACGCATACCGGCCGGGAATGGAATGTTCCCGGCCGGTATGCGTTTTTGGGGGAGGCGATGCGTCAAATCCCGAGCAGCTCGGCGGCGTTGTCGTAGAGGGAGCGCTGGAGGGATTCAGGTTCGAGCCCGGCGTTTTTCCAGTCTTCGATGGCCTGCGCGAAGCCGCGTATGGGGTAGCTCGTGGAGAACAGGAAGCGGTACTTGAGGAACGAGTTCGCCGCGTTGGCGTATTCGTGGCGCATGGGCATGTTGCGCAGGAAGAAATAGCAATCCGGGGCGAGGTAGAGGTTCGGGCAGAGCAGGGCCACGCCCACGGCCTCCTGTACCTTGGGCCAGCAGCCGTGCGGGATGACGACGTTCACCTTGGGGAATTTGCGGAGCATGGGCACGAGCGGCGTGGGGTCGCAGTAGCTGAGATCCGGCCCGCCGTAAGCGCTCATGGTGATGCTGACGAATACGCCGAGCTGCTGGCAGAGATCGAGGATAGGCTCGATCTTGGGATCGGTGGCGTACATGGCGGGGCTGCACCAGCCGGGATCGAGGGCCACGCCCTTGAAACCCCAGTCGCGGACGCAGCGTTCGATTTCCTCAAGCGCGTCCGGGGCGTTGGGGGAAATGCCCGCGAGGGCCACGAACAGGCCGGGATAGCGGAGCAGCAGCTCGTTGACCTCGGCGTTGCTCACGTCGCCGTAACGGGCGTTGCCGGTATGCCGCCCGTGCAGCACGCCTTTGGCCACCCCGGCGGCCTTCATCTCGTCGACGAGCATGTCCACGGAGGCGTGCTCCATGGAAGGGACAGGGCGGCGCTCAAACCCGGTGGGACGCATTTTGCGGGGATCGTCGGGCACGGATTGCCAGTTCTTGACGATGCCGAGATTCATGAAACCTTTGTACGGTGGGCGGATACGGAAGTCGATGACCATAATGTCGTCCTTTTGCGGTACTCCCGGCCCCGGAGGCGGTGGGGCATGGGGACGTTCCCGCATGTTTTCGGAAGTGGTTCCCGGCCCGTTGAGGAACGGCGAGGCTCGGGCCGGGTTTTCTTGGTTCGGAGAGGGTTTCCCTGCCCGCCGGAATACGGGCAGGGAAACCTACTTGATGATGCCGGCCTCGCGGTAATACTTTTCCGCGCCGGGATGCAGGGGCAGGGCGAGGTTGTCGGCCATGTGCCCGGGAACGAGCGTCTTCCACGTGGGCTGGACGGCATGCAGTTCCTTATAGCCTTCCACAATGGCCTTGGTGATCTTGTAGACGTCGGCGTCGGACATGTTCCTGCGGACGAGCATGACCGTGGAGTCGGTGATGCAGGGGACGTCCTTGCCGACCGCGCCGCCGTAGAAGTCGGCGGGGATGACGCCGATGGATTGCCCGGTCTTGGCGGTGACGCTCTTGAGGACCTTGTCGGACAGGGGGAGCCACTTCACTTTGGCGTTGAGCACGAGTTCCTGAATGTGGGACTGCTGGCCGGGGCCGAGGGTGAAATAGGCGTTCAGCGTGCCGTCCTGGAACATGCCGACCCGGTCGTTGGCGGAAACGGCGGTGTGCGCGCCTCCCCATTTCGTGATGTCGTCGTAGGTGTAGCCGTATTCGGCCAGCAGCATGGCGCCGACCACGTTGTGCAGGGTGCCCTTGGCCCCGCGATCGAGGCGGATGGGCAGTTTCTTTTCCATCAGCTCGTCGAACGTGTTCACGGGAAGGTCGGCGGAGACGATGATGGACAGGCGCGAAGTGTCGTTCATGTTGGCGAGCGAAGCCACGTTCTTGAGGGGCTTCTTATACGGGTCCTTGCCGTCGCGGGCCGCCACGGTGTTGAAGGTCTGGGTCAGGGTGACGTCGGCGGCGTTCTGTTCGAGGCGGAGCGGGTTGCTGACCGACGCCCCCTGCAGCACGTTGATGGCGCTGCCGGGGTACCGGTCGTTGACCAGCTTGCCGACGCCGGTGAGGCCGACGTTCCACGTGCCGCCGAGCACCGCGCCGCCTACGGCCCGGAAGTTGATGGGCTTGGCGTCTTCAGCGGCGGCGGGGGCGGCGAAGGCGAGGGTCAGGCCGATGGCGCAAGCGCCGGAAAGCGTTATGGCCTTGTGCAGGAGGGACATGACAGGCTCCTCTGGGGGATGCGGGCCGAAGCCCGGTGAAGGGTTGCGGGCGGGAAGCCCGGAAGCGGAGGGACGGATCAGGCGGCGCAGAGCCGCTTTTGACGGACAATCTGGATGAACAGCACGAGGCTGGCCGTGCCGAAGCCGATGAGGTCGGTGAGAAGGCCCGGGTAGACGAGCACGATCCCCGCCGCGAACATCATGATCCGCTCGATGAGCACGGATTCGATGAACAGCCATCCCTGCATGCTGGAGGCGAGGCAGACGACGCCGAGGACGGCGGTGAACACGGCCTGCAGGATGGTGGGCCAGTCGCCCATGAGCAGGAGCGCGGGTTCGAAGATGAAGATGAAGGGGACGATGAAGGCGGCGATGCCGAGCTTGAAGGCGGTGAAGCCGGTCTTCATGGGCGGGGCGTCGGCGATGGCGGCCCCGGCGTAGGCCACAAGGCACACGGGCGGGGTGATGCCGGAAGAGATGGCGAAGTACATCACGAACAGGTGGGCGGCCAGCACCGGGACCCCGGCCTGCACCAGCGCGGGCGCGCCGAAGGTGGCCACGAGGATGTAGGCGGGCAGGGAAGGCAGGCCCATGCCGAAGATCACGCACGTCCCGGCGAGCACCAGCAGGAAGATCCCGATATGCACCTGCGCGAGCGAGCCCATGAGGTTGACGAAGCTGAAGCCGAAGCCGGTCATGGTCACGACGCCGATGACGATGCCCACGCAGGCGCAGCACGCCGCGATCATGAGCAGGTTGGCGGCCGCGTTTTCCATCGTGGCGAGGAAGCGGGACGGGGTGAGGCGCGTTTCGGGGCTCAGGAAGGACAGGGCGACCACGGCGGCGCAGGCGAGCAGGGCCGAGAAGATGATGCTCCGCCCGGCGATCATGAGGACGATGAGCAGGGCCAACGGCGCGAGGTAGTAGAGCTTGCGCCTGATGGAGCGCAGTTCCGGGATAAGGTCGGACGGGGTGCCGCCGAGGCCGTGCCTGAGCGCCTCGAAGTGGATCATGGTGAACAGCGACAGGTAGTAGAGCACGGCGGGCAGGAGCGCGGCCTTGCAGATGCTCAGGTAGCTGATGCCCGTGTATTCGGCCATGACGAAGGCGATGCTGCCCATGACCGGGGGCATGATCAGGCCGCCCGAAGAGGCGACCGCCTCGACCGCGCCCGCGAATTCGGGACGGTAGCCCACGCGCTTCATGAGCGGGATGGTGAAGGTGCCGGTGGCGTAGACGTTGGCCGCCGCGCTGCCGGAAACGCTGCCGAAGAGGGCGCTGCCGAAGATGGCCGCCTTGGCCGGGCCGCCCTTGGCGTTGCGGGTGACGAGGCAGGCGAGCTCGAGGAACACGCTGGCCATGTTGGTCTTTTCGAGCAGCGCGCCGAACAGGATGAACACGTAGATGATCGTGGCCGAAGCGCCGATGGAGGAGCCCCAGATGCCGTCGTTGAGCAAATACAGCGATTCGACGATCTGGTTGGGGGCGAGATAGAGATGCCCCATGTTGCCGGGCAGGAGGTGCCCGAAGAAGGCGTACAGCAGCGCGATGCCGGACACGATGACGAGGGCGAGGCCCGCCACGCGCCGGGTGGCCTCAAGGATGGCGACGATGAGCCCGGCCCCCCAGAAGAGATCCCACGCGTTCAGCTCGTCGATATGCGGCATCCTGTCCTGAATGTAGGAGAAGTTCGTGATGATGTAGGCCGCGGCCCCGGCGCTCAGCATGATCATGAGGAGGTCGAACAGGAACGACCAGATCGGCTCGGGCCGGGGGGTCTTGCGCAGGGCCCGGTTGGAGGAGCGCCACAGGAACAGCATGGAGAGCACGAGCCCCACGTGCGTGGCCCGGACAATCAGCGGATCGAGCAGCCATGCGCCCGTGCAGGTCGTGAGCTGGAACACGCAGAGCGCTATGGCGAGAATCAGGATGAGCGGGCGCAGTTTCCTGCGGTCGAAAACGGGAACCATGATGAACCTCCTCCGGTCGCGGGGCGGCTACAGGTTATAGGCTACGGCGTAGGCCTCGTGCATGGCGTCAAGCACCTTGCCCACGCGGCGGCAGTCGCCGATGGCGGTGAAGGGCACGCCCGCCAGCGAAAGCTCCGCGCACAGGGCGTTCGACGGGCGGTAGCCGAGGGCGAGGACAAGGGTGTCGAAAGGCGGGAGTTCGCGCTGGGAGCCGTAGGCGTCCTTCACGGCGACGCGGCCGGAGGGATCGACGGAAACCAGCTCGGTGGACGTGAGCGCCTTGACCTTGTGCTCCCGGAGGCTTTCGAGGAGGAAACTCCGGGCGCGGGCCTGCATGTCCGCCGCGAGTTCGGGCCGCAGTTCGAGGATAGTGACCTCCTTGCCCTTGAGGGCGAGGAATTCGGCGGTTTCGCTGCCCACCATGCCGCCGCCGATGACAAGCGTCCGCTGCCCGGCCTTGGCCTTGCCGGTGAGGATATCCCCGGCGGTGACGGCGTTGGCGACGCCTTCGCAGAAGCGGGGGATGACGGGCGCGCTCCCCGTGGCGACGATGAGGGCGTCCGGCTTGAGCGCGGCGATATCCGCCACGGAAGGCGTGGTCCCGAGGAACACCTTGACCCCGGAAGCGATCAGTCGTTCGCCGAGGCGGTTCACGAGCACGGCGTACAGATCCTTGTGCGGCGGCAGGGCGGCGATGTTGGCCAGCCCGCCGAGGCGGGTCCGCTTTTCGAAAAGGGTCACCCGATGGCCCCGTTCGGCGGCGACGAGCGCGGCCTGCATCCCGGCGGGTCCGCCGCCCACGATGACGACATGCTTGGAGACGGAGGCCGGGGTGCGGGGATACCTGCCTTCGCAGCCGGTGCGGGGGTTGACGGCGCAGGCAAGGGGCTTGCGCTCGCGCAGCCGGGCCACGCAGCCCTCATTGCAGCCCACGCACGGGATGACCGCGCCGTCGCGGTTCGCGGCGAGCTTGCCGGGCAGGTCGGGATCGGCGATGAGCGCCCGGCCCATGACCACGAGGTCGGCCTTGCCGGAACCGAGGACGGCTTCGGCGGATTCCCGGTCGATGATGCGCCCGGCTACGCCCACGAGGGCGCGATCCCCGAGGGCTTCCTTGATTGCGGCGGCGCGATCCGCGTTCCAGCCTTTGGGCAGGCAGGGCGGCGGGCCGGTGAAGCGGTTGGTTTCCCCAAGCCCGACGCTGACGTTGAACAGATCGACGCCGTTGTCCGCCACGGAACGGGCGATGTCGCGGGCCAGTTCCAGCGTGATGCCGCCGGGCAGGTACTCCTCGACGCTGCACCGGAAGAACAAGGGGAAGTCGGGGCCGAGGCGCTTCCTGATGCCCCGGATGACTTCCACGGGCACGCGCATCCGCTTTTCGAAACTGCCGCCGTAGGCGTCCTCGCGGCGGTTGAACAGCGGGGACATGAACTGCGAGAGGAGGTAGCCGTGCGCGCCGTGGATTTCGATGACGTCGAACCCGGCCTCGGCGGCGCGTTCCGCTGCGGAACAGAAGCAGCCGATGACGCGCTCGATGTCGTCTTCGTCCATGACATGGATTTCGTCATAGGTGGTCAGGCCGGGGACATAGGAAACGAGCTGGCGGGGATGGCCGGACACGGCGGGCTGGGCCAGACGTCCGGCGTGGTTGAGCTGGATGCCCGCCCTGCCGCCGCGGGCGTGGATGGCGTCCGTGAGCTTGCGCAGCCCCTTGATGAAGAGATCGGAAGCGATGCTCACGCCGGGCCAGTAGCTTTTGCCCGTATCGTCCACGCTGGTGGATTCGAGCATGTTGAGCCCCACGCCGCCGTGGGCGCGTTCCGCGTGGTAGGCTATGAGGCGTTCGCTGACCTCGCCGTTGACGGCGCAGTAATGCGTGACCATCGAGGGCAGCATGATGCGGTTCCTGAGGGTGGTTTTCCTGATGGTCAGGGGTGTGAACAGGACGGAAGTGGACATAGACGCTCCGGGGATGAAAGTACGGATCGGGCCTTTTTGTGCTTTTTTATGCAAGATATAAGGCAACGATTGTGCCAATTCATACAAAAGAAGCTTTCTTTTTCATTTATCCATTTATTCAACATGATTAAGTATGGTAGCGCTTTCCACGCCGTTTTTTTTATGTCTAAAAAAATGACATGCACGCGTGACATGTCATTGATTTATACCACACCGGAAGGCACGGCAAAGCTTTTTTTGATTCCGGTATATTACAGGCAAACGGATATGAGCTAAGGTGTTCCAAAAGGAAAACGCCCCGCCCCGGACATCCGGGGCGGGGCGTTCTTATGGGCGCATGCGGCCTGCTCTGCTGTTGCAATATGTCTTATTTTTCACCAAGAAGCCGCGCGGCATTGTCGTAGAGCGTATTCTGGAGGGCTTCGTCGGTGAACCCGCGCGCCTTCCAGCCCCGGAGGCACTGGCCGAGGCTGCGCACCGGGTAGGAGCTGGCGTAGAGGATGCGGTATTTCAGGTAAGTGTTCGCGGCCTTGATGTACTCGTCGGACAGCGCGAACCCGTCGATATAAATATAGCAGTCGGGCATGAGATACACGTTGGGGCAGCGGATCGCCACGGCGAGGGCGGCGTGGACATGCGGCCAGCAGCCGTGCGGCACCACGATCTTCATAGCCGGGTATTTCGTGGCGACGCGCTGGATGGCGCAGGGCTCGGAGTAGCTCAGATCCGGGCCGAGCATAAAGCTGGAGGTCAGGGAGACGATCATGCCGAGTTCCTGACATTTCGCATAAATGGGGTCAAAGACCGGATCGTCGTGGTACAGCGGGCGGCGCAGCCATCCGGCGTCGATGCCCACGCCACGGAAGCCCATCGCGGCGACGCGTTCGATTTCCTCGACCTGCCCGGGCAGGTTCGGGTTGACGCCCGCGAAGGGGATGAAGCGGCCCGGATAGGCGCGGGCGAGTTCGTCGATTTCGTCATTGTCCACAGAACCATACTCGTCGGCCTTGCGGCCCATGATCACGGCGCGCTCGGTTTCGGTTTCGTCCATCTCCTGCATGAAGAGTTCGATGGAGCGCGCTTCCGCCGAGGGCACGCGCTCCTTGCCGATCAGGAAAATCGACTGCTTGGTGGGATCGGAGGAAGGGGCGGGTTTGTTGTAGAGCGAGGTGGTGAGGTTGGTCTTGTACGGAGGGCGGACGCGGAAGTCGATGAGCATGGCTGGTTTCTCCTTGATGATGACGCGGGCGGCGCGAGGCTGACGGCCCCCGCGGTTCTGCATACGGTTGCGCACAGCGCGCGAACGACACTCTGCGGACAGCAAGAAGCGATCCAGCCCTCTCCATTTCGGCCCGATCCGCGTACGTCTTATGAAAAAGGGAACAATCCTCTCCCGGTTCGCCGGAAAAGGCTTGCCTTCGTGTCATAAACTATGACATGTACAATTGACATATGCACAATTGTCACATGCGGCGCACCCGCGTCAGGGCGGACGCCGCGGGAGCCTTCCCATGACGGACACCCATGACTCGTACCTCCAGTCCGACGCCCGGCAGGAGGCCATTTCGGCCCAGAAGGAAAATTTTTTCCGGGGCCTGCCCGTGGACACCACCGTGGTCAGCGATTTCGTCCTGCGCTCGTGGCAGCGCAGCCGCCTCGCGGGGGTGGAGCCCGAAACCACGGTGCGCAAGAAGGTGGACGAAACCATTTTCCGGCACATCCTCGCCGCCAACGCCGAGGACATGGCCGCCGCCAAGGGCCGCATCAGCGAC
>USCL01000056.1 GCA_900553145.1 uncultured Desulfovibrio sp.
CCACCCCTCTCCTTCCTAAGACTTTCGTGTTTTGGATCGGGGAGGCTCAAAGAATGTCCCGCATGATGACGCTGTGATCCGCCGGATTGCAGCGTTTGCCGTACCTGCCCCCGGAATGGGGGAAACCTTCAACCCCTTTTTTCTATGACGCTTCCTTACGACCTGAATATTCTGGATGTCGTGCTGCTTTCGGTCATCGCCCTGTTCACCCTGCGCGGCGCGCTGCGCGGCTTCCTCGACGAAGTGGCGGGGCTTGTGGGCATCCTCGGCGGCGTCTGGCTCGCCGGGCGATACTACGGCGAACTGGGCCGCATCTTTGCCCAGTATACGGCCTCCCAGTGGGTCTACATCGTCGCCTACGTGCTGATCCTCTGCATGGTGATGTTCGTCATCAGCATGTTTTCCCGCGCCCTCCACTCGTTCCTCAAGATGGCCTACGCCGACTGGATCAACCATCTCGCCGGGGCCGCCGTGGGCGGGCTCAAAGGCTTCCTCATCTGCGCCGTCATGGTCACCCTACTTACCTACTTCATCAACGACGCCGATTTCATCAAAAGCTCGCGCATGATCCGCCCCATCAAGGAAACGATCGTCGTCTTCAAGCAGTTCCTTCCCGAGCAGTATCGCAAGTAAAAAGACAGGGAGATTACAGCATGTAAAAACTGCAACCTCCCTACATGAGAAGAATCGATCTTATGATATACTAAAAACTACACCTTGGGCGCGGCCATCTGGGCGGCGATGCGGATGGCTTCTTCGGTCGCCTTGGTCTTGGCTATGCCCTTCCCGGCGATGTCGAAGGCCGTCCCGTGTTCGGGCGTGGTGATGGCGTAGGGGAGCATGGATATACCGGCTTTGCTCCGGTATTTTCTCTAAGTCCTGCGCCGGAAGATATGGCCCCAATTTTTCCTCTAGCTTTTTTAATGACAATGCCTTGTCTACCGTGCTGGCCTTTACGGTATGGTGTTGGTTGTGGCGATCAGTTATGACCAATCCGTTACCGTGGGGCTTTATCTCCAAGCCATAAAGGGCATGCTCCTCATGGAGCGTTTGCCAATCCGTTGCTGTTGCCAGAACATGCAAAAGATTGTCTCTGTGGGCCTTGGTATAGGATTCAAAGGATTGCTGGCCTGTGTGGGCTTCAATAAAGGTGGCTTTTCCGCCCAAAGGCCACTGTTTTCTTTGCCCCGGCCATTATCAATGACAAGGCCATATTTCTGCTCCAGCTCTCGGCATACGGTGTCTTTTTTCCAGAAATCGTGGAACGGCTCGTGCCGGATGTACCGCTCCGGGTGGATCATGTTGTAGGCAACGTGCATATGGAGATTGGCAGTGTTTTTATGGACGCCACAATGCCGCTGGTGATCGGTGTACCCCAACGCTGCGGCAAAGCGCTCTTCAATGGCCCTGAATATCTCCGGCGTCAATTTTGCCTCATCCTCTAAGCGAAAGCTGATCACAAGGTGATAGGTTTTGTTTTTCGTGGTGCGGATGTTCATGGCCTGAACGTCCACGGCCTCGGCAATGCCGTTCTGGTAATCATCGTCACCAAGGCATCCGGCGCACCAGTACATGAATCTTTTTTCACCTTCATGACCGGCGCCAGCAATGTAGTCAGCAAGACGGGCGTAGTTATCATTTTTGGGACGGATGCCTACTTTTTTGCTGATCATCGTATGACCGCTATGGCCTGCTGAACTTCCCGCTGCCGGGCGTCCAGTTCATGTAAAAGGCGGTGAACTGTCTGCCTGTCCGCGCCATTCGCCAATGCCTGTTTCACCAGACCGCCAAGTCTGCCGAGGTCGCCTTTGAGGTGGCGTAATTCAATTCTTGCCTCTTGATGCTCCAGACTTGGGACGGAAAACCCAAGGCACACCCTTTTGCTGAAGGTGGAAAGGGACAGCCCCGCCTTGCTGGCCGAGGCTTTGATTTGTGCGTGTTCCTCTGGGGTCAGATAGGTTCTGAGAATCAACTTTTTGCTCGGTACAAGGAGCCTCCTGAATTTTGGAGGCTCTTAGGCCTGCATAGTGACGATAAACGAGCCAAGCGTAGCGCCTGCCACGTTCTGGGTCTGGGGAATGGTATTTGCCCACGGCTTTCCAGTTCAGGCCGTAGCGGGCGATCTCTTCCGCAAGTATCCATGTACCCCAACTCTCATTGATGGCCGGGTCGAGCAGTGATAACGGGTCTATGCCGTAACGCTCCATCCACCATGAGTTTATCTGCATTTTACCAACGTCAAAAGACAAGCCAGCCGCAATCGCCTTTTGTATGAGCTGTTTCGCTTTCTCCCGCGTGGCAGGGTAGTAGGATCTTCCGGCTATATTGATCGTAAAAGGGTTTAGGCCGGATTCCTGAAGGGCGATAGCTTCTACCAGTTGGGCGGGCGGCTCTGGCGTGGCGTAAAGTTCCGCTGCGACTGCTGGTGTATACAGACAAAGCAGAACGGCTAGCGTGAATGCCATCTTCATGGGGTCTGCCTCTTGTTTTGGCGTTGAGCGGAACCGCGAATAAGCAGCCCCGCAGGGCAGGACAGGAATGGAGCCGCCGGAAGGTGGGTACACTTCCTCTGTCCTGTCCTCTGAAATGCCAATACAGTAGCACAGATAAAGACATTTAAGAACACAAAGACAGAAATTATGACAACTTATTCTTGGCTATGTTTGGGGATGCTGAACTATGGCTGTGATTCTCTGCGTATGGCAAAATATGCTTGTGTATTGCTATGGATGGATTCTCGTAAAAACGCCGTTTGTTGACGGGGGATTGCTGCTGGCTTACAGAAAAAAGAACAACCTCAGGAACCCTTGCAGGGTTGCTAAGCTGACACTTCAAGTACAGGCATGGTTTGCCAATTTGGCAACAGCCTGTTGCCAAATTGCATAACACGGTAAAATTTATGAAAAATAATGGGCTAACCCTGTTGCCACAAGGGTATGACGATCTGCTAAAAGACCTGAAAGCGCGTGTCCACAAGGCGCGCATGTCTGCCGTGCTGGCTGCCAATGCCGAGCTTATTGCCCTATACTTGGATATTGGAAAAGCAATTCTTGAACGCCGAGATGCAGAGGGGTGGGGAACCAAAATCATCGAAAGGCTAGGGAATGATCTCCGGCTAGCCTTTCCCGACATTAAAGGGTTTTCGCCAAGAAATTTTAGGTATATGCGCCAGTTAGCGCAGATTTGCACGGACACTCCAATTTTGCAACAGGTTGTTGCCAAATTGCCTTGGGGCCACACAATCACCCTGATCGAGAAGCTCAAGGCCGACAATGAGCGTCTTTGGTATGGGCTGCAAGCCATCGAACATGGCTGGTCACGATCAATCCTGCAAATACAGATTGAAACTCAACTTCACGCCCGCCAGATTGACGCCATAAAGGTCAGTAACTTCAAAGACCGCCTGCCGGAGTTGCAGTCGGACATGGCGCAAGAAGTCCTGAAGGACCCGTATATTTTTGATTTCCTGTCTGTCGGTGATGAAGCACATGAGCGCGAAGTTGAACGCGAACTGGTGAAGCATATCACGGAATTTCTGCTGGAGCTTGGAAGCGGATTTTCCTATGTCGGCAAACAGGTGCATTTGGAAGTGGCCGGAGAAGATTTTTATATCGACCTGCTTTTCTACCACTTGAAATTGCGTTGCTATGTTGTGATTGAATTGAAGGCTGGAGCCTTCAAGCCAGAATACGCGGGCAAGCTAAACTTTTACTGTTCAGCAGTCGATGATCTTCTGCGCCATGAAAGCGATAATCCAACTATCGGGCTGATTTTGTGTAAAAAGAAAAACGGCCTTTTAGCTGAATACGCTTTGCGAGATATGGCGAAGCCATTGGCTGTATCTGATTATGCACTTACCCGCTCCGTTCCAGAGGATTTGAAGACAAGCCTGCCAACTGTCGAAGAGATTGAGCGAGAACTACAAAATGGAGCTGACTAGTTTGCTACGAAAAAGGCTGCATGAGTACTTTTGAGCGACTAATAATAGTTTTCAAGCGGTTCAGGACTCATCTCCTTGGGAATGTGATTTTTTTGAAATATACTTCATTGTTCAGAATGCAGCATTAGAAAGTTAAATAACATATAATGCTTTTGGGGGGGCAGAATGTCAGTCTATAACGAAATCTTAAGCTGGTCACAGAACAAGCCAGACTTCATCAAAGATGCTTTGCGCCGGATAATCTTAAATCCTTTAATTACAGACCAAGACATTAATGACATAGTATCGCTAATCAAAAAAGAAAACGGAGCGATGTCTATCACCCTTAATCCTATCCCCATTAGCGATGCTCATATCCCAAATATCGCAAATATGGGCACGAGTTACCCCAAATTGAAAGGAATTAAAAATCCTATAAATATATGTGCATTACATAAGGAAAGTGAACTTCATTTTTCACCTGATGGGTTAACTGTAGTCTATGGCAACAATGGTACTGGGAAATCAAGTTATTCAAGGATGTTGAAAAAACTTTGTTGGAGCAGAAACCCAAGAGTTGAGTTGAAGAAAAATTTATTTTCTCCCTCTCCAGAAACTCAACAAGCAAATTTTATTATTGAAACTAGTGGAGAAGATATAAATTTTCTCTGGACAGAAGGCGATGCACCACATCACGCTCTTAGTTCTATTTTTATATTTGATACAGATTGCGGAGAAGTATATGTAAACAACGAAAATCCTACGGAATACAAGCCTATCGGGGTTGACCTCTTAGAAAAGTTAATTCCGGCTTTAACTCGCGCTTCCCAACAACTAGCAGCAGAAGTAGCGAGCTACACCACTCAAAAACCATATATAGACTCATCATTAAGTTCAACAAGTGCTGCGCAGTGGTACGATTCTCTGGAATCAAAAGAGCGAAGCGATATTGATGAGTATATACAGTTTAGTGCAAAAGATGTTGAAAGGAAGCAGGAGCTATTTTCCCTAATAAATAGTACAAACCAGCAGCAAACAATTCAAGATCTAACAAATTTAGGATCAAGGATTAAAAATATTTGTCAGCAGTTTTTGAATATAGAAATATTATTTAACAAGCAAAATATCGATGAGATTGTTGCCCTAAGAGCCACTTACGAAAAAAATAAGCAGGCATATGACATCGCTGTAAAAGAATTGGGAGCCATAAATACAATCAACGGATTCGGAACAAACCCGTGGAGAGTTCTTTGGGACGCTGCAAAGAAGTTCGCTCACAGTAACGGTATGTCCGATGGGCAAACATTCCCTTCTCAAGATTCATTAGAAAAATGCGTGCTATGCCAACAAGAACTAAATAGTGAAGCAAAGAGCAGATTACTTGGTTTTAACAAATTCATTCTGAATGACGTGACAATGAATTTGCAAGCAATCCAGGAAGCAATTCAAGACAAGGAAAATATTGTAAAATCGTTAAATATCCCACAATTTATAGTCGTCCCAGAAATATTTCAACTCATTCCAAGAATTGAAGAGAAATATGTTGAGTTTTGTAACTACATTGATCAGATAAAGAATTCCATACTTTATTATCTGCATAATGGTGGTAATTTAAATATTGCTCTGATCCCTATATCGCCGATTATAAGCAGCGTCCTTCCTACAATCGAAGCACAGATTGAACAGAATAAGCAATTCCTCCAAAATAAAAACACATTTTTTGCTGAGTATAATGAGTTAATTGCAAAAGAGTTTCTATTTTCTCATAAGGATATCATTTTACGTTATTTTGATGAATTTCACTACAAAAGTTGGCTAAATAAATGCCAATCGACCATCAACACTTCGAGCATTTCAAGAAAGATTGGAGAGCTTGTTGAAGACCGAGCTGTTATCTTACAACATCAAGAATTTATTAATCATTTGCGTTATTTCAATCCGGAGCTGGCCGCCAAAGTGTTATTGACTAAAACGAAAACATCCCAAGGCAATACATTCCAGCAGTGCAGGTTGGCAGGTCTGACAGATACCATAAATTCAGTTCTAAGTGAAGGTGAGCAAAAAATTATTGCTCTTTCTAATTTTCTGGCTGAATGTACAATAGATGGGCGGCAAAATTCTATCATTTTTGACGACCCGGTAAACTCTTTAGACATGGACTATAGGGAACTGATCGCCCATAAAATAGCAGAGCTGTCTGGCAATCGGCAAGTTATTGTGTTGACTCACGACTTGTCATTTTTACGACTACTGATAGATATTTGCAAAGAAAAACTTCAAATCCACTGTGGTGTAGTTGGAATTGATAGATACAATGAAATAAGCGGTATTGTAACAGATGAAATACCATACTTAGCCAAAAATATACAAGAACGAATAGACTCTATCCGTAAAATTCTTGATGAGCATGATATGTGTAGCATTTCGGATTCTCACGGCAGAGAAACTAGAATAGATTCAGCGTGTAAAAAGTTTAGAATGTTACTGGAGCGTACTGTAGAAGAAGTTCTTTCAAACAAAACTTATGAACGCTTTTCTAAGAATATTCATCTCAAAAAATCATACTTATCGAGCTATGTTGTCACCGAAAAATCTGATATTGATTTTTTATTAAATTTATTTGGAAAATACTCTACTTCCGAACACGATGGTGGAGCTACAACCGTTTTCCAGATACCAAATAGAACTACAATTGAGAGTGATATCAGGGCATATTCAGAATGGAGAAACGCGTTCAAGGGCAAGCTGAAAACGTGGAGAGAGATAAACGGTTATTAACGATTTTTTTGGGTTATATAGAAACACGTTGCTGCGTATGTAGTCATATTAATAAGAAAAAAGCAACTCTATGATTAAAACTTTTGATTCTGTAGAATTTGAAGTCCAGTTCTGTAATCTCTAGTAAGTACTGAGGTGGTCATGGCAACTCACTTTCTATCGATTTTTGTTACTCCCATCACTGGCCGCGCCGAAGTCGCATGTCTTTTAGCCCTCTAATTATGGCTTATTCGCCATAATTAGAACCGATAAGGCTAAATGATCTTAATCAAACTGGCTTCCTTCCTTTTTCCTTCTCTTAATTTTTTATCTCTTGGGTTTTATGCACGACACCTATGGGACAACTATGCGACACTTATTTTTAGTGGTGTTGGCATGGAAGGGGGAAAAATCCCCTTCACGATGTGTCCGTGGCGGTAAATGCAATTTTGACGAAGTAGGCAAGGCCATGAAAGGCCCAAAAATCAGAAGAACCCCACGCGGCCAGGCACGCACTCTGCTATGCGCGTCTGCTAGGGCTGTAGTCGGCGGGTAATTCGAGTTCTGTGTTGGTTCGTCGTCGGCACTCGTCTGGATCGAGGCCAGCGATCATATATTTCGCACAAGCTATGTTCCAGCGCCGGGTTTCTTCCTGGCGCTTTTCCATATCGACTTGGGGTGGGCGGGGCTTCCATCCGAATGATTCCCGTAATCCTTTGGTCACTCGGCGCATGAAGTCGGTCAGCTTGCGTTGCGCTTTTCTGGATCGGCGTTGCAATCTCTCTGTGGCTCTGGCTCTTTCTCGTTGGAGCATTGGCCCCAAATTCAGAAATTCAAAAAAAAGAGTGGTCACAACGCGGATCGCCCGAAGGCCCACATAGTCCCCCTGGTCGTTGATGGTGCGGGGTTGCTTCACCTTCATAAAGCCCGCTTCTTTCAGCAAGGCAATAGCCCGTTCACACCGGCGCTGACCGATGCCGGAATCACGGACTATGGTTCGCATGTCTATGTCGATGAAGCCGTTTTCAAGCGTTGGCGTCCCCAGGCAGAGAGAAGCAAGGTCAAGGTGGGACAAGATAGTCTCAATGACGATCTGACACGCCTCACGCCGTTCTGAGCGTGTTTTCCGGTGCGGATGGGATTGGAGCAGCTTGCATTTCTTGGGATGATAGTACCACGCCTTGGCCCTCTCGGCGGCCAGAGACAGAATGCGCGGCAAGCCGCCTTTGCCTTTCCTAATGGTTTTGGCCGGGGAAAGCCTGGGGTGCTTCGGGTCATGGCCGCAACGGTTGCCGGTCATATTTCCACCACGCAAGGGGTGCAAACCCGGACATGCTCGAAATACTCTCGAAAAGCGGTTCCGCTGCCATGCTTTAAATAGGCTAGAAAAGCCCTTTTGACGCGAAACAGGGGTTTACACGCCTTTTTTGCATGTAAACCCCTGTTATCTATGGAGCCAGCTGCGAGAATCGAACTCGCTACCTGCTGATTACGAATCAGCTGCTCTACCAAGTGAGCTAAGCTGGCAAATACCTGTTTTCTAAAACTTTTTTCGTCACTTTTGCAGTAACTTTTTTCTTCCCGCCAGTTGACAAGCTGGTCTATTACGAATCAGTTGCTCTACCAGCTGAGCTATGCTGGCGCATTGGCTGTGCCAATACAGGGGGAATCAATAGCTTGACTCCGGTTTAAAGTCAAGCTTTTTCCCTGTGGAGGAGTGAAAACGTTGAGGGGAGGGCCTGCAATGGGGACGGCGGCATGGCGGCAGGCCGGGCCGCGAAGAGGGGGTCCGCAGGGGGGACGAAGAAGGATTGCGGCAAACGGATTACGGACGCCTGAAGGGCCGATCAGGACTTGATTCTCCACAGGTCTGTCCGTATCCTGTACGTTGTTTTCCAAACCGTTTCAAACCTGTATTTGTGCAACCGGGACTTCTTCATGACGGACCTTTCTCTTTTTGAACAGGCGATTTCGTTTGTCCTGCATATCGATCAGCATCTTTTCGCGCTTGTCGCGGAATACGGAGCCTTGCTGTATCTTTTTCTGTTCATCGTCGTGTTTTGCGAAACCGGCCTGGTGGTGACGCCCTTCCTGCCGGGGGATTCGCTGTTGTTCGCGGCGGGGACCGTGGCGGGCGCCGGGCATCTCAGCTATCCCGTGTGCATGCTTGTCCTGCTGGGGGCGGCGATCCTTGGCGATGCCGTGAACTATGAGATCGGGCGGCATGTCGGCCCGAGCATTTTCAGCCGCGAGACACGGTTCCTGAACAAGGAACACTTGCTCAAGGCCCATGCGTTTTATGAACGGCACGGCGGCAAGGCGATCATCCTTGCCCGGTTCATTCCCATCGTGCGTACCTTTGCGCCGTTTGTGGCGGGGATCGCGCTTATGTCCCCGGTCAAATTCCTGTCCTTCAACATCACCGGGGCCATCCTCTGGGTGGTGGGGCTGGTTTCCGCCGGGTATTTCCTCGGCAACATCCCGATTGTAAAAAATAATTTCAGCGTCGTCATTTACGGTATCATCATCGTTTCGGTCATGCCGGTGGTCATCGAGTTCATACGGGCAAAAATCAAGAAATAACATATAATCTGAGGAGGCTTTATGCTGCGTACTCCTGTAGCTCAAGCGCTCGGCGCAACATCCGCCATGTCTGAAATCCGCATCGGCGGATGGGTACGGACCCGCCGCGACGCTAAGGGCTTTTCGTTCCTTGAACTCAACGACGGCTCCTGCCTCGGCAACATCCAGTGCATCGTCGACGAAGGCACGGCCGCGTGGGGCAAGCTGGAAGGCGTCAACACGGGCGCTTGCGTCGCCGTTACGGGCGAGCTCGTCGAGTCGCCCGGCAAAGGGCAGAAATGGGAAGTGCGGGCCAAGGATATGACCGTGTTCGGCCTTGCCGACCCCGAAACCTTCCCGCTTCAGAAGAAACGGCATTCCGACGAATTCCTGCGCACCATCGCCCACTTGCGTTCCCGTACGAACAAATACGGGGCGGCCTTCCGCATCCGTGCCGAAGCCGCGCACGCCGTGCACGATTTTTTCTATCAGAACGGGTTTTACTATGTGCATACGCCCATCTTGACGGGCTCCGACTGCGAAGGCGCGGGCGAAATGTTCCGGGTGACGACCTTGCCCCTGAACACCCCCGCGAAGCCCGGCGAAAGCCCGTATGCGCAGGACTTTTTCGGCAAGGAGTGCAGCCTGACCGTTTCCGGCCAGCTTGAGGCGGAAGCGCTGGCCCTCGGGCTCGGCAAAGTCTACACGTTTGGCCCGACCTTCCGTGCCGAGAACTCCAATACCCCGCGCCACGCCGCGGAATTCTGGATGATCGAGCCGGAAGTCGCCTTTGCGGATATCAACGATAACATGGATCTGGCCGAGAGCCTGACCTGCTTCGTGATCAACCGCGTCCTCGAACGCCGCGCCGACGACATGGATCTGTTTGACCGCTTTGTGGACAAAGGGCTGGTGGATCGCCTCAAGAGCATGGTTGCGCAGCCTTTTGCGCGCTGCTCCTACCGTGAGGCCATCGACATCCTGAAGGCGAGCGGCAAGAGCTTCGAGTACCCCGCCAAGTTCGGCCTTGATTTGCAGACCGAGCACGAGCGCTTCCTCGCCGAGGAGCATTTCAAGCGTCCGGTGGCCGTGTACGACTATCCGAAGGAAATCAAGGCGTTCTACATGCGCCAGAACGACGACCGCGAGACCGTGGCCGCGATGGACGTGCTGGTCCCCCGCATCGGCGAGCTCATCGGCGGCAGCCAGCGCGAAGAGCGCCTCGACGTGCTCGAAAGCCGTATCCGCGAAATGAATCAGGACCCCGCCAACTATTGGTGGTATTTGGATCTGCGCCGTTTCGGCTCGGTTCCGCATTCCGGGTTCGGCATGGGCTTCGAGCGTCTCGTCATGATGCTTACCGGCATTTCCAATATCCGCGACGCGCTCCCGTTCCCCCGCACGCCGGGCTCGTTGGAGTTTTAGGCGGGATGATATTGGGTAGGGGAAGGGGAACTTTTCTGGAGAAAGGTTCCCCTTCCCCTACCCAAGCCCCTCCCTTTCCCCTCCCAAGGCTTTTGAACGGTGGGGAGGCTGTCCGGCGGAAGTTCGTTCCGGCGGAGGCTGTTGCGGCGAGGGGCGGTTGTTTTGCTGGGAGGACAGGCCGGAACAGTGCGGTTCCCGTGTTCAGAATGAGAAAAGCGATCCGATGCGCGGCTTGCGCGGCATCGGATCGCTTTGTTGTTTCAAGGCAAGGGGTGCTTCGGCAAGCGGGAAAGCCGTGCCGGAACCCATTGGACGGAGCAGGGCTCCTTACTTGTTGAACTTGACGGACTGGAGGGACTTCTTCACGTCCGCGGCGAATTTCTTGGAGTCCTTCTTCAGGAACATGGCGCTGACGGCGACGCCCTTGCCGCCGTTGGGGTAGGTCCACGTCATATTGACGATTTCGGGGCGGTTGCCCTGTGCGGGGATGGTCATCTGGGTGGCGAGGGCGGCGACGCCCTTGTTCTCGACCTTGTCGCACGAGGCTTCGACCTTGCCCTTGCCGAACTGCCCTTCCAGATTGCCGTTGAACTGTTTGCAGAGGGCGTCCGTTTGGGCCTTGTCCAGCTTCAGGAAGGCTTCCTGCGTGGCGGGATCGGGGTTCTGGATGACGGTCAGCTTGGGCATGCCCTGATCCGGGCCTTGGGCCAGCAGCAGGATATTGGCGCCGCTGCTCTGCGCAAGCTGCTGCAGCATTGCCTCAGGGAGCACCTGCCAATCCGAGGGGATTTCAATGGTGGTGTTCCCCGCTTTTTGGGCGGTGAAACCGGCGGCCTGAGCCTGAGCGCCGATGCCGAGCGAGAGAGCCCCCGCCAAAAGCAGGGTATATCCGAAACGCATACGTTTTCCTCCTCTAATAGGTTGCTATAAATATATTTCCTCTGTTTCATGGGTACGCCGTGCCCTATAGGTTGTCAAATGATAAATATATAGCGGCATGGACAGAAAGTACCGTGAGGCCTATAGTTGAGGATGGAGGTATGACTATGAACGGAAAACGCAATATCCTTTCGGTAGATAAAGACGCGTATCCCCCCCTTGAGGAACCGGAGCTTTTCAATACGCTTGCGACGGGCGCGGGCAGCATCCGCGTGGAGCGCATCGTATCCAACGGGCAGGTGACCCCTGAAGGGGAGTGGTATGATCAGGATCTGGACGAATGGGTCGTGGTGCTTGAGGGGGAAGCCCGCCTGCACTACATGGACGGAGAGGAAGTCGGCCTGAAGAAGGGCGACTCCCTGTTCCTGCCGAAGCGCAGGAAGCACCGGGTGGTTTACACCAGTTCCCCGTGCATCTGGCTGGCCGTACATGCGGATCTGCTGACCCCGCAGTCGGCGATCGCCAACGCAATCTGAGGGCGCTGCGCCTGCGGGGGCTCCCCCCTCCGCGCTGAAGAGGGAATTCTTCGTGGAAGGATTCCTTTTTTTGCGCCGTGCGCCGGGCACGAAAAAAGGGTTTGCCGTGAAGCAAACCCTTAAATCCAAGTGGTCGGGATGGCGCGATTTGAACGCGCGGTCTCTGCGTCCCGAACGCAGCGCTCTACCAGACTGAGCCACATCCCGTTGAAGAAGCCCTTCTTAGCCCGAACGAAAATGAAAGACAAGCGTTTTTTTAGCCCATATGGAAAAAAGGAAGGGGTTTGTCTGAATAAAACATTGATAAACAAATAGTTATCTGTAAAATCATGACGGAGGCTTTTCTTGACCCTTTGACCCGCCTCATGTAGAGGATGCGTGAAAGGAAAGGTACCGAGACAGCCTTCGGGAGCGCCGGAAAGGCCCCTCGGATGCCGCTGGAGGCGCTTTTTCGCAAGAACCTGCAATGATGGGCGGGCGGAGCCGTGAAGGGCCGGCGTGTGGCCGGTCCCGTTCGGGCGCGCGCCCTTCCATACAAGGATACGGAGGCAGTCGGGAAGAATGACCGGACAGGACAATATCATCGAATTGAGGGGCGTGGACAAATCTTTCGAGGACACTCGCGCGCTTGAGGGCATTGATCTGAGCATCAGCAACGGCGAGTTTCTGACCCTCCTTGGACCTTCCGGTTGCGGCAAGACGACCATTCTGCGAATCCTTTCGGGCTTCGAGACCCCGGATCAGGGGGACGTGTCCATCGGCGGCCAGCGGATGAACGACGTCCCGCCGGAACGCCGTCAGGTCAATACCGTGTTCCAGAATTATGCGCTGTTCCCGCACATGACCGTGCGCGACAACGTGGCCTTCGGGCTCCGGATGCAGTCCTGCCCGAAAGGCGAGATCGAGGGCAGGGTTCTGGAAGCCCTGCGCATGGTGCACCTCGAGCAGTACGCGGACCGCCGCCCGCATCAGCTTTCCGGCGGCCAGCAGCAGCGCGTGGCCATTGCCCGCGCCGTGGTCAACAAGCCGCTGGTGCTGCTGCTCGACGAGCCTTTCAGCGCCCTCGACTACAAGTTGCGGCGCGCCATGCAGCTGGAGATCAAACGCCTCCAGCGCCGCCTCGGCATCACCTTCGTGTTCGTGACCCACGATCAGGAAGAGGCGTTCGCCATGTCCGACCGCGTGGTGGTCATGAATCAGGGCCGCATCGAGCAGATCGGCACGCCTCAGGAAATCTACGAGGAGCCGTCCAACCTCTACGTCGCCCGTTTCGTCGGCGAGATCAACATCCTGCCCGCGCGGATCATGTCCGTGCCCGCCGAAGGCATCTACATCGCGGACATCAGCGGCCGCCGCTTCACCCTGCGCACGCCGCGCGCGTTCGCGGCGGGGGATCGGGTGAACGTGTTGCTGCGGCCCGAGGACATCCGCGTCTACGCGCACGACGACGAACGCCCCGAAGGGCCGTACCTCACCGGGCGCATCGAGGAAACCGTCTATAAGGGGGCGACCGTGGATATTTCCATCGCCCTCGACAGCGGCGAAACCCTTTCCGTCGCCGAGTTCTTCAATGAGGACGACGCGGAAATCAGCTACAACCGCGGGGAACGTGTTGCCGTGACGTGGGTTGACGGCTGGGAAGTGGTGTTGCCGTATGAAGCAGACTAGGGCCTTTTTCAACCGCTTTTCCATCGGCGTCACGGCGTTGTGGCTGCTTTTGTTCGCGCTGCTGCCGAATATCGGCCTGTTGGTGGTGACGGTGCTGACCCGCGGCGAGCAGGATTTCGTGCTGCCGCAGTTCACGCTGGACAACTACCTGCGCCTGCTCGATCCGACGTTCCTGAAGATCCTTTGGGAATCGCTGTGGCTGGCCTTCCTGAGCACGCTGGCGTGCCTTCTGGTCGGCTATCCGTTCGCCTACCGCATCGCCCGCGCGAGCGCCAAGCTGAAGCCGTGGCTGCTCCTGCTGGTCATCATCCCGTTCTGGACCAACTCGCTCATCCGTACCTACGCGCTCATCCTGATCCTCAAGGCCAACGGCCTCATCAGCACGCTGCTGCTGTGGCTCGGGCTCACGGAACGGCCCATATCGCTCATGTACGGCGATTTCGCGGTGTTCATGGGCATCCTGTACACCTTCCTGCCGTTCATGGTGCTGCCGCTGTACGCGTCCATCGAAAAGCTGGACAGCCGCCTGCTCGACGCGGCCCGGGATCTCGGGGCCAGCGGCTTCCAGTCGTTCTGGCACATCACGTTCCCGCTGACCCTGCCCGGCATCATCGCTGGCTCGATGCTCGTGTTCCTGCCGTCGCTCGGGGCGTTCTACATCCCCGAAATCCTCGGCGGGGCCAAGAGCATGCTCATCGGGAACTTCATCAAGAACCAGTTCATGGTGGCCCGCGACTGGCCGCTCGGCGCGGCGGCGAGCACCATTCTGACGCTCCTGCTGGCGCTGCTCATCGCGGTGTACCGGATGGCCAACCGCAAGGTCGCTTCGCGCGACCGCATGGACGAGGTGGCGTGATGATGCGCAGGCTCGGCAAACTGTGGCTCTGGATCGTGTATGCGTTCCTGTTTCTGCCCATCTTTGTGGTGATCGTGTATTCCTTCAACGCCGCCAAGTACACGTCGGAGTGGAAAGGGTTCACGCTCAAGTGGTACAGCCAGCTTTTCGGCAACGCGGCGCTGATCGACGCGGTGGTGAACACGCTTTCCGTGGCGGCGCTGGCGGCCTCGCTGGCGACGCTGCTCGGGGTTCTCGCCGCGCTGTGCCTCAAGCGCACGGAATTTCCCGGACGCCAGCTCCTGCACGCCTCCCTGTACGTCCTGACCGTCTCGCCGGAAATGGTCATGGGGATTTCGCTGCTCATCTTCTTCATCAGCGTAAAATTGCCGCTCGGGTTCGTGTCCATGCTCATCGCGCACACGACACTCGGCCTGCCCTTCGTGGCCCTGACCGTTTTGGCGCGCCTGGCCGAGTTCGACGAGCATCTGGTGGAGGCCGCCCGCGATCTCGGGGCCACCGAGGCGCAGGCGTTCCGTTATGTGATCCTGCCGGTGATCATGCCCGCCGTGGTCGCGGAAGCGTTCTGCATCCCTTGCAATGCCGAGTTAATCGGGCTTTGTACCTTGTAAAGCGCCATTATTCGTTACCCTCCAAGGAAACTGAGTCCCTGAAAAATAGTGTTCGTGGGAGATCCGGAAAGTTTGTTCTGCGAGACGCTGGCGGCTTTCATGAGGCGGTCATAGTTTTCCTGCTCCGCTCCAACGCGGGCACCGGTAACGGCCTGTGCCGTCTGAGCCGCCTGTTGCGTAGCCAAGGCCGCCTGCGTACCGGCATACCGCCCGGAATTGGGATTGACACCCATGCGCGTGTTGGACCGCGCCGTGGCATCGGACACGTTCTTCCACGCCGAAGAAACATCGGCCTTTGCCAGCCCCATGCGCTCGGCGACGTCCACCCCCTGCGCCGAGGCGGACAGAAAGTTCTTCGTCGCCTCAGTCTGCTGCGGGAGCAGTTCCGCCTCAGCTTTCATTTGCTGCTTGTACAAGCCGCTTTCCAGCGGGAGCAGATCGCGGGCGGCCTCAAGCTGGCCCCGGTACACGCTGTTCTCAAGAGGCAAATTTTGAAGATTGGTCTGTGCCTGCGCGGTTTCGTACGGCTTGAAATGCGTCTCCCACATCTTGTAATAATCTTTCGCCCATGCCTGTTGCTCTTCGGCGATGGTCGCCATGCGGTCGTTGTACTCGTAGTCCACGTTGTTCACGCTGGATCCGCCGCCCTTGCACTCGGCAATCTCGCCGTCGTACCAGCGGCCTTCCCGTTCCAGCGTCTTCCCCGTCTTCATGTCGATGACGATCTTCGTGTAAATCATTCTGCCCATCGGCTTTCCTCCAAAGATTCCCTCGTGGTCGTCGTCAACACGGCATCCTCGGTTTCCCCGGTCCTTGCGTTGTAGGCAAAATGGGGGAGTACACATTGTTTCTCGGCGCCACAAAGCAACGCCAGCTTCCAAGCAAGAGGGTTGCTCACCGGAGCGATTCCAATCAGCACGTCAAACAGATACCCTCGCTCGTCTCTAAGCCCGAGATAGTGCTCAAAAATGCTCCTGCCGATGGTGACGGACATTTTCCTGCCCCAATACCGGCGGAAAACGGCGTAATGCCCCCGCGCCGCCC
>USCL01000057.1 GCA_900553145.1 uncultured Desulfovibrio sp.
GGAAGGGCCATCAAGAGCCCGCCGCTCGAGCCGCAGGACGACTGACGGGTTCAGCTCCCGCAAGACGCCGCCGAGCGCCTCCACTTTGGGCACCCCCAGATGCCGGGGGAAAAAATGCTGGCGGTTCAGGTTGGACAACGTCACCACGTCCGGGTCGGCAATGACGAAATCCCGGATGCCCGTCCGGGCCAAAAAGACGGCGCAATTGGACCCCAAACCGCCCGCTCCGGCCATACCGATGCGCGCGGACGCCAACACCTTGCGTTGTTCCGCCGAAAGATGCCCTTCCAGTACGGCGTCCCAACCGACAATCCCATCCATTCCGCCCCCTTTCATACTCTTCCAATCAACGGAACTCCCGCCGCGCCGCCTCCCCACCAGTCAAACGTTTTAGGGGGATAGGGGTGGGGTCCGGGGAGAGGGAAGGGCCCCTTTTCCAAAAGGGGCCCTTCCCTCTCCCCAGTCTTCCCTGCCTCGCTTCTACGCCGACTTGCCGCAGGCGTAGGCCTCGTCGAGAGGCTCCCACGACTTGCAGACGGGCTGATAGCCCCGCGCCTCGATGGCGGCGATCATCTGATCAACATCCCGATTGTCGGCGATTTCAAACTGGGCGGTATCGTGCTCCTCGGCAACATCCTGCGCGGCATGGGCGTGCCCGCCCACGGCTGTGGAAACGCCCGCCGAAATCTTGGTGATGCCAAGCCCGATGAGCCGGTCGCGCAGGAACGGACGCTCACGCGTGGACAGCGTAATTCCCGCGGCGGGCAGATACAGCCGGAGCGCCTGAATGTACTGCACCAGATCCCGCTCGGAGGCCGGATGGATATCGTTGAACGAACCTTCGTGCGGGCGCATGCGCGGCGCGGAAACGGCGATCTCCACGCCGGGATACGTCGCCTGAATCCAATCCGCGTGCAGGCCGGTGTAAAAGGCGTCGCGCCGCCACTGATCGAGGCCGAGCAGCGCGCCCACGTTCACCGAACGCATGCCCGCACGGGCCGCCCGATCCGGGGCGTCCAGACGGAAACGGAAATCGCGTTTGGGCCCGGCGGGATGCAGCTTGAGGTACAGGGGCTCGTTGTACGTCTCCTGAAACATGGTGAAGGAATCCACCCCGGCGTCCGCCAGCAGCCGATACGCGTCCTCGGTCATGGAATAGACCTCGACGCCGATGCTCGGGAAATACGGGCGCAGACGGCGAGCCGCCTCCGCGATGTACTCGGGCCCGGTCAGCTTCGGGGCGTCGCCAGTCAGGAGCAGGATGTTCCGGAGCCCGGTCGCGGCGATGACCTTGCCTTCGGCCTCCACCTCGTCCATCGTCAGCATGGAGCGGTGGATACGGTTCTTGGTGTTGAAGCCGCAGTACACGCACTGGTTGGTGCAGTAGTTGGCGAGGTAGAGAGGCGTGAACAGCTGCACGGCGCGCCCGAACTGCCGGGTCGTGACGTCAAGGGCGATACGGGCCATCGCCTCAAGATGCGGAGACGCGGCGGGGGACAGCAGGGCCATGAAATCCCGCGCGCTCAGGCGGCGGCCGTTTTCTGCCGATTCCAGCGCACGCAGCACATCCGCTTCCGTGGCCGAGGCCAGCCCCGCCTCCACGTCGTCCAGAGGCCACTCCGGCAGGACGTCGGAAAACAGGCGGCTCATGACGCGGCCCCTTCGGCATGGCCGCCGAGGAAGCCGGTCAGCGGCGACGAGGCCGACGCCCCGCCCTGCAATACCGGCCCGGCCTTGGCAAGGAAGGCGTTGCGCCCGGCGGCCACGGCCTCGCCGAACGCCGCGCCCATGCGGACCGGATCGCCCGCCGTGGCGATGGCCGTATTCACGAGACAGGCCGCCGCGCCCATCTCCATGGCCTCGCAAGCCTGCGAGGGCTTGCCGATGCCCGCGTCCACGACGATGGGCAGGCTGATTTCCTCAATGAGGATACGCACCATTTCCTTGGTCTGGAGGCCCCGGTTCGTGCCGATGGGCGCGCCGAGCGGCATCACGGCGGCGGCCCCGGCGTTCGCGAGATCGCGGGCCACATACAGGTCGGGGTTCATGTAGGGCAGGACGGTGAACCCTTCTTTGGCGAGGATCTCCGTGGCCTTGGCGGTTTCATAGCCGTCGGGCAGGAGATGGCGCGTGTCGGAGATGACCTCGATCTTGATCCAGTCGCCGCATCCGGCGGCACGGGACAGGCGGGCGATGCGCACGGCCTCGTCGGCGGTGCGCGCGCCGGAGGTATTCGGCAGCAGGCGCATCGTGCCGGGGATGTGGCTCAGCACGTTATCCTTCGCATTGCCGAGATCCACACGCCGCAGCGCCACGGTGATGACTTCCGCGCCGGACGCTTCCGCGACCGCCGGGATCAGGCTGTCCGAACCGTATTTCCCCGTACCGATGAACAGACGGCTGCGCAGTTCCACGCCGCCGATGATCAATGCATCCGAACTCGTTTTCATGGGCCATCCTTGAGTGAACACTCGGAAAATATGACGGGGCAAGACGCCCCCAAAAAACGCTCCGAAGAAGGCGCCCGGCGGTGCGGAGCGACGCCTGCCGGGTTCCGGGCGGACGCATGGGGCAAGCGGTTACGGAGGGTACGCCTCCGCCCTTCATCCCCGTCCCACGCCCTTCTACCCGCCGCCGACGAATTGCAGCAGTTCGAGCGTGTCGCCGTCCTGCAGGGCGGTTTCAGCAAACGCCCCGGCGGGCACGATGTCCCTGTTCCGCTCCACCACGATTTTTTCAGGCGACAGGCCGAGCCGGAGGATGAGGCCGAGCAGCGTCGCCCCCTCGTCGCACACGGTGATCTCGCCGTTTACGGTGATATTCATGAAAACCTCGTGCGGTTGGCCGTCAACCAAAAAACGCCCGTCACGAGGGACGGGCGTTCTCAGGATCAGGCATGATGACGCTTCCCTACGGCAGTACCAGCTGCTTCAGGTTCCAAGGGTCTGGGACGAACCCACTCTCAGCCTTGACAGGCTCCCCTAGCGCGAACGACTATAGCGAGCGGCCCCTGTTCTGTAAAGAGCCGTTTTCTTCCTTCTTTCCGCTACTTTTTGATGATCAGCAGATCCTTGAGCGGACGCTTGGGCACATGGTGCACGCCCTGCGCGTCGCGCCAGTATTTCACCGAACCGTCCGCGCCCACGGTTTCGACGCGGCGGACTTCCTTCTGGGCGCCGAGCGCCAGCACGAGCAACGGCTCGAGGTTTTCGGGGATGCCGAGCGTTTCGCGGATCCGGCGCGGATCGAAGGACAGGAAAATGCAGCAGCCGAGATCCCGCGTGTACGCCGCCAGCTGGATGGTCTGGGCGGCGATGCCCGCGTCAATGGCGTTCAGCTTCGCCCGCGTCCCCGCCTCGCCAAGGATGACGAGGTATCCGGTGGGGCGTTCGCCCGCTTCCGGGCCGTCCCAGTCCGTCAGCATCCCCGCCCATTTCAAGGCCGGGAAAACGGCTGCGCAGGCTTCCGGCGTTTCCGCCGCCGCAAACCGCAACGCCTGCGCATTCCCGCCGCAAGGCGTCACGCGGGCGCATTCCACAAGCCACTCCAGCGTTCCGGCGGGCATCCCCTCGGCTTCCCGGAAACGGCGGCAGGTCCGGGCTCCGGTCACAAGCTCAAGAAAATCCATAATCCTCTCCTTGGTTGGGATTGTAAGGGCGATCCCTTTCTAGCATCCGCCGGGCCGGGCCACAACGGCTTGCGTCCCGGCGGAGCGCGGGATAGTGTGTCTTCGCCCAGTTACGGGGCAACGGCGCGGGCAAAACGCCTTCAGCAGGACTCCCCGCCCCTCTCAAACGCCGTTTCCGTCCCGGGGCGTAGACGCATCCCGCAAAGGAACCTTCATGAAGTATCTCGCCATAGACTACGGCCAAAAGCGCACCGGCATCGCGGTTTCGGATTCCGGGGGCAGCATGGCCTTTCCCCGCAAAACCATCCTCATGCGTACCCGTGCCGCCTTTTTTGAGGAGCTGATTGCCCTCATTAAAGCCGAAGCCGCGGACGCCATCGTCATAGGCCTTCCCATCAACCTCGACGGCGAAGAAAGCCTCACCACCCGGCAAGTCCGCAATTTTTCCCAAAGCCTCGCCCGGCGTACCCCCCTCCCCCTCTTCTGGATGGAAGAGGCCCTCAGCAGCTACGAAGCCGAGAGGGATCTCCGGGATGCCGGACGTTCCGCCGCCAAAGGCCGCGCCGTGCTCGACCAGCAGGCCGCCGTGCGCATCCTCCAATCCTTCCTTGATCAACCGGAAGCCAAACGGAAAACCGTATGAACGACTCCCCCGAAGAAACCAAGAACACGCCCTCCGGCCCCGGCACCCCGTGCCCTGAAGGGACGGACACGTGCCCCGGCATGCCGGATGCGCCGGATCGGCAAGCCCCCTCCGCCCCGCCAGCCGTGGAAGGGGATGGGCAACCCGGCGAGGAAAAGTCGGCCCCCATCCCTCCCGTTGACGGGGAGGAGCCGGAAACGCCCCGGCCCGCGCCCGAAACACCCAAGCGGAAACGACTCTGGCCGCGCTTCCTGCTCGGATTCATGCTGCTGGCGCTTCTGGCCTGCGGCGGGGCCGGCTGGCTGGCCTACGACTTCCTGAACAGCCCCGGCACCAGTCCGACCGTCGCGCCCGCGCAGGACGTGGAGGTAACGGTCAACCCCGGCACGACGTTCCGCACCCTGACGCCCGAACTCGTGCGCCTCGGGGCCGTGAGCAATGCCGACAAGTTCATCCTCCTGCTCCGCTGGATGAATTACAGGGATATTCCCCATTCGCTCAAACCCGGGCGGTTCAAGCTCAACACGGGCTGGACGCCGCAGCAGGTCATCGACCAGCTGGTCAACGGCTCTCCCCTGCTCGACCGGGTGACGATCCCCGAGGGGCTCGCATGGTGGGAAGTGGGGAAACGCCTGGAAGAAGCCCAGATGCTCCGTTTCGAGGATTTCGACAAAATCATCCATGATCCCGACTTCCTGCGCCACTGGGGCATCCCCTTCGACAGCGCGGAAGGGTTCCTGTTCCCTGATACCTATCTGATCATGCGTCCGCTGGAACTCAACGAAGCCACCGCGAAATCGGTCATCGGGCGGCTCATCGACAACTTCTGGCGCAGGACCGCCCCGCTCTGGCCCGGCGGCAAGCGGCCCGGCCCCTCCGGGCGCGACGAGGTGCGTCGTCTGGTCACGCTGGCCTCCATCGTCGAACGGGAGACCGCCGTGCCTTCCGAGCGTAACCGCGTCGCCGGGGTCTACGCCAACCGGATGCGGCTCAACATGCTGCTTCAGGCCGATCCCACCACCGCCTACGGGCTCGGCGAAGGCTTTGACGGCAATCTGCGGCGCAGGCACCTCGACGACGAGGCCAACCCCTACAATACGTACAAGCACCCCGGCCTGCCGCCCGGCCCCATCTGCTCACCGGGCCTCGCCTGCCTCAAGGCGGCCGCCAATCCGGAACAGCACGGCTACATCTATTTCGTCGCGCGCGGGGAAGACGGCTCACACGTGTTCAGCACGAATTTGGCCGATCACAACAAGGCCGTCCGCGAGTATTGGGCGAAGAGGAGAGGAAAGTAGAGACTTGGAGGGGGAGGGGAAAGGGAAACTTTCTGGAGAAAGTTTCCCTTTCCCCTCCCCAATTGCTACCCTTCCATAACCTTGATCCCGTCAAACCCAGAGAGCAACCGGCGCTCCAGTATGCGAACCCTGATAGCCAGAAGGACGGCGGCGATGGACACGCCGACGATAAACGCCGTCCAGAACCCCTGCGGGCCAAGCGGATCGCCCCACAGATGCGTCCTGCCGAGCGTATACCCCACAGGCAAGGCGAACACCCAGTAGGAAACCAGCGTCACGCACAAAATGGCCCGCGTATCGTTGTACCCGCGCAGGATGCCCACGCTGACCACCTGCACGGCGTCCGTGATCTGATAGGTCGCGGCGAACAGCAGCAAATGCGACGCCAGCCCGAGCACCACCGGATCATTGTTGTACACCCCGGCGATCTGGTGCCTCCAGAGGATGGTCACCGTCGCCGTGCAGCAGGCCGCCATACAGGCCAGAAGCCACGAAGACCGGCTCGCCACGCGGACGGCCTCCACCGACTTGCGCCCGAGGGCAAACCCCGTGCGGATGGTTGCCGCCGTGCCGATGGACAACGGAACCATGAACAGCAGCGAACTGAAATTCAGGGCAACCTGATGCCCGGCCACCTGAATGGCCCCGAGCGGCGCGATTAGCAGCGCCACAGCCGCGAACAGCGTCACCTCGAACAACATGGCGAGCGCACCGGGGAAGCCGATGCCCGCCAGTTTCTTGAGCGTCGCCCAAGCGGGGAACTCCCATTCCCGCCAAGCCATCAGTTCCCGCAGATGCGGATGCCGGTAGACATAGACCACCATCGTGAAGAACATGACCCAATAGACAATCGCCGTGGCAACGCCCGTACCCGGCCCGCCGAGAGCCGGAAGGCCGAACTTGCCGAAAATCAGGACATAGTTGCACGGGATATTGATGAGCAGCCCCATAAACCCCGCGAACATGGCCGGACGCATGAGCGCCATCCCTTCCATGCCGCAGCGCAGGGCCACGAACAGCAGGTAGGCCGGAGCGCCCCAAATGATCGCCCGCAGGTACCGCCCCGTCATGAGCCCGAGATCGCCTTCAACGCCCATCTCCGCGAGATGGAACGATATCAGATATACAATGAGGATAAGCGGAACCGAAATGAACAGCGCCATCCAGATCCCCTGCCGCATGACGTGCCCGACACCCTTCATGTGTTCGCCGCTGCGCATGGAACCAGCCCCGCGAAGCTGCGCCACACACGGCGTAACCGCAAGCAGCAGCCCCTGCCCGAACAGGACGAGCGGAACCCAGAGCGACCCGGCCAACGCCACGGCCGCCATATCCACCGCCCCCACCCGGCCTGTCATGACCATATCCACAAACCCCATTGAAATCATGGCGATTTGCGCCAAGAGGGCTGGTACGGCAAGGGTAAGCTGCGTTCGCATTTCAGTGAGATAGGCACGGCGCTTCGTAGACATGAAAAACCTCAAAAAAGGAAAAAGGAGAAAGACAACCCTCCCCGAAACAGCGTCTCAGGGAGGGTCGGCAGACTATAACTGGAACAGATAAAAAGGCAATCGCTTCCCATGCCCGGGAAAACGAAAAGAAAAGGTTTCCACGTCCGGACCGGAGCCCCCTTCCCTGCCGAAAAAAGGGACGCTCCATATCCGGAGCGCCCCTTTCGGGCTAGACGCTCAGATCATCGGAAGGCTGAACCTTGCGGCCCACGGTCAGCAACAGCACCAAGCAAAGCAACGCCACGCCGATGCCTACAATGTTGGACATTTCGTAGGACATGCCGAAGCCCATGCTCTTTTCAAAGCAGATGTACACGGCGCTTACGGCGGTCATGAACGCTGCGGGCAAGGAGGCAATCCAGTGGCACTTGCCGCGATGCAGCAGGTACGCGGCCGCGGCCCACAGCACTATGGCGGCGAGGCTCTGGTTCGCAAAGCCAAAATAGCGCCACAATACGCTGAAAGAAACGAAGTTCAGGGAAACGCCCACGACGAACAGCGGGATGGCCAGCATCAGACGGTTCTTGTGCGGACGCTGATTATAGCCGAGGGCATCGGCAATGGTCAGGCGGGCCGCACGGAAGGCCGTATCGCCGGAAGTCACAGGCAACACCACGACGCCGAGGACAGCGAGCGCGCCGCCGAATACGCCGAGCAATTCCACGGAAATGTTGTTCACGACCAGCGCGGCATTCCCTCCGGGGCCAAGGGCGGCGGCGAGAGCGGCGGAATCCGAATAGAAAGACATGCCGAGCGTCACCCAGATAAGCCCGATGACGCCTTCCGCGATCATCGCACCATAGAAAATCTTGCGACCATGCTTTTCATTGTTGATGCAACGGGCCATGAGCGGGGACTGCGTGGCGTGGAAGCCGGAACAGGCACCGCAGGCGATGACGATGAAGACCATCGGCCACGCGGGCAGCCCCGCGGGGTTGTGCATGGTCCATTCCACATTGCTGTAGAAGGTGTAGCCCTTGAAGGCCAAGGCGGCCAGCAGCCCCACAGCCATGAAGACCAGCAGCACGGCGAAGAACGGATAGATCCGACCGATGATCTTATCCACGGGCAGAATCGTGGCGAGGAAGTAGTAGGCGAAAATGATCGCCACGAAGATCATCTTGTCCATGCCCGTCAGGTGGGAAAGCAGACCCGCTGGACCAGCCACAAAGACCACGCCCACCAAGATAAGCAATACGACGGCAAACACGCGCATGAGTTTCTTGATCAGGTCGCCGAGGTTGTACCCGACAATGTCCGGCACGGACTTGCCGTTGTAGCGGACGGACAGCATCCCCGAAAAGTAGTCATGCACGGCACCGGCGAACACGCACCCGATCACGACCCACAGGAGGGCGATAGGCCCGTACAGCGCGCCGAGAATGGGCCCGAATACGGGGCCAAGGCCAGCGATGTTCAGCAATTGGATCAGAAACACCTTGTAGGGGCTCATCTCCACATAGTCAACGCCGTCAGGCATTTTGCAGGCGGGCGTGGGGCGATTGGGGTCTGGCCCAAACACCTTTTCCACAATGACGCCATACACAAAATAGCCCGCCAGCAGCCCCGCCAGAGCCAATACAAAATACATCCAAGAAGGCATACAATTCCCCCTCCAAACATGAGTGTTACGAAACAACCTCCCTTACGGCAAGGAGATTGTTCCACTTCTGCACGAAGTCTACTCTCAGCATTATTTCCGAGTCAAGAGGAGAAGTGATTCTTACGCAATGGGATACAAAAACAGAGCGGTATCATGTGGCATTTTTCCAGCCCTCCCTAAGGACACCTCGCCTCTCAAAAGCAATGCGACAACATGTCCGCAGACAGAAAAAAGGGAGAAGGCTGGAACCTTCTCCCTTTTTCAGACGAATCTCAACTTACAATTAGAACTTGTAGTTCAGGCTCATAGCAGCCTTGAAGTTGTTCTCATTGTAGGTATTGCTACCCCACAGGTTTTCGTCGTAGTCCAGGTTGATGTAGCCCAATTCGAAAGCCAAGGTGAGATTTTGGTAAATCTTGTACTCGGTGTCGATGTTGACTTCCCACATACGGTCATGATGGGTCAAGTACAGGTCGTTGCCAATGTCGGTCATGCCAGCAACGGTACCACCATTTTTGACCAGCATCCCAGAGTTGTTGGTACCCTGAATGAAGCCAACACGGAGTACGTGAGAGAGGTCTTCCATGAAGGAGATGTCCTTCAGCTCAGCAACGATACCCCACGTGCCAGCAAGGCTCGTGCCGTTGAAGGTAGCAGAACGGTTGTAGGTGCCACCATCGAAGCCGTAGGAAGTCAGAGCCACGTCGGAGTCAAGGACGGGCATGCGTTCGGAACCGTCATACGCATTCTTGTCGTCACCGGAGGCATACCAGAAGGTCAGCGCGGGGGTCATGTAGTCGAGCTTGTATTCGCCAGCGAGAGCAGCATACCAGCCGGAGCGCTTCATATCGAAGTTACCGGAGTTGCCCATGTCGACACTGCCATACGCGAAATCGGCGGCGACGCGGAAGGGATCAAACAGGGTCATTTCGGCAGTAATGCCACCCCACCAGGCATTGCCACGGTCATCAAGCTTGGATCCCATGTGAGCATCGGCACCAGCAGGAAGCAAACCATTCGCCACGCCATTGAGGTTGTTGGCACCGGGACCAAAATCGGTGTCACGACCAATGCTGCTGTACATGGCGAAGGGGGTCACCTTCACGCCGTCGAAAGTCAACGGAACGGTCAAGCCCACCACGTCCATGGCGTCATGCATGTTGCCGCCGTCCGTCATGCGATCGCTGTAATTGTTGTAAGGACGCAGCCAGAAGAGGGCGGCACCCACGTTTTCGGTAAACTGACCGGACACGGTGATACCGGCACCGTCGGTGTCAAGCACGGCCATCGGCACGGCGAAGGTCGGAACGCCGAAGGGCTGGAGGCCCATACGGACCTTGGCGTCGGTCTGGGGGATAACCCAGTCAACGTAGCTGTAACGGACCTTGATGACATCCTTGCCGTCGGTACCGAGGGCTCCGCCAGACTTAGCTTCGCCCCAGTTCTGATGGCCGATTTCAAAGAACACGACGCCCTTCAAGGATTCGGAGGCGATCACGTCGATCTGGGTACGCAGACGAGTAGAGGCCCGGAAATAGTCGCCGTTGTTATCGCTGGAAACGGCACGATCAGCCCAAGACAAGTTATTCTGCCAAATGCCCTTGGCTTTGATATCAGCAGCCTGAGAACCAGCAGCAGCGCCGAGCACGAGGCCGGCAGCAAGAAGCAGAGTCACGATGCGCTTCATTGTGTATTCCTTCCTTCTTAAGTAAATTCCTTGATCGATGAACACAGGACAATCCCGAGCTCGGGTCCCTTTTCTCACAACTCTAAACCGAGATCAACCCTTTTTGTAAAAAAATTTAAACTTGGTGATTCTCACCCGTCTCAAACAGGCCTAAAAGGCAAAATCCCTGTACCCTCTTGCGAAGCCGGCGCGGATGACTCCCTGCGGGAAGCAGGGCTTGACGGGACGGCGCAAGTACGCAAAAAGTCGCATTGTACGGTTGCACAACGCTTCCGCCCCGCATCCGCAGACCTCTTTTTAAGGATAGACGCATGGGTTTCTTCTCAAGTATCAAACGGCTGTGGTCATCGAATAAACCTGCTGAGACACAGGAAACGCCAGAAGCTCTGATAGAAGAAGCATCGGCCATTCCGCAAACGACGGACGCGGAAGAACCCGTATCCCAAGATATTCCTTCCGGTTCCGACGAGTTTCAATCGCCTGCGGAAGTTCCGGAAACGCAACCGGAAGAGCCCTCCGCAGAGCCCCGTCAGGCTGAACAGGAAGCGCAGCCATCCGCTGCCGGCCAATCTCTTGAACCGGAAGAGCGCGTTCCGGCCCCCGCGGCTGCGCCCACGCAACCGGCCCCCCAGCCCAGCGCGCCGAAGGAACCTTCCGGGTGGCGCGACACGCTGCTGCTCACCCTCCGGGAGGCCGAACCCCGGCTGTCCGTGTGGCTCTCCATCGTTCTGGAAGACCTCGGCCCCGATGCGCGCACGGGCGACGAACTCTGGGAGCGCGTCCGCTTCCTCCTGACGGCCCTTGGAGCCCCGGAGGACGAAGCCGATGCCTTTGTCGCCGATTTCGCCGCATGGGCCGAGCGGATGGAATATGAAGAAGTGGCGGACTTCCGTTCGGAGCTTCAGTACCGCCTTGCCCTAGCCCTTGACCTTGAAGATGAAGAGGATGAGCGCAACCGCATCTTCCTCAAGCTGCATCAGGGGCTGGAGCGGACCCGCGAGCAGCTCGGCAAGGGGCTCACCACCCTCTTCGCCAGCCACGGCGACTTGTCCGCCGACTTCTGGGACGAATTGGAAGAACTCTTCATCATGGCGGACATGGGCGTCGAGGCCGCGACCGAACTGTGCAAACGCCTCAAGGCCCGCGCGCGCGCCGCATCGGCAACCACCCCCGAAGGGCTTCGCCCCCTCCTTGCGGCGGAACTGGAAGACATTTTCCGCATCCCGCGCCGCGTCGTCGCGGTCAACCCTCCCGAGGTCGTGCTGATCATCGGCGTCAACGGCGTGGGCAAGACCACGACCATCGCCAAACTGGCCTACCGCGCGCGCATGCAGGGCAAGAAAGTCCTCCTTGCCGCCGCCGACACCTTCCGGGCCGCCGCCGTGGAACAGCTCGGCATCTGGGCGGAACGCACAGGTTCCGGCTTCCATTCCAAGGGGCAGGACGCCGATCCCGCCGCCGTGGCGTGGGAAGCGATGGATCTCGCCATCAAGGACCAGTACGACATCCTGTTCATCGATACCGCCGGACGCCTGCACACCAAGAGCAACCTTATGGATGAGCTCCACAAGATCCGGGAGGTCATCGCCCGCAAGCATCCCGGCGCTCCGCACCGCAGCATCCTCATTGTGGACGCGACCACAGGCCAAAACGCGCTCCAACAGACAAAGATCTTCAAGGAAGCCGCCGGGATCGACGAACTCATCCTGACGAAGCTCGACGGCACGGCCAAGGGCGGCGTCGCCGTGGCCGTTTCCATGCAGTACGGCATCCCGATCACCTACGTCGGGCTTGGCGAAAAGATGGAAGACCTCCGCCCCTTCAACGGGGACGACTTCGCCAAAGCCCTACTCGAGCAATAAGGAGTGGATAAAAAGGGGAAGGGGGCCTTTCTAGAAGAGGCCCCCTACCTTTACTCTTATGTCCTTTTCTCTCAACCGCTTTGACTTTTTCCTGTTTTTTCCTGAAAGTGCGTTGCGGTTTCCCCTATAAACCGACCCAAGACAGAAACATCCTTAGAAAGCGGGCAAGGAGCGTTGGAGAGGCGCGGGAGAAAACGTTGGCATCGTTTCTTCAATGGGTTCTCCCGCCCTCCTCCAGCCCTTTTTCCACGCCGGAGACTTTATATGTATGACATCGACGATCTGAAAAACCTTGTGGACATGGCGGCGGGCGGACGCAGCCCCGCCGACCTGCTTATTACCAACGCGAAGCTGGTTGACGTCCTGACCGGTGAAATCCGCGAAACGGACGTCAGCGTGGGCGGGGGCAAAATCCTCGGCTTCTCGCATACCGAAGCGGTGAAGGTCATTGATGCGCGGGGCGCCTATCTGCTCCCCGGCCTCATCGACGCCCATATCCACATCGAATCCAGCATGGTGAGCCCCGCGCGTTTCGCCGGGCTGGTGCTCCCGCACGGCACGACCAGCGTAGTGGCGGATCCCCACGAAATCGCCAACGTCCACGGCATGGAAGGCATCCGGTACATGCTGGAAAACGGACGCCACCTGCCGCTCAACATCTTCATTTCCCTGCCCTCCTGCGTTCCCGCGACCCCGTTCGAGGATTCCGGCGCGGTCCTTTCCGCTGAAGTGCTGGAAGAGCTCATCGACGATCCCAAAGTGACCGGCATCGGCGAAATGATGAACTTCCCCGGCGTCGTCTCCGGCGATTACGACGTGCTGGCCAAGATCCAGCTCGGCACGTCCCACGGCAAAATCGTGGACGGGCACGCCCCCGGTTTGCTTGGACGGGATCTCGACGCCTATCTCGTCACCGGCATCGCCAATACGCACGAGTGCACCACGCTTGAGGAAATGCGCGAAAACCTTCGCCGGGGCAGCTACATCCTCATCCGCGAAGGCTCCGCCGCCAAAAACCTCAAGACGCTCCTGCCCGGCGTTACGCCCGGCAATGCGCGGCGCTGCGCGTTCTGCTGCGACGACCGCCATATCGAGGATATCGTTTCCGACGGGCACATGGACAACCATCTGCGCCTCGCCGTGGGCATGGGGATGGACCCGGTGCAGGCCATCACCATGTGCACGCTCAACGCCGCCGAATGCTTTGGGCTGCGCCATAAAGGCGCCATAGCCCCCGGCAGGGACGCCGACTTCATCCTTGTGGATGATCTCAAGGCATTCCATGTGCGCAAGGTCTTCGCGGCCGGACGCCTGATTGCCGAAGAGGGTCGCGTCCTCCTTCCTCTGGACGATGCGGCGGCGGGGGCGCCCTCCCATTCCATCCACCTCAAGCCGCTGGACGAGGACGCCCTGTCTTTGCCTGTCCGCACCGGAAAAGCCCGTGTCATTGGCATTGAGCCCGCTTCCCTCGTTACGCGGGGCCTCATCCGCGAAGTGAAGACCGACGAAGCCGGGCTTTTCCAGCCCGCCCTGAACCCCGGCCTGGCCAAGGTTGCGGTCATTGAACGCCATAAAAGGACGGGAAAGCTTGGCGTCGGGATTTTGGAGGGCTACGGGCTCAGAGGGGGGGCCATAGCGACGACCATTGCGCATGATTCCCATAATATCGTCGTAGCGGGCGACAACGACCCCGACATGCTGCTTGCCGTGCGGGAACTGGCGGATATGGGCGGCGGCATCGTCTCCGTGCACGGCAGCGCCATCCGCCGTTTGCCCCTCCCCATCGCGGGGCTCATGACCTCCGCCGCTCCGCAGGAAGTCAGTGCCGTCCTTCATGATATGCTCATGGCCGCGCATGCGGAACTTGGTATCCCCGAAGACGTCGAACCCTTTATGACCCTGAGCTTCATGGCCCTCCCCGTCATCCCGGAACTCAAGCTGACCGCTCGTGGCCTGTTCAACGTCAACACTTTTTCCTTCGTCGGCGTGGAAGCCGACTGATGAGGTGCGCCATGCCCAAACTGCTGCCCGGAACCTCTCCGGAAACCGACCTTTACGCGCTCACCGACGATAACCTGTCTCTCGGGCGTCCGATGCTCGAAGTCGCCAAAGCCCTGCTCGACAGCGGCATCAAGATCCTCCAGTACCGCGAGAAGGAAAAGAAAACGGGGCAGATGATGAGGGAGTGCATGGAATTGCGCCGCCTGACCCGCGAGGCGGGGGCCTGCTTCATCGTCAACGACCATGTCGATGTCGCAATCCTTTGCGGAGCCGACGGCGTGCATGTCGGGCAGGAGGATCTTCCCGTCGAAGCCGTGCGCCGCCTCGTCGGGCCGGATATGATCATCGGCTTGTCCACCCATACCCCGGATCAGGCCCGCGCTGCCGTGGCCGCCGGCGCGGACTATATCGGCGTCGGCCCCATCTATCCGACGCAGACCAAAAAAGATGTCTGTGCCGCTGTAACCCTCGATTATCTCGACTGGGTAGTCGCCAACATCACCCTGCCCTTCGTCGCCATTGGAGGCATCAAGCGGCATAACATCGCCGACGTCGTCGGGCATGGCGCCCGTTGCTGCGCCATCGTTTCCGAATTCGTCAGCGCCCCCGACATTCCCGCCCGCGTTGCCGAAGTTAGAAAGGCTATGAAAAAATAGCCTTTTTACGGGCGAGAGGGGAATTTGTTCCCTCTCGCCGCCATGTTGCGCAATCGATGGCGAAGTCATACCGCCGGGGCCCTTCAGGAAGCGCTTGACCTGCGGCCCATACGGTCATATGTGTTCGACATGAACGGAATCTTCCATGCTCCCAAGCGGTTCGCCCTGCTTCTCCTCGCCGCGCTCACGCTGGCGAACGGTCCCGTATGGGCCGCTTCGACGTCTGTTGCCGACAAGGCCGGAGATAAAAAAAAGGAAGAAGTCGTCTGGGGCGAAATGCCCGCCGGAGCCAAGACAACCTATATCGGCATCCACGGCGGTACAGTGCCCGTCAGCCTGCTGACGGCGGGGGACGGCTCCCCGATGATTGCACTCGTGGGCCTGACCGGAAGCGATTTCCTGAACTTTCTGCGAAGCAACGACAGATTGCAGGAAGAACCCCTGTTTGCGGACAATACCGGCATTTATGCGCCGGGGGCGCACCCCTCGGACATAACCGGCAACGCCGCACAGCCGACAGCCGCCGGATCTGCTACGCCGCAGCCTACTGGGAATGCGACGCAACCCATAACCGGAAACGCTACGCAGCCGGCATCAGCACACGATCAAGCCGCGCAGCAAATCGCCGACAGCCAGCCGACCGAACTTCCCGCGACCGAGCCCACCATCCCTTCGGGAAGTAATGCGACGCTGCTTCTGGCAGGATCTTCCTCCGGGGATATCCCGGTCATTTACGCCACAGGGCGGAACTTTGAGCGACTGAGCCTTGTCCCAGCCAACTGGGCTCCTTTCGGCTTAACCGAAAAAGCTCTTTCGCTTGAGGGGGAAGTAAAAATTCTCGCCCCGCCCAAGATGATGCCCAAGCGGCACACCATAAAAAAGAAACGGCACTAGCCGTTGGCGAACCCATAAAAAGGGGAGGGAAAAATATCCCTCCCCTTCTTCTTTATAGATCTCCAACCGTTTTATACGCTGAGAACAGGAGGAAAACTCAGTCTATGAGGCCCCTCACCCCTCTCAAGTGAATTCATGGGTAGCCTCTTTTCCCCCGGCCTTACGGAAATTTTTGCGGCCTTCCTAGGGTGCGTTCCCATTTTATAAGAGCCCCAAATGGTCATGTACAGGAGCCACATCAGATATGGGCTACTCATAGCAAAAGAAATCTTTTGGAGACAAAGGATACGCTCCTCTTCCGTTTTTCTCATGCTCCGATTCCAAATTCCCATTCCAAGGCTTTTAACCTGCCCTTCCGTGGCATAAATGCAAGGAGG
>USCL01000058.1 GCA_900553145.1 uncultured Desulfovibrio sp.
ACGAAGTTGAGGATCACGCGCTCGGCGCGGAGGACTTGCCGGGCCGGGCCGGAAAGGCGGGCCACGATGGAGCCCTGCCGCGACGTCACGCGCACCTTCCAGTTGTCCTTGAGCCGCAAGGCCGCCGCATCGTCCGGATGCATGTCGAGGAACGCCTCCGGAAACTCGCGGTCCAGCGCCCACGAACGCCGTGTCATCGTCCCGGTGTGGTAGTGGTGCGACACGCGCCCGGTCAGCAGCGTGAACGGGTAGGTTCCGTCCGTGGCGCAGCCGAGATCGTCGGGCACGTCGTTGACCGTGAACAGGCCGCGCCCCCGGGTGAAGGCTGCGGCGTGCAGGTAGGGCGTGCCCGGATGGTCCGGGGCCGGGCAGGGCCAGCACAGCCCCTGTTCCTCGGCGAGGCGCGTGTAATCCATCCCCGCGTAAGCCGGGACCACTTGTCGGATCTCGTTGAAGATCTCGCGGGGGGAATCGTAGTCCGCCCGCCTGCCGAGGGCGTTGATCACGTCGCAGAGGATGCGCCAGTCGGGCCGCGTGCCGGGCAGGGGGGGCAGGACTTCGTTGATGAGCTGCACCCGGCGTTCGGTGTTAGTGAACGTCCCCTGCTTTTCCAGATAGCTGGCCGCGGGCAACACCACATCGGCAAGCCGCGCCGTGGGCGTCATGAAGATGTCCTGCACGATGAGGAAATCGAGGTTCCGCAGCCCTTCCTCGACCTTCGCCGCGTCCGGGTCCGACTGCATGGGGTTCTCGCCCATGATGTAGGCCGCCCGGATGCTCCCGTCGCGCATCCCTTTCATGATCTCGGTGAGCTTTTTGCCCTGCTCGTCGGCGAACGGCCCCCAGAGGCGCGCGAAACGCTGGTGCCCCAGCTCGGAATCCGCCTTGACGTAGCCCGGCAGCGTTTCCGGCAGCGCGCCCATGTCGCAGGAGCCCTGCACGTTGTTCTGCCCGCGCAGGGGGATGAGCCCGGTGGAAGGCCGCCCGATCATGCCGCAGAGCATGACGAGGTTCGCCAGCGCGCCGCAGGTCCGGGTCCCGGTCACCTGCTGCGTGACGCCCATACAGTAGAGGATGATCGAATCCGGCCCCTTGGCGTACAGCCGGGCCGTTTCCCGGATGTCTCCGGGCGCGAGGCCGGTGAGCGGCGCGGCCCACTCCGGGGTGCAGCGTTCTAGCGAGGCGCGCAGGGCGTCGAAATGTTCCGTGCGTTCGTTGATGAAGGCGTCGTCCTGCGCGTTTTCCTCGAACAGGATGACGTGCATCAGGGCGTTGACGAGCGCGAGGTTGCTGCCCGGACGGATGGCGAGGTGGATGTCCGACAGCGCCGCCACGGGCGTACGCCGGGGATCGGCCGTGATGAGCTTCGCCCCGCGTTTCTTCGCCGCCGTGATGCGGGCGTAGGCCAGCGGATGCTGCGCCGAGGTGTTGGACCCGATCACGAGGATGGTGTCGGCGGAACGGATTTCCTCAAGGCCATTGGTGGCCGCCCCCGACCCGAATGCTGTAGCCAGACCGGCTACGGTGGGGCTGTGTCAGAGGCGCGCGCAGTGATCGATATTCGGCGAACCGATCACGGCGCGGGTCAGTTTGGCGGCCAGGTAATTCTCTTCATTGGTGCAGCGCGCCGAAGCGAGCATGGCGAACGTGTCGGGCCCGTACGCGCGGGTCACCGAATGCAGCTGTTCCGCGATGGCGCGGTAGGCTTCGCTCCACGAGACGCTTTTCAGCGTGCCGTCTTCCTGACGGAGCAGGGGCTGATCCAGACGATCGGGATGGCGTGCGAAGCCGTGCCCCTGCCAGCCCTTGGCGCACAGCATGCCCCGGCTGACGGGATGATCCGGCTTGGGCAGGACGCCCGTGATGCGCCCGCCCTCCACGGTCAGGTACAGGTTGCAGCCGCACCCGCAATAGCCGCAGGTCGTCAGAACTTTTTTCATGCTCCACCCCGAAAATTGTTCAGTTGACCAATCATAGCCCTGGCGAGTTCGGCTTACAAGCTTTTTCGGATATTGTGAGGAAAATTTTTTACGATTTCGATTGTTTTTATCCTGTAAGCTTTCCTTTTCACCAGAATGACGCTTGCCTCCCCCCTCCGGAGTGCCGCTTGGCGCACGGGGTGGCTTATCTCGTGTTTTTTCTGTTGAACCAGCATCTTGCAAGCCGGAACCCCTCCGGGGCCTTTTTCCTTCACTCGCTGACATCGTTCAATCTTTCTTGCGGGGCAATGCCGCGTAGGGTGCAGTTCATGAAGCAAGCACCCCCACACCCACTCATGTTGTCCGCGGTGGCGGATTCGCTCCGCCGGCCTTTCCCGGAGATCCGGCTTTTGCCCGACGGCGCGTTCGCCGCGCGCGACGGCAGGCCCGGTACCTTCACGGGAGGAACCCTCAACGCATGGTCCCTGTCCCCCCGGTGCGCGGGACGCCTGCTCGAACGGTGGCGGCGGCGGGAGACGCCGCTGGTCATCGACTACGAGCACCAGAGCCTCAACGCCCGCCACAACGGGCAGCCCGCCCCGGCTGCGGGCTGGATCGAGTCGCTCCGTTACGAGCCGGGGCAGGGGCTGTTCGCGTCGGTCCGGTGGACGGAAGGCGCGAAGGGTTTCATCGAACAGGACGAATACCGCTTCATCTCTCCGGTGTTCTCCTTCGACCCCCAAAACGGCGAGGTGCTGGAACTGAAAGGCGCGGCGCTGACCAACATGCCCGCGCTCGACGGGCTCGGGGCCGTCGCCGCGACCGAGGATTTCCCCCCATCCGACAACCCTCAACCGGAGACAGCCATGAATGCGCTCAATCGGCTGAAACAACTGCTCGGCCTGCCTGAAGACGCGGCCGAGGAAACCCTGCTGGCGGAACTGGACAGGCTTGAAGCCCTGCTCACGCCCGCGAACCCCGCCCCGTCCGATCCGTCCGGGCTGCCCAACCAACCGGCGTTCCCCCATCAGGAAGGCCCGCTGCCCGGTGATGCCCGGCCCACGCTGTTCGACTTCCTGCAGGCTTGCCACCCGCAAGCGGCCCTGACTTCTCTGGTGCGCGCCAATACGGCCCTGCGCGAACAGCTTTCGGTGGCCCTCAGCGTCACGCAGGGCGATCAGGTGGCCCGGAACGTCGAGGCCGCCGTGGCCGACGGGCGTCTGAGCCGGGGGCTTGCCGGCTGGGCCACTGCGCTTGGACGCCAGAACCCCGAAGCGTTGGAAACCTATCTCGCGGCCGTCGCACCCATTGCCGCGCTTTCCTCGTTCCAGAGCGCGGGCAACCGGCCCGTGCTGTCGGCGGCCTCCGCCTCCCCGCTTTCCGATGAGGAACGCTTCGTCTGCTCGCAGCTCAGGCTGAGCGAAACCGACTATCTCGCGGTGCGCGGGTAAGGGGAAAACCGGGGAGGGGAGGTACCTTTGGGGAGAAAGGTTCCTCCCCTCCCCGGCCCCCTCCGTCCCGAGATGTTCGTAAGGGGCGGCGTCGGGAAGGGCGGCTTGGAAAGCCGGTTCCTTCGCGTCCGTCCCCGGTTTTGAAACGTGAAAAGGCAGGGAGCCTCTCCGCGCCTCCCCATCAGCCGAAAGGCTTGCGGAAGCGGGAGGGAGCCCGGGGAAAGGGAAGAAGGCGGCCCTTATTGGGAAGCCTCCTTTTTTCCTCTCCCGCAACACCCTTCATCATAAGGACATATCAATGGCAGTAGTGACGAGTTCCCTTGTGTCGGCCCTGCGCGTGGGCTTCCAGCGTGAATTTCAGGATGCGCTTTCGTCCGCGCCGTCCCAGTGGGACAGGCTGTCCACACGCGTGCCGAGCAGCTCGGCGGGCAACACCTACGGCTGGATCGGCCAGTTCCCCAAGCTCCGCGAGTGGTCGGGCGACCGTTCCTTCAAGAACATCAAGGAACACGGCTATTCGGTGATGAACAACCTCTATGAGGCCACCGTGGACATCCCCCGCACGGCTGTGGAGGACGACGACATCGGCGTGTACGCCCCCCTGTTCCGCGAGATGGGCTATGCCGCCGGGACGCATCCCGACGAGATCGTCTTCGGCCTGCTCAAGGACGGCGCGTCCGGCGTCTGCTACGACGGCAAGGCGTTCTTCGCCGTGGATCATCCCGTATATCCGAATGCGGACGGCTCCGGCGACGCGCAAACCGTTTCCAACTGGCTGCGCCCCGCCGCCGTGGACGGGACGGTCACCGACGGCACGCCGTGGTTCGTGCTGGACGTCTCCCGCCCGCTGCGCCCGTTCATCTTTCAGGAGCGCACCGCCCCGGAATTGCAGGTCATCACCAACCCGGACAACGATTATGTCTTCATGAAGGACAAAATCCCCTACGGCATCCGGTACCGCTGCAACGGCGGCTACGGGTTCTGGCAGCAGGCCGTGTGCAGCACGCAGGAGCTGAACGCCGCCAATTTCGCCGCCGCCCTTGAGGCCATGCAGAACTTCCGCGCCGACGGCGGGCGCCCTCTCGGCCTCGGGTTCGGCGGCGAGGCCGGGACGCTGCTGGTCGTGCCCCCGTCCCTCCAGTCCGCCGCTCGCCGCGTCGTCTCCGCCGAGCTGGACCCCGACGGCGGCAGCAACATCTGGTACCGCGCCGCGACGTTACTTGTCAGTCACTGGCTGATTTAGCGGCGGGAAAACGCGGGGAAGGGCCTTTTTGCGGAAAGCGCCCTTCCCCGGTCCCCCGCATGACGTCCGGACGGTGGAGAGGCGGGGCGTTTCATCTGAACACGAATGGGCGGATCGCCGCCGGAGGCATTTCTGTATGGCATACGCCACGATTGATCAGCTTGTGAGCCTGTTCGGGGCGGACGAGATCCGCACGCTTTCGGACAGGCGGGGCACGGGCGAGCTCGATGGGCAAACCGTCCTCGACGCGTTGGAGCGGGCGTCTTCGGAAGTGGACAGCTACCTTGCGGATCGCTATGCGACGCCGCTTTCGGACACCGCCCCGATCCCGCCCGTGGTGGTGTCCGTCACCGGGGACATCGCCCGCTACCGGCTCACCGGGGGGGACATCCGGGATACCGATCCCATCCGCGAGCGTTACACCAAGGCGCTCAACTGGCTGCGCGACGTCGCGGACGGCAGGGCGGGCATTCCCGGCTTGCCGCCCGCAGGGGAAGAGGCCCCGGGGGCCGTGTTGCTCGAGCCGGGCACCCGTCCGTGGGACGGGGTGGCGCCGTGAGCCGCACGCCGATGGATGTCGAGGATGCGATCCTGGAACTGCTGAGGCCGCTCAGGGAAACGCCGGGCGCGAAGACCGTATCGGCGTTTCAGGGGCAGCCGGACAAGGACACATGGGCCCGGCTGCGGCGCGGGTTCCCGGCCGTGCTGGTTCTGTACGCGGGCTCCCCCGAGTTCACGCCTTCGGGCCGCCGCCTTGAGGAACGCATGGAGTTCGAGGTCTACGTCATGGATAAAAGCTACCGTTCGGCAACAAATGGCCAGAAGCCCGAGCCGGGGCATCCGGGGACGTATGCGCTGCTCGCGGCGGCCCGGGAACGGCTCCTCGGCGTGGCGCCGCTTCCGGGCATGGGGCCTTGCCTGCCGTCCGCGATCAGCGGGTTCGTTCTGGACGGGGCCAGCGTCTACCGCATGACGGTTTCGACCATACACAATATTGCACTGTAAGGATTGGATATGACTGCAAGTCCGCAGACGAGGAACTACCTTTACGGCAAGGGAGAGCTGTTTTTCCGCGCCGAGGGAAGCGGCGGTTACGATCATCTCGGCAACGCCCCGGCCTTCACCATCAGCCTGACCGAAGAAAAGCTGGAACACTTCAGCTCGATGAACGGCACGAAGACCAAGGATCTCCAGCTCGTCACCCAGAAGGGGGCGGCCGTGGCCTTCACGCTGGAGGAATTTACCTCCGGCAACATCCTCCGGGCCTTCAAGGGCGCGGCGGTGGCGAAGCAGATGCAGGCCGCCGCGACGGTTTCCGGCCAGTCCATCAGCGTCAACGGCGGCCTGTATACGTTCGTCGGCAAGGAAAAGCTCGGCTTCACGCGGCTGGAGCACGGCCCGGTGGCCGGCGGGGCGTTTGCAGCCGGTTCCTCCGTGGTGGGCTCGACTTCCAACGCTACGGCGACCGTGGCCTATGTTGCGGACGGGGCTCTGGAGTGCGTGAACGTGCGGGGGGCCTTCGTGCCCGGCGAGGAGATTGCGGCCTCTGCGATCAAGGCCACGCTGCAGGGCGTTGCCCGCGTCGCCGACGTGGTGCTCACGGATAAGGCCAGCGCCCCGACGCTCCGTTATCGGCAGGGCGTCGATTACGACCTCAACGCCCGCACCGGCTTGCTGCGCGTCCGCGAGTCCTGTTCCGCCGAAACGGTATTCCTGACCGCCGATTGCGAATCTTCCGACGCGCAACTTGTGGATGCGCTGACCGCCAGCGACGTTACCGGAGAACTGCTGTTCGTGGGCCAGCCCGATCAGGGGCCGGGGCTTGTCGTGCAGTGCTGGAAGGTGACCCTTTCCCTCGGCGGCGAAGTCGGCCTCATCAGCGAGGAACTGGCTTCCATCCCCATGACCGGGGAAGTGCTCGCCGACGACCTCAACCATCCCGAAAGCCCGTTCTTCCGGGTGCGCTATCTTGGGTAGTGGCAAGGGGCTGTCGGGAAAAGGAGGGAAAAGCTTTTCTTCGGAACCGGTTTCCCTCCCTTCCCCAAGCCTGCCAGCGCGGAGCCTATCCCTCCCTTTCCCAAGGCGTTTGTGTTTATCGGACCCCTGTTCGCGATTTTTCCGGAACAGCGTGTCGTCGTTATCTTTATTTGAAATGTAACTGTTTAAAGTTGTTGTTCCGAAACGGCAGGGACTCCATCCGCGCCGCCTCCCCACCAGCCGGAAGTCTTGGGAGGGGAGGCGGCGCGGGGGAGGGGAACCTTCCTCAAAAAAGGATTCCCTCCCCCGCATGACCTTCTTCACGACAAGGATACCCGATGCGAAAATCGACTGAATTCACGATGGAAAACGACAAGGGCGCGCTGACCGTGCGGCTTCAGGAGCTGACGGTGCGCGAAGTGCTGGATATGTGCGAACAGTTCGGCAAGGGCCCGCTGGTGCACGATCTGGAGCGGCTGCTTCCGAAGATGTCCAACCTCGCCACCAACGACCTCATGGATATGACGCCCGGGGAGCTTGAACTCCTGTGGGAGCAGGTCAAGGAGGTCAACGCGGCTTTTTTCAGGATTGCCGGAGCGTTGGGCTTCGGCAGGGTGCTGGAGGCGTTCCGGGCCCAGCTGCGGAGCGATCTGATGGAGGCGGCTCTGAGCGGGAACTCCTCCGCACGGTGATGCGGCTGGTGGGGGCCGGGCATCGGGACGCGCTCGAATACGGCTGGAGTGCGTTCGTTGCAGCGCTTGAGGCCGAGGCGCGGCGGCGGGACGAGCGGATGAAAGACGCCGCCCTTGCCCTGCGCGTGGCCCTGCACGCCGACGGGCGGCAGTTCAAAGCCTTTCTGGAAGCATAGGAGCGGGACATGGGACATGGCGGCTATACGCTGGAACTCAATCTCAAGGATTCGGTTTCCGCGGGGTTGAAGGATATGACCCGGGCGCTCGCGGGCGTGCGGGAACTGGTGGGCTCGCTCCGGGCCGACGTCTCCGCGCTGGATAAGGAGGCGGGGCAGGCCGTTTCCGGGCTGGATCTGGGAAAGGCCGCCGAGCAGCTGGAAGGGCTGTCCAAGGGGACGTTCCATGATCTGGATGCGGCCTTCCGGGACAGCGGTAAGGCCGTAGCGGGCTACCATGCCGAGCGGCGGCGTCAGGCGAGGGAAACGGCGGACGCCGAACGGGAGAACGCCTCGGAACAGGCCGGACGGATGGCGCAGGAACGGGAAGCCCAGGAAGAGGCCTGCCGGGCGGATCTGGAAACGCTGGTGAAACATGGGGATGACCGGGCCGAAGTGCGGCGGGCGCAGGCGGATCGGGAGGTCGCCATCAAGGCCGAGCAGGCGGAACGCGAGAAGGCGATCGACGCCGAACGCCTTGAGGGTGCGCTGTCGCTGGCCGGGGGCATGGCGGACGCCATGAAGCAGGTTTACGAGTCGGGCCTTGCCCAGAGCAGGGGGGTGTACCGGCTGTATCAGGCACTGGCCATCGCCGAGTCCACCATCAGCACCTACAAGTCCGCCCAGGCCGCGTACGCGCAGGGCATGCAGTGGGGCGGCCCGGCGGTGGGCGCGATCATGGCCGCCACCGCCGTTGCCGCGGGCATGGCCCGGGTGGCCGCCATCAAGAGCACGCAGCCCAAGGGGTTCGCGTTCGGCGGGCTCATCGGCGGGCAAGACAGGGGCGAGCGGGCGGACAACGTGCTGATCCGCGCCACGCCCGGCGAATACATGATCGATCGGCCCACGGTGCGCCATTACGGGGTCTCGGCGCTGGAAGCCTTGCGGCGCAGGAACGTCCCCCGCGAACTGCTTGAGCCGTTCGCCTCGCCCCGCCTTCCGGCCTCAGGGAGAACGCGGACGGCCTATGCCCTCGGCGGCGAGATCGGAAACGGCTCCCTGCCGGAGGGCGGCGGCAAGGCATCCGGCGGCGAAGGGCTGACCGTCATCAACGTCATGGATTTTCAACGCGAGTTCGATCGGGCGCTGGCTTCGGCGAGGGGGCGGCGCGTGCTCATCAATATACTGGGCGAAGAAGGGATTGCGTCCTGACGCCCTGTGCGGGCCACATGCCCGGGGAGGAGAGAATGGCATTCAGCGGCAAGCTGACGGCGGCGAATCACGCGGATTTGCTGGCGAAGGTTACGGATTTCATCACGGGCGCCCCGGACACGCCGGGCCGCGACTGGACGGTGGCGCGGCGGGATTCGCTGGCGTGGGGCCCGGCGGCGGTCTTCCGCAATACCGGGCTGGCCGGCACGGAGGAGATCTTCGTGGGCCTCTACGCCGCCACGAATGGCGAAAACATAAGGGGCGGGCTCGTCTGCAAGGTCTACAAGGCGTTCGACAGCGCGCCGGACGGGACGGCCTTTCTGGATACGGTCTACGGCAACGGGGTGGGGCAGAACGGGACGCATGCCTTCCTGCCCTGCTGGAACGCCGCGATGAATGTCTGGATCTGGAGCAACAAGGCGCGCGTCATCATCGTGGCCGAGTGCAACGGGCTCTACGGGAACGCCTATTTGGGGCAGCTCCGGCGTTTTTCCCTGCCGAGCGAAAACCCGTGGCCGCTGGCCTGCCTGACGGACGGCTATACGAACCTGTGGAAAGATACGACGTGGCACGACTCTATCTCGAGCCCGGGCACGTACGACGCGGACCAGAACAGGCGGAACCTGGCCTTCGTGCGCCGGGGATGTTTCCCCACGGTGATAACGAGCTATTCCTACTTCCATGCCTGCCATCAAATATGCAGGCCGGACGGCGTATGGACCTCGCACTTCGCCATTTGCCCCACGTCATGCGTGTTCAGCCTGTCAAGTACCTATGAAGTAAGTATGCAAATGGACACTCAGGGGACAATGCTCGCGTTCCCGGAAAACACGCCCCGGCTGCTTTTGCCCTTCTACTTTATCCTGCTTGAGGGCAGCGGCAATTATGAAGGGGCCTCGGCCATAGGCGAGATGTATGGGGTACGCTGGGCCCCCGACGCCTTGGCCGGGGTCGAGAGCGACGTGGACGGCTATACGCTCTTCCCCGACGTCAGCCGGGTGGCGTGGCACAGCTTTATGGCCATAGGAGACGAATGATGGCGCAGCCCTGCAAGGTCTTCAGCTATACGAACGTAGGGACGGAAAAAGGCGTTCTCGCCAATATCGCCCGTGCCGCCCTGTCCGGGGGGTGGGCCGTGGACAAGGACGCCGTGGATGCCGACGGCGAACTGTACCTGCACAGCACGGGCAAAGGGGGCCAGCGGCTCTACTTCTCGCTGCGCCTGTTGGGGGCGCACGACTCCGCTGAGCGCTTCATGCTGGCCGTGCACGGCAATACCGGGTTCGATGCCTCCGCGGCGTGGGACGCGCAGCCGGGGCGGTTCACCGAAAGGATGGCCAGCGGCTATAACTCGAAGGGCACCGGGAACCCCGTTTGGCTTAAGATGGCGAGCAATAAAGAGAGCATGACGTCCACAGGCTGGTGGATTGTGCCGCCGGTCGCCGAGCAGATCGTGCTGGTTTGTCCGACGTTCGTCATGACGGCGATGCGGGTGGTCTACACGTTTTCCGACGGCTCCAACACGCCGTATTCGGGCTGGGTGCCTCTGATATTCGGCGCGGCGGACGGCTGGGGGGACGAGGCGGAACTGAACATGGTGCTGTGGTCGGCGTGGAGCGCGAACAGCGCAATGGGGCTCATGCTTTCCGGGCTGTATGTGGCCCATGCGGATATCGGCAACGAGTTTTCCTTTTGCAACAACAATTACGGCAATGTGGGGCTGCTCTGGAAGGGGGCCAATGTCGAAAGGTTCCCGCCGGAAGGGGCGTACGGCTACAAAAGGCCCCAGAAGGCGCCCAGCGTCGTCCGTACCAGCATCACCACGCGCAGCGTCGTCGGAAGGGTGAATACGCAATACAGTCTGTCGGGAGACGTCAATGTGGGAGGGGGGACCATAAAATATACGCACAAGGGCAATGTCTGCGCGGCGGTTCCGAACTACAACGGGGCACTCCTCCAGAACGCCGGGACGCTCCGGCACATGCTGGTGAAGCCGCTCCTGTACGTCTGCAACGGCACGGACGTGCGCATCGCGGGCGAACTGCCGTATTGGGCGGTCAACCTGAGCGGGCTGAAGCCCAAGGACCGCATCAGCATCGGGAGCCGTATCTTCATGGTCCTGCCGGATATTTCGGACGGCGACAAGATCGGCCTCGCCATAGAGGTGGAGGCATGATTTCCGGCGCGCTGTGGCCGCGCGCGGGCGGCATCCCGCAGTGCTCGTACAGCGTCCCCGGAAGGCTGGGCGCGTGGGCGGGCGGTTCCCCGTGCGGGGGGGCCATGGCGCGGCACGAGGCCACGCCCTTGCCACGCCATTCGGGGCGGCACATGGGCGGAAGCGTGGCGGATCTCATTTACGGCCAGCTCCATTTGTACCCCTCGGAGGTGCATCTGGGGTTGCTCTCGGGGATAGAGGCGTTCGAGGTGGTGCTTTGGAACGCGACGTTCGCGCCCGTGCGGCTGACCGGAGTCGGCGGTACGGAATCCTCGGGCACGACCCTTTCCGGCTTCAGCACGGGGACGCTGCCGCCCACCGGCGCGATGAAGGGCCTCCTTACCGTATTGGATTCCGGCCCGGCGCAGCAGGATACGACGTACTCGTTCGTTACCGGCATCGGGACGCGGAGCCTGACGGTCACGGCGTCCCGCGTGCTCCTGTTTCCGTTCTGGCCCGACTGGTCGGAGGGGTTGGAGATCGACTACGCCTTCGACACCGTGCTGACGCGGGGGGAGGACGGCGGCGAACAGCGCCGCCCGCTGGCGAAACGCCCCCTGCGGACGCTCCGCGTCACGATCTGGGGTGATGGCGTGAACGGGCAACGGCTCCACCACCTCGTCCAGCAGGGGAAGGACCGCGTGTTCGGCGTCCCCCTTTGGCAGGAGGCGCTGGATGTGGCGGACATCGACGCCACCCGTCAGGTGCTCATGCTCGGCAGGGATTTCAGCGACTGCTGGAACCTGACGCGGCTGTGCGACCTGATCATGCTGCACGAACGCCGGAGCGGCACGTTCATGGCCTGTTCCCTGCTCTCAAAAGACCCGGCGGGCCGGACGCTTTCCGTGACCACGCCGGTTCCCGACGTCTTCACGGGGACGTCCACGCGGCTGGTTCCGCTGTTCATGGGCATCCTGACGAATGCGGAGCCCTCCGTGGTTTCCGACGGGATGGAAACGTGGGCCGTGGAGTTCCCCGAGATGGCGGGCTCGCAGCCGGCGCTGGGGACGCTGCCCAACGTGCCTTCCGGGACGGGCGCATGGCTCTGGCCGCACCGTCCCGACTGGTCGGGCAACGGCGTCGGGGGGACGTCGTCCCTGCTGCGGACGCTGCGCACCGTGCGCGGCGGCGTGATGGAACTGGGCGTCCGGGGGGCCGTCGCCCCGGTGACGCACCGCCAAAAATACCTGCTGCGGGAACCGGAGCTTGCCGCGCTGCTGGATCAGGCCACGGCCTTGCGGGGGCGGTGGAAGGGGGTGCTTGTGCGGGATCCGCGCCGGGCCTTCACGCTGACCCGGGGGGCCACGGCGGACAAGGCCGTCCTGTATGTGCTGGACAACGGCGCGAAGGACGGCTTCATCCCCGGCCAGCGGCTGTGGATCGCCGTGCCCGGAGGGGGCGTCCTGTCCCGCCGTCTGGTGGCGGTGGAGGCCGCGAACGTGGGCGAGCTGGCCTTGCACCTCAGCGCGGATCTCGGCGGGACGGTGCCGCCCTCTTCAAGCGTGGGCCGGGACTACTTCGCCCGGCTGGATACGGACTGCATAACCATCCGGCACGAATCCGCCGGGGTTTCCCGGTGCGACCTGTCGTTTTACACCATACCGGAGGAAAGCTGATGCGCCCCGTATTGCCTCAGATTGTCGAGCTTTATGAAATCATAGCCGATGCCGTGCATACGCTTGCGGCCTCGCGGGAGCCTGTCTTGTGGCGTGGCGCGGAATGGACGCCCGCGGCCATCGAACGCGGCGAACTGCGGGGCAGCGTGGACGGCAAGGCCGCCACGGTGACGCTGACGGCATGCATGGATACGCTCCTGACCCGGTATCTGGCGTCGCTGCCCATCCTGCCGACGCGGGTGAACATTTATGAGCATGAGCCCGAGAGCGGGGACACGGTGCAGATTTTCGGCGGCGTGGTGCTGGAGGTGATCCCGGGCGCGGACGCCACGCAGGTTTCGGTCAACTGCCTGTCTTCGAGCTCCATCCTCGACGCCATGCTGCCCCGGATGATCTATTCGGGCCAGTGCCAGTTTGTGCTGTTCGACTCCGGGTGCGGCCTGACGGCGCAGCCGTGGGGCGTAGCGGCCCCGGTTTCCGTGAGCGGGCACACGCTGACGTCGCCGTCTTTCGCCGCATACCCGGACGGGTACTTCACGCGCGGGTACGCGGCGGCCGGAGGGGATTTCCGGTTCATCGTCGCGCACGGCGGCGATACGATCACGCTCCAGCTGCCGTTCGACTCCCGGGTGGGCAACGGGAAAACCGTCACGGCGTATCCCGGATGCGACGGCTCCCCCGCCACCTGCCGGGACCGCTTCGGCAATTCCGCCCGTTTCGGCGGCTGCGCCTCCATCCCGAGCCGGAACCCCGCCGTTTGGGGGTTCAAATAGGAAAACCGGCGTGAAGGCCGTCCGGGGGCAGGCCTCGGCATTCAGGGAAGCGCGGGCCCCTCGGCGGGCGAGGCCTTTCCCGTGCCCGTGGGGTGTTCCGTTTTGGGGCGGCCCCGTTGCCCCGCCTCCGTTCTCCGGGCTGCCTCGGCGGGCGGCTGTGCCGGAGGGCGGGCCCGGAAGCCGCGGGAAGCCCCCTTGGGGCGGCCGGCGGGCATGGCTCATAGAGTCCCGTTTTTGAAGGAAGGAACGTTATGAATTATTTTGACGACGATGCCGCTTGGGAAGCGTTCCGCGCAGAGGCGGAATCATGGCTCGGGACGCCCTACAGGCACCTGCAGCGGTGCAAGGGGCGCGGCGCGGACTGCACGCTGTTCGTCGGGCAGGCGCTGCTGGATGCCGGGCTGCTGACCCGTTTGGAGTACGACTACTACCCCCGCGACTGGCACGAGCATACGCGGGACGAATACGTACTGGAGGCCAGCCATCGGCACATGCGCGATTTTATGCGCCCCGGCTTGCGGATCGTCCCGCTGCCTGAGGGGACGCCGCTTGTACGCGGCGACTGGCTAGCGTTCTCCACAACGGAACGCCGCGTGACCAACCACTGCGGCTTGGCCTGGCCTTGCGGCGACGGCGGCTTTCAGATGCTGCACGCCATCAACGATCGGGGCGTGTCGTTCATCCCGCTGGGGCATTGGTGGTTGCGGCGCATGACCCGGCACTTCCGCATCCTCACGGCGGAACGGGAGGGGGCGGCATGGGCATAGGTCTTGTCATCGCTGCCGTGACCATCGGGGCGACCGTGGCGACGACGCTGTTCGCCAAGGGGCCGCGCTCCTCGAAGGGGGCGGACATGGCCCCGGCCAACCTCGACGCCTTCCGGCTGACGACCGCCGAGGAGGGGACGGTCATCCCCCGCGTGTTCGGCACGGTCAGGCTGCCGGGGAACCTGCTGTACTACGGCGGCCTTTCCAGCGAGCCGGAGTACGAGGAAACGACCGTCGGCGGCAAGGGCGGCAAAAAGAAAAAGCAGAAGGTGCTGCAAGGCTACCATTACCGCATGGACGTGTGGCAGGGCATCGGCATGGGGCCGCTGGAGCTCGTCGGCGTGTATCAGGACGATCGGCTGCAGACGCAGCAGGGCGGGGCCGTTACGTGCGCCGAGCAGGTCTGGAACAACGGCACCGGCACGTTCTATCCCGCGCAGGCGGGCCCGTATGCCAGCCGCCTGCCGGGGGTGGCCCACATCTGGCTCCGGCAGTTCTATTTGGGGTTCAACGTCTCCATGATGCCGACGCTGCATTACGTGGTCCGGTTCTGCGGGGACATCCCGCTGGAAAGCGCGATCCTGCCCAACGGCGTGAACCCGGCGGCGATCATCCTGCAATTGCTCCTCGACGCCGGGGCTTCGTGGGCTTCCATCGACAAGGCGAGCTTTTCCTCGGCCGCCGCGTTCTGGGCGAAAAAAGGCTATGGCCTGAACATCGTGTTCTCGCGCCAGAAGCCTGTGCGCGATCACATCGTGCAGGTGCTCGGCACGGTGGGCGGCTGGCTCGTCGAGCGTGCCGACGGGACGCTCTCCTTGCGGGCTCCGGACCCGGATGTGCGGCCCTCGGCCACGCTCGGCGAAGGCGATTTTTTGGAAGGCTCCTTTTCCTTCAAGCGGGCGGCGTGGGATACGACGTGGAACGATCTTTCCGGCAAGTTCACCGACGCGGCACAGGATTATTCCGAGCGCGCCGTGACCGCCAACAACGCGGCCTCCATCCAGCTCCTCGGGATGCGGCGCAAGAAAAGCGTGGATCTGACCGCCTTCACCGACCGCAAAGCGGCGCAGCGGCGCATCGAGGAACTGCGGGACGTGGAATCCTATCCGGCGGCCTCGTTCTCGTTCGACGTGTCGCGTGACCATGCCCATATCGAGCAGGGGCAGATCCTTGAAATCACGCACGCGCGCTTCGGCCTTTCCGGGGTACGGGTGCGTGTGCTCGAAGTCGTGCGCGGGAACCTGTCCGAGAACCGCATCTCGATTCAGGCCAGGCAGGTCGTGGAGCGGCTGTCCGGGACCTTCGTGCCGCCGGGGGAAACCCTGCCCGATCCGATGGCCCCGCCGATCGTCGTCTATCCGCCGGTCAGCGGCATCCCGCCGTGGTCCGCGCCGGATCTTTCGCCGGTCCCCCTGCTGTACACGCGCCTCTTCGAACTGCCGCGGAACCCGGAAACCGGCTCCGAGCCAGCGGTGCTCGTGCTGGCGGCGCGGGAACGGCTTTCCGAGGAAGGGCTGTTGGTGGAACGTTCCGCCACGAGCGCCGACTACAGCCCCGTCGCCCTGCTGTCCGCCCCATGGGCGCAATACGGGACGCTTGCCGAAGCGTATCCGGCGGGCACGCGCGCCGTGGACGACACGCAGGGGCTGCTGTTCCGGCCCTATAAGGAAGATCCGTCCTTCGGCCCGGTCAGCCGGACGGAACTGTTCGGGGCGCAGCGCATGGCGCTTGTCGACGACGAGCTGATGCTTTTCCAGACGGTCGTGCTTGAGGGGGCCGAGACGACCCGCCTCTCCGGCATCGTGCGGGGCTACATGAACACGTCCGTCCAGACGCACCGGTCTGGAGCGCCGATCTGGGTATTCCGGCGCCCCGGCGAGGGGAATACGGTGCAGGGGCTGGCCATAGGCAGCCACAACATCAAGCTGCGGCCCGTTTCGGGGGACGAGGTGCTCGGCGCGGATCGGGTGAGCCGCCTACCTTTCACCATGAGCGGAAAGGCGATGGCCCCGTGGCCCGTTGTGGGGCTGCGGGCCGTGCGTACGGGGGATTCCGTCGCCGTAAGCTGGTGCCCGGTGGACGTTGCTTTCGGCGGGGCGGGGACGCGCTCCG
>USCL01000059.1 GCA_900553145.1 uncultured Desulfovibrio sp.
CCAGAGTCGACACGGAACTTCCCTTTTTGTGGAACTTCGTTTCCCGGCAGGACTGGAGTGCAGCCAGCCAGTGCGTCAAACACTATTTTGAAAAGCTCATTCCCGGCGACATGGCCTTCGGCATCTGGCAGGATCATATGCAGAAGACTATGGAAAATCTTGGTTCATGCTGTCCGTCCGTCAACGCACTCGTACACATCGCTAATCCTCTTCCCTGTGAAACACCGATGTTGACAAGTGTATGCGCCTATTACCACGCAGATCAGGTCGCCTGTCTTCTGTTCAAAGACAACAATTCTGAAATGCAAAAATTGCTCCGACGGCACGCCGACGACAAATGGCCGACAGCGTTTGCGTCCCTCGTCAACCGCGAGCGGCACAGCGACGATATCAAGTCGTTCCTGCCCTTCTCGCAGGGGCATGGAAACAGCGTGCTCGGCCTGCCCATTCTTCTCACGCTTCAGGCCTTTGAGCCGCAAACAATGTTTATCCCCGTTCCACCCGACCAGGACACTGTCTTTCACGTCCGCGAGCATCTTCATTTCGACGCCGAATGGTTTGAACAAGCCTCCTCCCTTACGGCTTACTGCTGCGCATCGAAACGCTTCAGCATAAAGGAATCATGAGCATGCCTCTGTCGTATTTTTCCAGAATTTTCCCTCGCCTTCAGGAACGCATCCGGCAGGATGTGCCCTCCGCGCTACCGCTAAACAATGATTCTCTGCGCCGCTGTCTGGACGCCATGCTCTCCTGTGCGCCGGGTGATGAAGGAAGTCTCACAAGCGACCCGGCATTTGAAGCCATGTTCGGCTGGAAACAGGCAGACCTCAGCATGGCCGACCTTGCAGGGAACCTGCTGGATGAACGCCTGGCCCGCTGCCTCAACGAGCCGCCCGAGGAACTGCGGCAGGACTACGAGTTCCCGTCTTCTCGCAGGCCTTACACACACCAGCTTGAAGCCTGGAAAACTCTTTGCGGGAAGGAGCCTTCCTCCGCCGTCATCAGCAGCGGCACGGGATCGGGGAAAACGGAATGCTTCATGATTCCCATCCTCGACAGGCTGGCCAGACAAAGCGCGGTACAGGGCGGCCCTCTGGAAGGGATACGGGCCCTTTTTCTCTACCCGCTCAACGCGCTCATCAGCAGTCAGCGCGATCGGCTCGACGCATGGACGCGGGGCTTTAACGGCAACGTACGTTTCTGCCTTTATAACGGTAAGACACCCCAAAGTCTGCCTGCTCATGAAAAGAGATGCGCCAACGAAGTGCGCTCTCGCGATGAGCTGCGCGCCAGTCCGCCCCCCATTCTTTTTACCAACGCTTCCATGCTGGAATACATGCTGGTGCGCACAGAAGACGCACCCATTCTGCAAAAATCCCAGGGCACGCTGGAATGGATAGTGCTCGATGAAGCACACTGCTATATAGGTTCCCAGGCCGCGGAACTCTCCCTTCTGCTACGCCGTGTACAGATGGCCTTCGGAGTGACTCCCGACACAGTGCGCTTTGTGGCCACATCCGCCACCATAGGCGATCCAAATGGTTCGACCGGATTGGAGCTGAAACGCTTTCTCGCAGACGTGGCGGGCGTTCCCGTCTCTCAAGTCACACTTATTGCGGGAGAAAGAATGATTCCCGTACTTCCCCCGCTGGAAGAAAAGCCCGCCATGCTGGAAGAGTTGGAAGGCATGGCTCCCGAAGAAGCCCAAAGTGCCGCTCGTCATGAAGCGCTCTGCCGCTCGAAAACGGCAAAAGTATTGCGTGCACTGTTTACCCGGGACAAAAACGTGGCATGCCTCTCCGAGGTACAGACTCTGCTGAAAAAAGAAGGCCTTCCTGCCGGCACAAATGTCGCCCTGCGCTGGCTCGACGTGCTTTCATGGACACGGGGAAGCGACGGCACACCCTTTCTTCCTCTGCGCGCCCACATGTTTGGTCGGGGACTTTCCGGGATCTGGGCCTGCGCGGACCCAAACTGCCCGCACAAACAGAAAGATTTGCAGGACGACTGGCCTTACGGCGCGGTATGGACGGATCTGCGCGAGCACTGCACATGCGGAAGCCCTGTCTTTGAAATCGTCACGTGCAGAGGTTGCCGCACGCCTTTCCTTCTGGCGCAGAAAAACGACCGCACCGATAGCGACGGACGGCCCGCAGAATTTCTCATGCAGAAGATACACTTGCTGGAGCCGGAATACGAGGATGACAGCCTCATCGACGAAGAAACGACCATGAGCCGCATTGTAGATTCCTACGCCATTCTGCTGGTACGGCCCGGTGCATCGTCAGTCTCCTTCTTTCTCGACAAGGAAACCTTCCGGCTCATGGACACGGACAACGGCCATGCCATCCGTGTTTCATTGAAGGAACCGAATCCCGACAAGGGCAGTCTTGCCTGTCCCCTCTGCCTGGAAACTTCGCGGGGGCATCAAGAATTCTATCATTACAACACAATCGGCACACCCTACCTGCAAAACACCATAGCTCCGGTACTTCTGGAGTTTGCTCCAGACGGCAAGGACCCCATGCAGCATCCCTTCCGGGGCCGCAAGATGCTCACCTTCAACGATAGTCGGCAGGGCACGGCGCGCTCGGCCATGAGCATGCAGCTCTTTTCCGAACTCACGCGCATACGCGGACTTCTCTATCATATCAGTCTGCAGGTCTGTCAGGACGGCAATGACGAAAAGATGGCCAAACTGCAGCAGGACATCGCTAAGCTTGAAGCATTGCCCGAAGAAACCCTGTCCGCTCTTCAGAACATTCTGGACGAAAAAAAGGCAGAGCTTACCAGTCTTGGGAACATGGTTCCCGTTACCTTCGACGACATAGCTAAAAAACTTCAGATCGAGCGTTCCAGCTTCGAGGCTCTGCTCCGAATCTATCAGGAAAAAGCGCCTGCGCTGTTTTCCGTAGGTTCCGGCACATCGGACTTTGCCAGGATGCTCATCTTCCGTGAATTCGGAAGACGACCGGCAAAAGCCGTCAATCTTGAAACGCTGGGGCTCATGGCCGTACGCTATCCGGCACTGGAGCAGGTAACTGCCGTTCCTCGGGAATTGAGTCGCGAAAATCTCACGCTGCAAGACTGGAAGGACTTTCTGAAAATTTGCCTCGACTTCGTGTTCCGGGCCAACGGCGCCACCGATTTCCCAAGAGAATGGAGAAAATGGCTGGGCATGACCTACAACCAGAACTTCATGCTGCCCCCGGACAGGGAAGAGCACGGCAAGTTCCAACTTCTCTGGCCCCAGTGCCGCCGTAACAGACAGCACCGGCTTGTGCGCCTTCTCGAACGGGCGCTGCGCATAAACACCGAACACTGGGAACATGCCGACCTCATCGACAGTATTCTTCGTCAAGCATGGAACCAAATCACGAGCCTCCCCAAGCTCTGCTCAAGACACACGGACGGCGTTCTTCTGCAGCACTCTGCCATGAGCTTCGCGCCGCTGAAAAAAGTCCGCCTTTGCCCCTTCACGCGACGTTTTCTTGATACTGCATTTCTCGGTATTTCTCCCTATCTTCCCCGCAAGGGCGAACAAAACGCGTCCTGTCGGGAATATGCCATGCCTCTCTACCCTTCACCGTTCGAACCCACTTCCGAAAGCGGCGTTCAAAAAGCCCGCGACTGGCTTTCGAAAAACAAGGACGTTCAGACGCTACGGCAGGCCGGACTTTGGTTTGCCGACCACGACAGTGTCGTGGAACTCACCCCTTATTTCAGGGCGCAGGAACATTCCGCCCAACTCCCGTCCGCTGAGTTGGATTTATGTACGCAAAAATTTCGGGAAGGAGACATCAACGTGCTCTCTTGTTCCACCACCATGGAAATGGGCATAGACATCGGTGGCATTTCCATCGTAGGCATGAACAACGTACCTCCTCATCCGGCCAACTATCTCCAGCGCTCCGGCCGTTCCGGCCGCCGAGGGGAAACGCGAGCACTCACCTTTACCATGTGCAAGAACAACCCTCACGAAATGGCGGCCTTTGCCAACAGTCGCTGGGCCTTCGACACGTCCCTTTCCGTGCCCCGGGTATCGCTGAACAGCCCTGTCATAATGCAAAGGCACGTCAACGCCCTTCTACTCACGACCTTTCTCAAGGAACGGCAGCAGGAAGACGACAAAGATTTGGCCAAACTCTCGTGCGATGCCTTCTTCACCGGCAACAATCCGGCGGCTCGTCTCTTCTCCCTGCGCTTCAAAACGCTGAAAACAGACTCGCCCCTTCTGGAAAGCATACGTCTTTTATGTCGCAACAGCGTCTTCCAGAACGAACGCCCGGAAGCAATGGCTGAAAAAGCCGCCGAAGCCATGGACAGAGCGTACGAACGCTGGCACGGTGATTATGACATCCTGTGCCAAGAAGAAAAAAACATGCAGAGCGATGGCGGCAAGGAAAATTCCGCAGCCAAGAAGGCCGTTACCCTCCGCAAGGAGCGCATGGCCAAAGAGTATCTGCTCAAGGAACTCATCTCGCAGGAATTTCTACCCGCCCACGGATTCCCTCTTCATGTGGCCACGTTTGATACCATGTATCTTTCCCTTTTCCTGGAGCAGCAGCGACGAAAAAAAGAAAGCAGGGGAGAGGTGGACAACCTGTTTTTACGCAGAGAACTGCCCAGTCGTTCTCTTTCTTCGGCACTCACCGAATATGCGCCCGGCAACAGTGTGGCCATCAACGGCCTTGTCTACGAATCGAGAGGCATAACCCTGAACTGGCATATTCCCGCCTCCGAAGAGGCCGCCGCGGAACTCCAGAACATACGAAGCCGCTGGAGATGCCGGAACTGCGGAAGCTTCGGCACGGCGGCCAGCCGTTCCCTGACGGCATGCAGCAACTGCGGCGCTCCCCTTACCAAAGAAAACTGGCATGAATATCTTGAACCTGCGGGCTTTGCCGTCGACTTTTTCAGGGAACCTTCCAATAACGTTGCGCTCGGCATGAAAGGTCTGAGTCACGCCGAGGCCAATGTATGCGCCTGCGGCCCGTGGATATCCCTGGGGCTTCCCGAAACGGCCCGCTTCCGCTGCACCACGTCCGGCACGGTATTTCATCGCTCTCGCGGTCTTTACAGCAAGGGATACGCGGTATGCCTAGCCTGCGGCAGGGTAGAGTCCATCTCCGAAACAAGGGAAATACCCTCTGCCATAAAGCATCATAAAAAACTCCGTGGAGGGAAAAACGAAAACGATCCCGCCAACCATATCTGCCCCGCCTGCCGGGAAGGTATGGAATGGAAAATAAAAGCACCTCTCTGGCTTGCCTGCGAAAGTAAAACCGACGTTTTGGAGCTACAGATACGAAAGGAAGACCAATCATGGCTCAACAATGAAGCACAGGCCTTTCCCATAGCTGTCGCCCTGCGCGATGCCTTGGCCGCGCGGCTCGGCATTCAAACGGAAGAGATGGAATGTACCGTGGACACCCGCAGAAGAGAAGATGGCACGATCTGCACCTCCATCTTCGTCTTCGACAAAAATGCCGCAGGCTACGCCTCTTCCGCCGGGGAGTACATGGTGGAACTTATGCGCGACGCGCACGATCGTCTGCTCTGCAAAGGTCATGGCTGCGAAACTGCCTGCCCCCACTGCATCCTCAGCTTTGACCTGCGTTACCAGAGCCGGGAGCTCGACAGGCACAAGGGGTTGGAAGTACTCACGCCTGCATGGTTCACCCTGCTCGACCTTCCCTCGCAGGCGCGCATCTTCGGAGCTTCGACCGCAACGGAAACCATGCGTCTTGAAGAATCAGTGCTGTTCATATCCCTGCTGCATCCTGAGGCAACCATTCTCATGCACCTCGGACCGAATTCTCTGTGGCTGCCCGGCGACGGTGACATGCTACACCTTTTGGACATTCTGAGGCTGCGGCAGGTACATGTTGAGCTGACACTGGAGAAAGAATTTTACGACAGCTTCAGCCAGGAAGAACGCATGCTTCTTGCTCCCCTTATCCACGGCAACGTGACCTGCTCCGTTCTTGAGGGTGACTTTTCTCATCCTCATGCCCGTCTTGCCGTCACCATAGAAGACGGGCTGCTGCATCGCTGGGCCGTGTACGAAGAAGAGGAAAACCGCCTGTTGCTCAAAGGCTGCACGGAAGGCGATGCGGGCACGCGCAGACCGCTTCTGCAAAAGGATCTTCAGGCAAAATCCGGCAACAGCGCCATCGTGCAGATAGGAGGCAACGACAAGACTTCCGTCACAGACTTCGGCCCATGGCTGTGGCACAAACTGCGCCAGTCTCTTGAAAAAAATCTGGGGCTCGATCCCGTTGCCGCCCGGCGGCCCATCACACGCATCCTGTTTTCCGACAGGTACTGCAATTCCCCCCTTACCACTGCCCTTCTCTACAGACTGCTGAGTCATCTGAAAGAGCTCTACGGCGAGGCATGGACTTCCCCCACCTTCTTCGTCATGCTCGCAGACCGGATTTCCGGGGAGTACTCCCATGTGTGGGACGATTGGAGCCGTGCCACAGAGCGTGATGAAGCCGTCAGAGGATTGTTGAACGAACTGGGAACGGCCAAGGTAGTTCCCATGGATAAAAAAATGATGGCTCATGCCCGCTCCCTTCGGCTGGATTTTCAAGACGGCACGGCACTGACCATCTGGCTTGACCAGGGACTCGGATTCCTCAAGGTAGAACGCAAATGTCCCGACCGGCTGTTCCCCTTCCATGAAACCTGCGAAGAACAGATCATTACGCTAAAGAATATGGAGCAGACTCTCGAAGTAGTTCCGGGAGGAACGGTCGTCAGCCTACAGTTGGGCAAAGTCTAAAAAACTGCCCGATACTGCATCCACGGGAACAAACACTATAGCGGAATATGAGGCGAAACAGGAACCTCCGGCATAGCCGGGGGTTCTTCTTGTGTACCTGTAAGGCTCTGTTACCAGCAGCGCCCTAGCAGGCACATGTGCGATCTGACATTTCCATTTCTGTTAATTGCGGCACGTAAACGGGCTTCCTGGGTATGACAAGCTCAGTTGGTCACCAGTTTTATCTGATTAGAGCTGGTGCTTGATGTAGTCTTGAATCTCGGTTTTGTTTTTTCCCACCATGTCAACGTAGTACCCACGACACCAAAATTCACGATTACGATATTTGAACTTCAACTCACCGAACTGTTCGTAAATCATCAGACTGCTCTTGCCGTTAAGATACCCCATGAAACTTGACACGCTCATCTTGGGAGGAATTTCAAGCAGCATATGAATATGGTCAGGGCAACATTCCGCCTCTACTATTTTCACGTCTTTCTATTCACACAGTTTACGCAGAATTTCGCCAATGGCTCGTTTCTTTTCACCGTAGAAAACATGGCAGCGATATTTAGGCGCAAATACAATGTGATATTTGCAGTTCCAGCGCGTGTGAGCTAAACTTTTTACGTCACCCATTGTGACCTCCTTTTGATTTGTTGACTCGCAGTTGCTAGACCGCGAGACCTTTTAACAAATCAAAAGGAGTTTTACTGACATGGGCAAAGCTGTAATCTTTTGAGAATCCCGTGCCTAGCGCGGGGTTCTCTTTCATACAAGAAACACGGCGCGTCAGGGTATATGTCCCGGTCACGCCGTGTCTTTGGAGTGCGTCAGGTAGCACACTCATATCTGGTGTACGACTCGTGTTTTCCCTCCTGCATAGGGTGCCGGGGAAGCTGCCTCATGAAAGCGGCAATATCCGAAGCCCTTCATACGGTGTCACGCGGTCCCTGCTTGATGGGCTTGGGGTAACGTCCATCCTTGCAGCCCTGCCACCATGCGCTCTTACTGATGGGAACTATCTTTAACACTTGGGACAAGCGTAAAGGGGATTCGTTTTCTATATTAAACATGAGGAACCTCCATACTGAATTTTTCAAAGTGTATCATGACATTTTTCAACACGGTCTGTAGACGTCGAAAACATACTCCAATAACGTCTAAGAAAACCTCGCAAGAATAAATGAGGACCATATTTTTTTGCTTGACAGGTTTTAAGTTTATTGGATTTTTTAGGGAGGGGCTTTTATAAAATATAAATATCCAGCATAGATAAAAAGCGGCCCTGTCCGAGACGGAATCTCTGGTATAGGGCCGGGGGTGTGTCTTGGCTTTTATGATGCCGATTGTGCCTGTTCGCGTAATGTGTCCAGATAGTCAGCGTGAGCCTTGAACCACACGTTGCCGTTCCGGCAGATACTCGGCCTAGTTGTAGGCAGCGCAGACACTGTTGCGCTCACAATGAACAAGCTGACGCTCTATCCAGTCCGCGAAATAACATGCTAAATAGACATCTTTGGACTTCTAGGACTGCCTGAGTGACTTCAATGTGAAATGCTCTAATACCCCACTTCTTTCTGGTGTTTCACAGCGAGAATCAGAATAGAGTCGTAGCCCACTTCATAAATCAGCACGCAACCTGTAACGTCAAATGGGAAAATCAATTCCCGGTGCTCCGGGTCGAGATCGTCGGTCGACCTGCCAGCTTCAGGAAATCGGGCTAATACGGCGGCATGTTTTTTTGTGGCCCATGCAGCGGCCATAGCCGTTTCCCTGTCTCTTTCGGCCAGGAACCTGTAAGTCTTCTGCACTCCCCAGATGGCGTTCTCCGACCATTTCAGATATGGCATTTGATGCTCCACGTCATGTCCTTAGGCCAGTTCAATCGAGCCAGCCGTCAACTTCTTCTCCAGTCAGATGCAAACCGGTGAGCATAAAATGCTCGTGAGCGGCACGGGCCTCCTGACGTAGAGACTCTCGCTGTTCTTCCAATCCACATAGGACTCGGTGTCTCTCAGCATGATGCCGTGGGCTGACTGGTTTCGGGCCTCGGCAAGACTCTTTATCCTCTCCCGTAATGCTTGCGGGAGCTTCGAGGAAAGCGGCACATGACTCAAGGCCAGTGCCGCTTTCATATCGGTTCAGTGGACGCCATCTCAACATCCGAACGGAAAACGCGGCTCGGAGACGGCAAAGAACGCGTTTATCGGGGTGATTGAACGCTTTCCGGCCCGGGCGGGCTTCCGGGAAAGGCCTATGCGCACCTTCCGGACGGGGGGAGGCCCTCCGGCACAGGGCGGGCCACGGCATACTTTTTCTCGTATTCCTCAACCGGGATCGGGCGGCTGAACAAAAAGCCCTGCACGATCCGCACGCCGCATTCCTTCAGCACCGCCAGCTGCTTTTCGTCCTCGACCCCTTCCGCGATCAGCCGGATGTCCATCTTCCGGCACATCCCCACCATCGCCTCGACCACCGTCCGCGCGTTCCCGTTGATCATGATGTCCTTCACGAACCCCCTGTCGATTTTCAGGGCGTCGAAGGTCGCCATGGACAGCAGCGCCAGATTGGAGCTCTCGATGCCGAAGTCGTCGATGGAAACCTGAAAGCCCGCCGCCCTTACCCGGTCGATCTGCGCCTTCAGCTTCTTATAATCCACGTTGTTGAGGCTTTCCGTGACTTCGATTTCCAGATACGCCTTGGACAGCCCGTATGTGCCGCAGATGGCGTCCAGCCGTTCTACAAAGGAGGCTTCCATAAAGGAACACCGCGAAAAATTACAGGAAATCGGAAACGGGGATTCCCCTTGCCCGCTCCATTCCCGTATCTTGGCGCAGACGGATTCAAACACATGGAAGTCCACCTTGCTGATCAGCCGGGAGTCTTCCAAGATGGGGATGAACGCGTCCGGAGAGACGATCTGGCCGTCGTCGTCCCGGTAGCGCACCAGCGCCTCCGCGCCCACCGCCTGCCGGGTTTCCGTGTCCACCTTGGGCTGGAGGTACAGCAGGAACCGGTTGTCCGCCATCTTTTCCCGCAGCAGATCGGGGTCGGTCAGATGGCGGGCGGAGTCGGTATGATGGCGGTAACGCCCCGACGGCTGGTGGTTGCGGTAGAAGGCCTTCTTGTCGGCATACATGATCTCGTCCGCCTCGGCGATCACGGCGGGAAGGTTCCCGCAGTCCTCCGCCCACTGGGTCCCAATCGCGGCCCGGCATGTCTCGCCCTGAAAATTGTTCCGCAGCTCGCGGACGATCTCATAAAAGCCTGTCTTGCCTATCCCGGTATAAATGATGACGAATTCATCGCCCCCTATCCGATAGAAGGAACCCTTCTTGCAGATTCTCCGGATGGTCTGGGCGCACCGCGTCAGCACCCGGTCGCCCGCGGCATGGCCGAAGTGGTCGTTGACCTCCTTGAGCCCATTGACGTCAAGGTAGATCACGCCCACGGGGACGTTCTGGCCGGTCAGCCCGTTGACGTCCTGTATGTAGCGGTTCCTGTTGTGAAAAGAGGTCAGCGTGTCCTGATAGCTCAGTTTGGAGAGCAGCTCCTCGTCCTCGTTCCTGCGTATCGCCAGCATCAGGAAGTAACGGAGGGTCTGGAGGAAGGCGGCCGCGTTTTCCAAGTGTTCCCGGGGCGGGTTGTCCAGCCCGATGCAGCCGTCCACCTTCCCTTCGCGCTCCAGCGGCACAAGGACGGCGCGCTCGATCCCCTGAGCGGCAAGGAGCTCATAGCCCTGCACCAGCGTCCCCTTGAGGTCTTCCACATCGGCGATGATCAGGTTTTCCTGGCTGCGGAATATGTCGAACCACATGGTGAATTCAGTCTGGGGAAGGTTTTGCAGGTTATGGATCTGCGGCTCCACGCCTTGCGCGCACCATTCGGCCGTATTGGAAAAGCTCTCACCCTGAAACTGGAAAACATAGGCGCGCCCCGCCGAAAACAGCTTCCCCACCTGTTCCAGCACATACCCGGTGGCCTGCGCCATATTATGGTTGCGGTGGAGTTCCCTGAGGCACTCCACCAATACCCTGTCGCGCTCCAGACGGTCCCGCATCTCTTTCTTTTCGTTGGCCGTCTCGGTGATGTCGAAGGCGATCTCCATCCTCGCCCTGCGGCCTTCCCATTCCATGAGGCGATCTTTGAGCAGGTAATGCCGCTTGGTGAGGGAATTTGTAAATTCCCATGTGTACGTTTCATTCGCCTTCATGAGCGGGATATTGCAGAACGGGCAAGGCGCGTCGCGCCCCTGCAATGCCTCATAGCATTTCATGCCCCGCCTTTCGTCGAGGCGGAACGTCTTTTTCCCCACGTCGTTGATGAACAGCAGATCATAGGTATCTATGTCGGATACGTACATCAGTTCCGTTATCTCGTTCATGGGGACGAGGAGCTCCTGAGACAGCCGCGACAGGTGCTCGCTCTTCTGGCGGTTCTCTTCCTCGGCTTCTTCAAGCCGCTTCCGCCTTTTTTCGTGATAGAAGGCCGACAGCGCGCTGAGCGACGCCAAAAAGATAAAGGCCAGGTTCATGTAGAGCAAGGCGTTCTTCGCGCTCTGCACGCTTTTTTCCGTGAAGAGTTCGGCCGCCAGGACGGTACGGTCCGCCAAGGCGAAATATTCCTCGCTCAGGTGCAGCAGGGCCTCCCCGGAGCCGCCGTTCCTGTGCCGGATGATTTCGGCTTTGATCTCCGCCCATCCTTCCTTCATCTTTGCCAGCAGCTCCTGAAACTCGGCGCTCGGCAGCCGGATCAGGTCAAGCTCGTCGCTGCCGTCCGAAAGGCCGGACAAGATCCCGTCGAGCCGTACGATCAGCGTATCGTCGGGAAGCTGGCTCAGCTCTTTTTTGACCAGCCGCTGCGTGGCCCCGCGGACGATCCCGGTGTAATTGATGACACGGGCGTCGCCCTGCAGGCTTTTGATGAAATCGATCGAAAGCACCCCGGTCAGCAGCAACGCTACACTCAAAAGCGTTGGGACGGCTTTTCCCTGCAACGTCGTCAAAATTCTCTTCATCGGTACAGTTCCCCCGGAAGTGTCCCAGTCATGCGCACATATGCTGTTTTTCCGCCGCGCTGCCCAAAGCCCCTGCGAGGGACATCAGAGGCGGGCACCCTCCGGCACCGGTGACATCTGGTCGCATGCCGGGCCATCATGGACAAGCCGCCCCGGCTTGCTACAGGCTTTTGCTGATGCCGCCCATATACTTTTTCAAAACGTTGCTGATTTCCTCAAGGGCAATGGGCTTGGTTATATAATCATCCATGCCCGCTGTATATGCCTTATCCATGTCTTCCACAAAGGCATTTGCGGACATGGCGACAATCGGAATATGGCTTGCGCCCTGCGATTGTTCCATTTGCCGTATCAAACGTAGCTTTAGCCATTGAAGACTCCTCTTGGACATGAGACACTACCCCGAAAACAAACAAATTTGTATAAATAAAAAAAGGCCACCAGGTAATACATACTTGGTAGCCTTTTTATTGAAACAATGGGGGTACTAAAGAATAACGTTTATAAGCAAGGCCTAAGAGAGAGCATGTGGATTTCCTACTCAAAGACACGCTAAACTTTAAAAAAATATCCAGCCGTGAGAACAAGCCCCTCAAAAAAACAGGGGGCTGGTGTCCTTTTCGTAAGAAAACGCCCGTAACGGATAACCACTATTAGGTTTTAACATACGGCAAGGGCCAGCGGAAGTCAAGAAGGCGTTAGAGCACTCCGGGATCATGCACCGTTGCAACCGTTTGACCATGCGGAGCCGACCCGGCGGGCGCCCCTTGCGGGCCCCGTGGCGAGCTGCGCCCTGAGTTCCAGTTTTTCGGCCGTCCGCACGCCCCTTGCGGGGCCGGCGGGCGCAATCCGCCACGGGGCGGCGGGCCGCAAGGCGCCGGCTGCCCGTGGAAAAGGCAGCGGCCGGACACGCGCCGGGGGTTACGCTTCCTTGAAAGCGGCCAGCATGGCGGCCAGTTCGTCCTCCGGCATGGGCTTCGCGTAGAAAAACCCCTGAATGTAGTCCACCCCGGCCGCCCGGACAAGATCCCGGACTTCCGCGGTCTCCACGCCTTCGGCGACGATGGCCATGCCGTTGATCCGGGCCATGTCGACGACGGCCTTCAGCAGGGTACGCTGCTTCGGGGAATCCATCTCGCCGTTGATCAGCCCCCGGTCGATCTTCAGCACGTCCACCGGAAGGCGGGACAGGTAGTTCAGGCTGCTGTACCCCGCCCCGAAGTCGTCCAGCACGATGTGCAGCCCGGCCTGTTGCAGCTGCACGGCGATGTCCTTGATCTTGCCGAAGGACTGGATGAGCACCGTCTCGGTGATCTCCAGCGAAACCACGCCGGGCTCCGCGCCGCTTGCCCGGATCGCTTCGAGAATCCCCCCCGTGCAGTTTTCCACCAGAAAATGCTGTACCGAAAGGTTGATCCCCACTCTGGACAGCCCAAGGCGCAGGCCGGCCCGCCGCATGAACGAGCACGCCCGGCGGAGGGCGTATTCGCCGACGCGCACCACAAGGCCGTTCCGCTCCGCGATGGCGATCACCTGATTCGCGGGCAGGAGCCTGCCTTGCGCGTCCCTCAGGCGGAGCAGGGCTTCAACCGCCGTAAACCTGCCCGTGCGGAGATGCATGAGGGGCTGATACCAGACCTCCAGCGTCCCGTCCGCCAGGCGTGTTTCCAGCAGCCGCAGGATGGTGGCCTCGTCGCGGAGCAGCCGCATCAGCGCGGCGTTGTAGACGACCGTGCCGTCCTGCCGCTTGGCGTAGCGCAAGGCGACCTGCACCCGCTCGAGCAGCTCCTCCGGCGTGTCGGCGTGCACGGGGTAGGTGCAGATGCCGATGTTGACGCTGATCGTGAACATGTCGGGCCCCGCCTTGACGGGCACCGCCAGCGCCTGCCGGAGCCGGTTCGCGATGGCGTCGGGATGTTCCTTCCGGAAATCGATGCCGAGGAAGACGTCGCCGTTGATGCGGTAGATGTATTCGCCGAAAAAGCCCTTCAGGCGTCCGGAAACCTCGCGCAGGATCTCGTCCCCGGTCTGGACGTTGAAAAGGTCGTTGTAATTGCTGAACGAGCTTATATCGATGCAGAACAGGCTGAACCGGCGCTTCTTGTCATAGGAAATCAGCATGTTCGCGTCGCGCAGGTACTTGATCCGGTTCCCCACGGCGTATACCGGATCATAATAGGCGAGCTGTTCCACATAGTTGCGGTACTGGTTGAGGGCCATGGAGAGCTGCATGACATCCAGTTTGGACGAGTCGTTGAAAGTGACGCCCGTCTGCCCTTCGGCCAGAAGCCTGCACTTTTCGGCGAGGGAACGGATCGGCGATTCGCTCTGGAGCCGCGCATAGAACTGGCAAAAAAGGTTCCTGAGCAGTTCCGCCGCCGTCCCCCCGCCCTGCGGGTAGGCGAGGAAGTGGTACCGCGCCTCAAGAAAGAGCTTCGCCCCGTCCAGGTTGACCTTCCACAGCAGCTGCAACGCAAGCCCCTGCGCCAGATCGGACATCTGCTCCGCGCTCATCCCCTCGCGCACGGCCACCACGAAACAGCCTTCCCCGGCGGTGCCCGCCAGATAGGGGCTCTTGATGTACTTGCCCAAAAGGCCCGGGACGCCCCGCAGGAACCCCAGCGTCTGCCCCTCGTCCACCGTCCTGGCGATGCGCTGATAGTCGTTGACCATAAAGGCGAACAGCCCGAACGTCTCCACGCCGGAGCCTATCCAGCCGTCAAGGCGGGCGGTGAAGCCCGCCCGGTTGTACAGCCCCGTTGCGGGATCGACCCTTGAGGCGTCGCGCAGCTTGCCGCGCAGCAGGAAAATCCGCATGAGCGCGTACCCGAACCCGAACAGCAGCCCTCCCAGCAGGGCGCATCCGCCGAACCACACCGCATAGTCGAAAGAGGATATCCAGCCGCCCACGGGCTGGATGCTCAGCGTCCACTGGTTCGGCAGGTAAAAGGATTCCTTGACGGCATGCGAAAAATCGACGCCGCCGCGCGAACGCATGACGACGTCCTTGCCGCCGGTCTGCGGGTTGACCCGCCACAGCTCGTAATCGTAGCCTTTCTGCCGCAAATACCCGAGTTTCAGCTGCTCGTGTATGTACTGCTCCCGGTAGGCGACGGCGACCTCGCCCAGATACTCGTCCCCGGAAAAGACGGGCTGAAGGAAAAGGAAGCAGGGCCGGCCGTCCGGCAGGGCCGTCGGCCCGTCGACGAGGAGGCTCTTCGTGAGCTTCGCCAGCGTGTAGATATAGGGAAGCTCATCAATTTTTTTGCCATGATAGGCAGGGCTGAGGGCGTGGGGGAAGACCCTGGCGACGGCGTTGCCCCGGATGAGGATGACGGAGATGACGTTCTCGTCCTTGATGACGTCCTGCGCGGCCTCGTCGAAGCTGTCGGAAGATGAGGGGGCAAAGGCGACAAGCATGGCGAGATGCTCCGCCACGTTGAGCTGATGCTGCAACTGGAGGAGGATCGTCTCCCGATAGAAAAGCAGGATGCTCTCGGCATCGCTTTCCCGTATGGCCCTGTAACGCTTGCTGAGCGTCACGCCGGCAACAAGCGTCAGGGCGCAGATCAGCGCCAGAGCCACGGCGAGGAGGAAAAAACGGCGCGAACGTTGGGACTTCATGGACGCCCTCAGGACTGATGGATCTTGTAGTATCCCTTTCCATTCTGCTTGACGAAATACAGGGCTTCGTCCGCTTCGGCTATCAGCGCGTCGATGCCGACCTCGGGCCGGTACAGGGAAACGCCGATGCTGCAATGGATGGGGATGGGGTTGTTCTGTTCCCCGACATCGAGATGGAGCCGGAGCACGAGCTCGTCCAGAACGTCCCGCAATTCCTTTTCATCGTCCAGATCATCAAGAAGCAGGATGAATTCGTCGCCGCCGTACCGCCCGACGAGCCCGTCATACTTCTTCTCAAATTCCCGCAGGACGTAACCGATGCTTTTCAGCGCCCTGTCGCCGACGCCGTGCCCGTAGGTGTCGTTCAGGGGCTTCAGGTCGTCCAGATCCACGAAGCAGAGCGCCAGCAGCCTGTGGCATTTGACGTTCTTCAGCTGTTCCTTCAACTGGTTCAGGAATACGGACCGGGTGACCACCCCCGTGAGCCT
>USCL01000060.1 GCA_900553145.1 uncultured Desulfovibrio sp.
GCCCTCGACATCGCCCACGACGATGACGGGGAAGTCCACGACCTCCATCGCCGCCAGAGCCTCAGGGCCGAGTTCGGCATAGGCCAGCACCGTATAGGAACGGATGCAGCGGGACAGCAAAGCCCCCGCGCCCCCGGTGGCCGCGAAATAGACCGTCCCGTAGCGCTGCATGGCGTCCTTGACCGCCTGCGAGCGGTTGCCCTTCCCGATCATGCCGGAAAGGCCCTTTTCCATCAGGCGGGGCGCGTAGGCGTCCATGCGGCCGGACGTCGTCGGCCCGGCGGAACCGATGGCCTGCCCCGGCTTCGCCGGGGAGGGGCCGACGTAATAGACAATCTGCTCCCGCAGATCCACGGGCAGGGGCTCTCCCCTGTCCAGCGTCTCCACCATGCGCTTGTGGGCGGCGTCGCGGGCCGCGTAAATGGTTCCCGAAATGAGTACCCTGTCACCGATATGCAGCGAACGCACCTTGTCCTGAGTGAGGGGCGTCGTCAAACGAATGGGCTCGGACACGGAAATCTCCTGTTTGCCCCCGCGCCGACGGCGGGGACGGAAAGTGATTACAGTTCCGCTTCGGCGTGGCGCGCGGCGTGGCAGTTGATGTTCACCGCCACCGGGAGGCTGGCGATGTGCGTGGCGCAGAACTCCACGTTGACCTTAAAGGCCGTGGTCGTCCCGCCGAGGCCCTGCGGCCCCGTCCCGAGATCGTTCAGGAGGCCGAGCAGCTCTTCCTCAAACGCCGCATAGCGGGGATCGGGATTGCGGGTGTCCACGTCGCGCATGGCGGCGCGCTTGGCGCACAGGCCCGCCAGCTCAAGCGTGCCGCCGATGCCCACGCCGACCACCATCGGAGGACAGGGGCTCGAACCGGCGGCCTTCACCGTGTCCACCACAAATTTCTTCACCCCTTCGATGCCGTCCGCCGGGACAAGCATCTTGAGGGCGCTCTTGTTTTCGCTGCCCGCGCCCTTGGGGGCCAATTTCAAACGGATGCGATCGCCGGGCACGATGCGGACATGCAGCACGGCGGGCGTGTTGTCCCCGGTGTTCTTGCGCTCGAAAAGGGGTTCGGCCACGGAGGATTTCCGCAGATACCCTTCCGTGTACCCTTTGGCGACCCCGGCGTTGACGGCCTCCTCAAAGGAACCGCCCACAACATGCACATCCTGCCCGACTTCGGCGAACACGACGGCAAGGCCGGTATCCTGACAAATAGGCGTGTTCTCCGAAGCCGCGATGTCGGCGTTCAACAAAAGCTGACGCAACACGTCCTTGCCGGAAGGCGAGGCCTCCCGCTCCACGGACGACTCGATGGCCCGGTACATCACATCCGGCAAGCGGCAGCAAGCGGCGACGGCCAGCTCCGCGACGGCATCCGTTATGGCTGAAACATGAATTTCGCGCACGGCACTCTCCTCAAGCATAAAGACGTAACAAACGACCCGCCTCTGACACGGAACGGCGGGACGGGGCCCGCCTTGTTCGGATTACGACTGTTATCATGCGACCGGGCGGCGCACAAGCGCAGCCCGGAAGAATAAAGATCAAACATTCTCCCCGGAACGGCGCGTTTTGCGATCTTGCCGTATGCTGGCTAAACGGGTATGATTCTTCGCTTGAGACAAAAACGGCGCCCGAAAAGCGCCGATAGCAACCATAACCATCAGGATAGGCCCCATGAGCAACCACTTTGAAGGACTTGGCAAAACCTGGCTGACCCTTTTGAACGATCCTGAGAAGGAAGTTCCCGCCGTCGTCATGCAGGTGATGAAGGAAGGAAAGACCCGCGATTGTTGGCAGCGCAAGGATTCCAAGGAAGAGACCATGGTGCTGGCCTGGCCGGTGGAAACAGGATTTCGCGCAGGCGTCACCGTCCACGGGAAAGCGGGCGAACAGCTCCGCCCCGTGTCGACCTATCCCCTGCTGGAAGGCGCGCCCAACGATATGACCGTGAACGAAACATATCTCTGGGCAAACGAAACCGAAGGCGAGGTGTCGGCCATCTGCAACGAAGGCGGCAACCCCCTCTGGTTCTACTCGCCGTTTCTGTTCCGCGACCGTGAAAACCTCACCCCCGGCGTCCGCCATACCTTCCTCATCGCCGGGCTCGCCTACGGCCTGCGCCGCGCCCTCCTCGACGAGATGACCATCACCGAAGGCGTGGAATACGAGCGTTACGTGGCGGAATGGCTGGCCCAGAATCCGGACAAGACCCGCCTCGACGTCCCGCAGCTCACCGTGGATCTCAGAGGCGCCCGCATCGTCGTCCCCAGCGAGGTGGCCAGCGAATACCAGATCCGCGTCCCCGTCACGTCCGTGGAGGAAATGACCTTCGGGACCGAGAAGGTTTACATGCTGATCGTGGAATTCGGCCTCAACACGCCGAACCCGCTCCGCTTCCCCCTCTACGCCCCCGAGCGCGTCTGCAAGATCGTCCCGCAAGCCGGGGATGAAATCGATGCCATCATCTGGCTTCAGGGCCGCATCATCGACTAGATCCGCACGCTGCCTGGGGCGGGCATCCACAGCCTCAGACAACGGTACCCACGCCTCCAAACGACGCAGACAGGAGCCCCGCCATGTCGATGCACGCAATCGAAGACTATATCGAAGAGGCCATACGGGCCGTATCGCGTTCCGATATGTCCGTTTCCGAAAAGCGGAACATGATTTATTCGCTGCTCAGGCTGGAAGAATACGGCGATTGCGGGTTCACCAACCTGCGGACGCTGGAGGAAATGATGGGCTGCCAGTACACTTTCGTCTTCGACAAGACGGAGATGTACGACTATGAGACGAACCGGGACTACTACGACGGGCTTTCCAAGAAAGGCGGCTGTTCACAGGGCGCTCCCTATACGCTCGTCGCCCGTGATGCCGTGACCAACGAATGGAAGAAGCACGACGACAAGGTCTGCATCGACAGCGGCTCCGATGCGTGGCGGGGCATGGTGGCCGCCGGGGCCATTGCCGGCGAGGGCGCGGCCCCCGTGGAACGGCTGGAAGATCTGGACGTGCTGCGAAAGGTGAAAAAGCTTTGGGGGCCGATGGACGACTATTATATGCAGGCGCACGGCGGCCTTTTCCTTCTTTCCGGGGCCATTGACGATTTGCCGGAAGAGGAATTCCCCGAACACTTCGGCATGACCAAACAGGACTTTGAGGACGAATACGGCGACTAGCCGTTCCCCGTTTCAGGACGGGCCGCCACCGGACGGCCCCGTACAGCGACTTTTGAAAGGAAACAGACAATGCGCAGCCAAAAAATGACGTTCGGACTTGAAAAGGCCCCCCACCGTTCCCTGCTCTACGCGCTCGGCCTGACCCGCGAAGAGATAAAGCGTCCGCTCATCGGCGTGGTGAACGCCGCCAACGAAGTGGTCCCCGGCCACCTGCATCTCGGCAAGATCGCCGAAGCCGTCAAGGCGGGCATCCGCATGGCGGGCGGCACGCCCATGGAATTTCCGGCCATCGCCGTGTGCGACGGCCTTGCCATGAACCATGAAGGCATGCGCTTCTCCCTGACCTCGCGCGAAGTCATCACCGACTCCATCGAAATCATGGCCACGGCCCATCCTTTCGACGCGCTGGTGTTCATCCCCAACTGCGACAAGATCGTCCCCGGCATGCTCATGGCCATGATGCGCCTGAACCTGCCCTCCATCATCATGAGCGGCGGCCCCATGCTGGCTGGGCGGAACAACACCGACCTCATCAGCGTGTTTGAAGGCGTCGGCGCGGTCCGCAATGGAACCATGACCGAGGAGGAACTGGAAGACCTGACCGAAAACGCCTGTCCCGGTTGCGGTTCCTGTTCCGGCATGTACACCGCCAACACCATGAACTGCCTCTGCGAAGCCATGGGCGTGGCCCTGCCCGGCAACGGCACGACGCCCGCCGTGTCCGCCGCCCGCATCCGCCTCGCCAAACAGGCGGGCATGCAGGTCATGGAACTGCTCAAGAAGGATATCCGCCCCCGCGACATCGTGACCGAGCAATCCGTCCACAACGCCGTGGCGGCCGACATGGCCCTCGGCGGCTCCACCAACACGACCCTTCATCTTCCCGCCGTGTTCGGCGAGGCGGAATTGACCCTGTCGCTGGATATTTTCGACGACATCAGCCGCAAGACGCCCAACATCTGCAAGCTTTCCCCCGCCGGGACGCAGCATATCGAAGACCTGCACCGTGCGGGCGGCATCCCGGCGGTCATGGGCGCCCTGCTCGACAAGGGCCTCGTGCACGGCGACGCGCTCACCGTCACCGGCAAGACCGTGGCCGAAAATATCAAGGAGCTCAACGCCCATATCATTGATCCCGACGTCATCCGCATCGACAGGCCCTATGCCAAGGAAGGCGGCATCGCCATCCTGCGCGGCAACCTCGCCCCTGACGGCGCCGTTGTAAAACAGTCAGCCGTGGCCCCCGAAATGATGGTCCGTGACGTGACCGCCCGCGTGTTCAACAGCGAAGAGGAAGCCGTGGAAGCCATCCTCGGCGGCAAGATCAAAAAGGGCGATGTGGTGGTCATCCGTTATGAAGGCCCTCGCGGAGGCCCGGGCATGCGTGAAATGCTGACCCCGACATCCGCCATCGTGGGCATGGGACTCGGCGCGGATGTGGCGCTCATCACGGACGGCCGGTTCAGCGGCGGCAGCCGCGGCGCGGCCATCGGCCACGTGTCCCCCGAAGCGGCGGACGGCGGGCTCATCGGCCTCGTGCAGGACGGCGACACCATCCATATCGACATCCCCGGCCGCAAGCTGGAGCTGGTCGTCCCCGAGGCGGAAATCGAGGAACGCCGCAAGCATTTCGTCCCCTTGGAAAAGGACGTAAAGTCCCCCTTCCTGCGCCGCTACGCCAAGCTGGTGACTTCCGCATCCACCGGTGGCGCATACAAGAAAATCTAGCGCGGCCTCTGAACCCGGGCCCTTGAAAACAGCCTCATCCCCCAGCTTCCCCTGCTCGCCGCAGTGGAGGCTGGGGGAATCTTTTGGCTGTGCTTCCCTCTTTGCCGCATGCAGCGAGGGTCATCGCTTCGGAAACAAATCCTGAACATCCTACATGCCCTCCACACTCTGTCCAACAGAAAACATTTCGTGCCCTGCCTGAAAGGCCTCCCGGGTTGATGAACGCACATGACAGGCCATTCCGGGTATGGCACTCATCGCTTACTTCAATGGGAACGGCTATAGGCCATGGGGTTTTCCTCTTCCCAAGAGGTTTTTCTCTGAATTTTTATCGTGTAAATACAATATATTAACTATTGGTTTCAACTTTTTTACGATTTTCTCTTTTTTCTTGTTGACAGTGGTGGATGATTTTTATAAATAGTTCTGGCTGTGCAGCTGCGGCGAGCAGAAAAAAGCACGGTACACGTCCCCATCGTCTAGCCGGCCCAGGACAGCGGCCTTTCACGCCGTCAACAGCGGTTCAAATCCGCTTGGGGACGCCACTAGAAAGCTAGAGGCGCATTACAAAACTTTGAAAATCAGAGTGTTGTAATGCGCCTTTTGTATTCCAAGCCCCGTGTTACGAGGCCTTCCCTCTCTGTACCCCAGCCGTTCCCGTCCTCTCCAGCACCGCTGTTTCATACAGCCTTTTGAAGGAGCCCCCCTCCATATCGAATCCATCTCTCCCAAGTTTTCAACGAGGGTAAGCCGTGCCGAGCTGCCCTGCTCCGGAAACGTTGGGAAATGGCGCTCCGTCTTGTTGGGGCTGGCCTCCCCCTACCTTCTCCCATTCGGGGGAGAGCACAGTCATGTGGCCCCCGAACACGCCAATCCTGCCCTCGCGTCTACATTCGATGTTCATGTATATGCCTTCGTTAACCTGACCCGCGAGCCATGCATTCAGTCCGGTTCTCTCGCTCGTGGTTTGTTGCGTGTTACAATTCGCTAGAACCATGCAGTATACGGCGGCAGACAGTCGCAGAAACAGAATCCAACATCAGCTCATCATGAGCTCCTTCCTGTTCATTTTTCCACGCCCGTCATGTTGCTCGGCGTTTTTCTACGGCGGGGACGCCTTCCCTCCGGATGTCTTTCCGTGTTCGCGTATATCGGCCGTCGCCAGCCATCTTCACCTCACCAGCATCAGGGAACACGCCCCGCCTCCCGCAAAGCCCGCCCGGACGGAGGCATGAAAGCCTACTCTGCGGGAGGCCCGGACGGGCCTTGCGGAAGCCCGGCGGGAGTCCGCGCGTCCATCCCCCTCTCCCCGCAGAACGTTTTTCTTTTACCCGTTTCCCGCTCCGCGCGGCACGGCGCAATGATTCTTGCCCGAAAAAGAAAAAAGCCGTAGAGCTAGAACGGGACTTGCCGTTTTTTCGCAACTATCGGGCTTGCGCCCGCATTTGATCGGAGGAGAGCAAATGAAATATTTTGATTTTGAAATCATGGGGCTGAAAAGAAAACTGCCGTATGTGCAGGTAGGTGAAAATCTGGCGCTTGCCAGTTTCGTGGTGCTATCGGACACCGAACTGATCCGGACCGTGGCCCCCGAACTTCTGAAGCGGCTTCCGGAAGTGGACGTGCTCATGACCGCGGAAGCCAAAGGCATCTGCCTCACCTATGAGCTCAGCCGCCTGTTGGGCATGAAAGACTTCGTCGTGGCGCGGAAAAGCCGCAAGCCCTACATGCAGAGCCCCGTTTCCCATTCCGTCCGTTCCGTCACCACCCAGAAGGAGCAAAACCTCTGGCTGGACGGCTGCGACGCCGAAAAACTCAGGGGCAGACGCGTGGCCCTCATCGACGACGTGATCGCCACCGGCGAATCCCTCGAAGCGCTGGAAACGCTGGCGAAGTCTGCCGGAGCCAACATCGTGGCCCGCGCAGCCATCCTCGCGGAGCTGGAATCCGTCCACCGTTCCGACATCATCTATCTGAAAGAACACTACGTATTCCGTCCGAACCCGGACGGCACCTACACGCCGCTCGAAAAGCTCGATTAGCATTCCGCACGGCGGCGGGAACTCTCCCGCCGCCGGACCCGCCCTTTTCCCGCCTCCGCCAACCTGCCCGGGCAGGCCGCCTTTCATCCGTTCCGCCCTCCATCCATGGCCCGCCGCGTTTCCGCACCGGGCGGCGATAAAGCACGCCGGACTCCGAAATTTTCGCGGCAAGGCACATTTTTGCCCCGGCGGACTTGCACAGCACGTGCTTTTAGTGAACAATCCCACGACCGTGTCCCGAGGGGGGACCATACGGCCAGCGTATCCGGCGGAAACGTCGTTCGCTTCGCCGGGACGATACCAGTACATGGGAGAGGAGTTTTTATGGAAGCATCATTTTTTCCGTCTATCGCGGCCTTCGTTTGGATCGGCATCCTGCTCATGCTCGGAACATATCTCAGGGCAAGAGTCCCGTTCCTCCAGCGGATACTGTTCCCGGCATCCCTGATCGGCGGGCTCATCGGCTTTGCGCTCATCAATGCGGGATGGCTCGGCATACCGACCACGGCAGGCTGGAAAACCATCGATCAGGCCCCGTTCGGCATGCTTACCTTTCACCTGTTCGCCTTCAGCTTCGTCGGCATCGGCTTTCTGGAGTCGGCAAGGGCCTCGGACAGCAGCAAGGTCGTCCTGCGCGGGGCACTCTGGATCGCGCTGCTGTTCACCATGATGTTCTGCATTCAGGCCCTGCTCGGCAAGAGCATCTTCGCCGCCTGGGCCGGCCTCTTCGGCGGGCAGTTCGAAACCGTCAACGGCTACCTGCTCGGTTCGGGCTTCACGCAGGGCCCGGGGCAGACGCAGGCCTACGCCAGCATATGGGAAAGCACCTACAAGACGGCCAACGCCGTCAACACGGGGTTGGCCTTCGCCGCTGCGGGCTTCCTCGTCGCCGGCCTGGTGGGCGTGCCGCTGGCTCTGTACGGGATCAAGAAGGGCTGGGCGGCCAGTGAAGACAGCAAGGGCCTGCCCCGCTGCCTGCTGCGCGGCCTGCGCGACGAGGGCGACAAGCCTTCCTGCGCCTACAGCACCACGCACCCCGCGAACATCGACTCCTTCGGCTTCCACATGGGGCTCATGGCGGCCACCTACGGCCTCGCCTACCTCGTCGCCGTGGCATGGACCCTGTACGCGCCTCAGGGCCTCCGGGGGCTCGGCTTCGGCATGCTGTTCTTCTGGGGCATGCTGGTGGCGATGGGCGTGCGCAAGTTCATGGCGGCCCGCCGCATCAACACCCTGCTCGACAACGAGACCTGCCACCGCCTCACCAATATGACGGTGGACTTCATGATCTGCTCCGTGTTCATGGGCATCCGGTTCAACAGCCTTCAGGACATCCTCGTGCCCTTCGGGCTGTCGATCCTCGTGGCCACCGCCGTCACCTTCGCCCTCTGCCTATGGTTCGGACGCCGCTCCCCCGAATACGGCTTCGAGCGCTGCCTTGCCTTGTTCGGCTACTGCACGGGCACGGCCGCTTCCGGCCTGCTCCTGCTGCGCATCGCCGACCCCGAGTTCAGGACGCCCGTAGCCGTGGAAATCGGCGTTATGAACGTCTGCCTGCTGTTCATCTTCGACACGACGGTCACGATATCCATGCCCTTCGCGCCGTCGCCCGGCTTCCCCCTCGCGTGGATTTTCGTGGGGCTGGCCGTCGGCATTCCCATCATCATGTACTTCCTGAAGCTGGTGCGAAAGCCAGCCCTTTAGCCCGCCGCGCCGCTGGAAGGCATTCCGGCGGCGCTCCTTTCCGGCCTGCCCGCATCACCCTTCTCCGCGCGGCGTTCCCGATGCGGCGCGCCGCGCCCAAGACAAACCGATTTACGATCCGCAAGGAGTCCGGCCCATGACTTACGCCAGCCAATTGCTGTTCAACGCCACCGTCCTGACGATGGACGCGCACGATACCGTGGCTTCAGCCGTCGCGCTCGACGGCGACCGCATCCTCGCCGTAGGCAGCCGCGAGGAACTCGAACCCTGCGTAGGCCCGGACACGGCCCTGCGCGACATGGAGGGGAAAACCGTCATGCCCGGGTTCTACGACGCGCACGGGCATATTCTGCTCACCGCGTCGATGCTGGACTGGGAAGATCTCAACTCTCCGCCCATCGGCACCTGCCGCACGCTTGAGGACTGCCTCGCCCAGCTGCGCAGGCGCGCCGCCGATACGCCCGCCGGAGAGTGGATCCTATCCTACGGCTTCGACGACACGTTGATGGCGGAAAAACGGTTTCCCACCCGCGAGGAACTGGACGCCGTCAGCACCGAACACCCCATCCTCGTGCAGCACATTTCCATCCACTTCGGGGCGCTGAACAGCGCCGGGTTCGCTGCGCTCGGCATTGACCGCGGCACGCCCGATCCCGAGGGCGGCGTCATCCGGCGTGAGCCCGACGGCTCGCTGCACGGCGTGGTCGAGGAACGGGCCCTGTTCGATCTCGTCTCGCCCCGCCTTCCCGCTTTTTCCCGTGAGCATCAGGTACAGAACATTGCGCGGACGTCGCGGGAAATCTACGCGGCGCGCGGCATCACCACGGCGCTGGATGCGGGCGTGCTCGACTATGAGAGCGCCGAGGCGCTGCGGGAAACCTGTGACCGGGGGCTGCTCGCCGTGCGCGCGCACATCAACCCCTACTATTATCTGGATCGGAACGATCCGCGGCTGCGCTTCGAGGGGCAGATCACCATAGGCGGCTCCAAGATCATGAGCGACGGCTCACTACAGGGCTTCACCGCCTTCCTGTCCAAACCCTACCATACGCCGTTCAAGGATGATCCGTCATTCCGGGGCTACCCTGCCTATCCCCGGGAAGAACTGTTCTCGATCGTTGAGGCCGCGCACCGGAACGGGCAATTCCTCATCCACGCGAACGGCGACGGGGCCATCGACGACGCGCTGGACGCCCTTGAGGCCGCACAGGCCAAATATCCCCGCAAGGGCTGCCGCCACATCCTGATCCACGCACAGACCATCCGGGAAGATCAGTTGGATCGGCTCGCGGCCGCGGGCTTCACCCCCACGTTCTTCGTGCCGCACGTCTACTACTGGGGCGATCGGCACCGGGACATCTTCCTCGGCCCCGAGCGCGCCGCGCACATGAACCCCATCCGCTCGGCCATGGATCGCGGCCATGTCTGTACGTCGCACTGCGACACGCCCATTACGCCGGTCAAGCCATTCCTGTCCATCTGGGCCTGCGTGAACCGCCTTACCTCCTCGGGCAAGCCCCTCGGCCCCGAACAGCGCATCTCCGTGCGGGAAGCGCTGCGCGCCCACACCATCAATGCGGCGTGGCAGCATTTCGAGGATCACGAGAAGGGCTCGCTGGAGCCGGGCAAGTTCGCGGACTTCATCACGCTCGACACGAATCCGCTGGAATGCCCGCCTGAAGCCCTGCGCGACATCCGCGTGCTCGAAACCGTCGTCGGCGGCGACACCGTGTTCACGCTCTAAATCCCGCCCTTGCCGAACGTTCCGGGGCCGGCTTCCTCCGAGGGGCCGGCCGGGCCTCGGCATCGCGCATTCCCGTTTACAGGCTACCCTTTCGGGACGGGACCGTCCCGTCAGGAATCCATCGGAGGCGTCGGAGAAGAGGCCCGTTCGGCCTCCCGTTCCTTGATGTAGGCCTTCCAGCCGGGACACCAGCCCGTATGCCAGCGCCAAATCCGGGCCAGCAGCGATTCAGGATGGCTTTCCGCGTACTTCCGGAAACGGCATACTTCACATCTGCGTACGGAACTTTTCATGCCTCCCCCTCTTTTCCTTGAGGCTCTGTCATGGCATTTGATTGATATACATCCATAGTATGTTGAATTGTCAATATTTGTTGTTGACAAGTTCACAACAACGGAAGTTTCCTTAGTATCTATCTGAAATCTTATGAAATAAAATATCAATCGTTTGCTATGACAGAGCCTTCCTTGACCGTTCATCATGAACAAACCGTACTGGCGGAAACGGGCTTCGCTTGCGTGCCTCTTGGCCGACACCCCTCAATATCCATGTCCCCCGCCTGCGTCGCCCCACGGGGCGCCAATCGACACCCCGAAACGGCTCACCGGCTCTTTCCGGCAGCACCTCCTGCCCCGCCCTCAGATGGCCAAGGAAGGATCCTTGCGGTTGGGGCACTCATCTTTGGGGCAGAACTGACAGTTGTAAAACTTGCTGTCGGTCTGAAAAAATACGCCCGAAACGCTGTACTCGGGCCGCATCATCAGGCTGGGCAACAGGGTCACGCCCAGTTTCTCGGGCAGCGGGGCCAACAGCTCAAATAGCGGCACCTGTTCCTCAAGGGCCCAGATCTTCAGCGAGCCGGGATTCATGGCCGAAACCTGCGCAATGCCGTACTGCTCCAGAAGCGTCCTTTCCAGCATGTTTTCAGCCTGCTGAACAGCCACCTCCCGCAGGGCGCTGGCGAACACCTGCTCCAGCGAGGAGGAGAGGGAAAGGCTCCAGTCGGCCAGTTCCGTCCCTTCGCTCGCCAAATAAGGGAAAGCCCGACCCAGCCCGTCCACTTTCTGGCGCAGCAGCGGGCTGGAAAAAGTCACTTCTCCGACCTGCACCTTCTCTTCGTCCAGCACGGTCGGGCCGCACAGCCGAGCCGCGGCGGGCGGCCCAGTGCTCTACGTCGCCACGGCCGAAGCCAGACCCGGCGATCCCGCCATGCGCGAAAGGATCCGGCGGCACCGTGCCCGCCGTCCGCCGCACTGGAATACGCTGGAGTGCCCCCTCCACCTTGCGGAGCGGATCTCCGCCGTGCTCCCGGCCTCTTCTCTTGAAGCCGCCGCCTCCGTTTCTCCGGATCAGCCTCCGGAATCCGGCGCGGGCAGATCTCCCGAGGATGCCCGGGAAGCCGCCCCCGGCGGGCCGACGGTTCTGCTCGACTGCGTGACGCTGTGGGTGTCGAACATACTGTTCACCCTGCCGGACCCGGGAGGATCTGACGGCCTTTGAAACCGCCGTACGCACGGAGGTAAACGCGCTGCTCGCCCTGATGGAACGCTCGGGCTGCCGATGGATTCTGGTGTCCGGAGAAACCGGACTCGGCGGCATCGCCCCCGACCGGATCAGCCGCAACTACTGCGACGGCCTCGGGCTTGCCAACCAGCTCATCGCGGCCCGCGCCCGGAAGGTCTTCCTCGTCGTCGCCGGACGCTCGCTGGCTCTGGAGGAATAACAAACGGCGAACGTCCATACCACAAAGCCCGGCGGCCGCGGGAACGAATGGCCACGCCCACCGGAATACCCTCCCGCGTCCAAGCCCGTACCTTCCCTCCACAAGCGGGCTGCCCACCGGGTAGGAAAACAGGTTACGGGATTCCCGGCGCCTTTCCGTCCGGCGGTGCAAGGCACCCGCCTTGCCCAGGTTCAGGCGCGGGAATCCCCGGAAAGGCTTACGCGATCGTAACCTTGAGGTCGTACTTGGCAAAACGCTCCAGCGCAGCCGCGAGATCCTCGGGCCGGTAGGGAACCATGACCGGATCGGGGAGGTTCAAGGCGGCGTACTTGCTGTGCCCGAACGTATGGCACGGCAGCACATCGACCTCGTTGTGCCCGTGCTTATGAAGAAACGCGGCCATCTGCGCGATGTTCTTTTCCGAATCATTGACGCCGGGCATAAGGGGCACGCGAATACGCAAGGCTTTCTTTGCCTCAAAAAGCCCATGCAGGTTCTGGAGGATGAGCACATTGTCGAGCCCGGTCAAACGCTTGTGTTCATCCGGGTCCATATGCTTACAGTCGAAAAGGAAGAGTTCGACCTGATTCATGATCTTCCTGAAGCGCTCGGGCTCGCAGACGCCGCAGGTGTCCAGACAGATGTGGTAGCCCCGGCGCATGGACGCGTCGAGCAGCCCCAGCAGGAACGCTCCCGCCGCTGTGGGCTCGCCGCCGCCAAAGGTCACGCCGCCGCCGGAATTGTCATAAAACAAGCTGTCGCTGTCCACGACGCGCATGACCTCGTCCACGGTCATGCGTTTTCCGGACATTTCCCGCGCCTTGGAGGGGCAGCTTTCCACGCAGAGGCCGCAATCCGTGCAGATCGAACGGTCCCGGTTGTACACATCGCCGATCTTGACCACGGCACCGTTCGGGCAAACCCGCTCGCAAGCGCCGCACCCTGTGCACAGATTGGAAAAAAACATGAGCTGAGGCTTGGAGCTCTGGGATTCGGGGTTGCTGCACCACGGGCAGTGCAGCGGGCAGCCTTTGAGAAAAACCGTGGTCCTCAGGCCTGGGCCATCCTTGGTGGACATCCTCTGGATGTTATACACGATGCCGTCCATTTCCGTTGTCTCCTTATTGCGGGGTGGGCATGTCTCCATGCAGGAATCGTTTGCCGTTGCACCTAGCCTTTTGCATTTTTGATGCCTACTCCGGGCGAACCTGAAAGCCCCTTCCTGCCGCCCGCACCTCCTTTCGGTCCAAATCAATATAACAGAGTATAATTACAATATAAAAAATACAAAATAAGCTCGTTACGCTCCCGATTCGAAGAAAGATCGCCTGCGTTCCGAATCCGTGAATCCCCCTGTCGCAACTGATCGAACCCGCGAGGCCGGCGAAAGGCAAAACGGGTGGCGTTTCCATGACGAAAAGAGACGCAAAGCGTATCAGATCCGGTACAGATTGTATCGGCATGGTCAGCAATCCGGTACAGAGGCTACCCTGATGGGGAACGGTCATATTGTGAATTTTATAACATCGTTGGAATAGATTGACTTTTTGCCGTTTCCTCTCGTTTGGGGAGGATGGCAAACAATTTGCATCTATCAGGGCCAAGACACGCCGGATTCAAGGCACAAAAAAAGCAAAAGAAAAAAGGAGATGTTATATGGGATACTCAATTGATTGGAGCGATCTGGAACAGCGCATTCAGGATCAGAAGGCGGCCCTGCTTGACACTTCTCAGAACATGGACCCGGAACGCCTGAAGTTTCTGGTTGAAACCTATGACGAGTGCAAGGGCGAGAGCGTTTTCATCACCCGCGCGAAGCTGTTTGAAAAGGTGTTGAGCAACAAGAAAATCTATCTTGACGGCAACCCCATCGTAGGCAGCCTGGCGGGCGGCCGGGCCATGATCTATGCCTATCCGGAATGGCAGTGCAACTGGGTCAAGGACGACCTTGATTCCGAAAAGCTGGCCCTGTCCTCCCTCGGCGAAGTGCGCTTTTCCGACGAAACCAAGGAAATCCTGAAAAAGGTCTACAAAACGTGGAAGGGCAAGACCACGTACGACCGCGCCAACAAGCTCTACAAGGAACTGTACGGCGGCAACGCGGAACTGCTCGTAAAGTGCGGCTGGATCTATCCGGTGAACGACAACTCCACGGGTTCCGGCGTGGCCGACTATCCGGCCATGCTCACCAAGGGTATCCGGGGGATCCTCGAAGAGGTCGAAGCCGCGTACAAGGCCCTCCCCAAGCACGCTACCAACTGGACCAAGATCGAATTCTACCGAGCCTGCAAGATCGCCCTCAACGCGGTTATCGCCTATGCCCACCGCTACGCGGATCTCGCGGAGGAAACAGCCAAGGCCGAAACCAACCCTAAAAAGCAGGCCGAACTCATGGAAATCGCCGAAGTCTGCCGCCGGGTTCCCGAATTCCCGGCCCGCAACTTCCGCGAAGCCCTGCAGTCCTTCTGGTTCACGCACTGCTGCATCCAGATCGAACAGTGCGGCTGCGGCCACTCCCTGGGCCGTTACGGCCAGTACATGTATCCTTTCTACAAGAAGGATATGGACGAGGGGACGCTCACGAAGGAGCAGGTGCTCATCCTGCTGAAATGCCAGTGGGTCAAGCATCTCGAAATCGCCGTGTACCAGGGCGACGCCTACGCCAAGGCCTTTTCCGGGCATACGGGGCAGACCATTTCGCTGGGCGGCTATACCGCCGACGGCGACGACGCGTCCAACGATCTGGAAGAACTGCTCATGGATACCCAGATCGCCATGAACAACATCCAGCCCACGCTGGCGTTGTTCTACACTCCGAAGATGAAGCCGTCCTACCTCGAAAAGGCCGCCGAAGTAGTCCGCTCCGGCTCCGGGCAGCCCCAGTTCATGAACATGAACGCCGCCGTGGCCCGTTCGCTGGTCCGTTTCGCTTCCCGTGGCATCACGCTGGACGAGGCGCGCACGCTTCCGGTCATCTTCGGCTGCGTGGGCACCGGCATGCAGGGCAAGGGCTCCTACGTGACCTTCGAAGGCCAGCCCAACTTGGCCAAGCTGGTGGAATTCGCCATGTACGACGGGTATGACCCCCATACCCGCAAGCAGGTTTTCCCCAATGTGAAGCCCGCCGAGGAGTGCGCCACCTTCGAGGAACTCTATGACGCCCTGCTCCAGCACATGGATCATGCCTACGACGCCCAGCGCAAGATCAGCGACCTCGGCAACAGCACGCGCGAACAGATCGTCCCCAACATCTTCCGCTCCTGCCTGCTGGACGGCTGCATCGAATCGGGGCTCTGCGAAGAGGCGGGAGGCCCCAAATACTCCCAGTCCCTGTGCATCACTTCCACCGGCATCGACGCGGTCAACTCGCTGTATGCCATCAAGTACTTGGTCTACGACACCAAGCAGCTGACATGGGAACAGCTGAAGAAGGCGCTGGCCGCCAACTTCGAAGGCTACGAAGCCATCCAGAAGCTGTGCTTCGAAGCGCCCAAGCACGGCAACGACATCGAAGATGTGGACCAGCTCCCCCGCCGCTTCTTCCGCGACGTGGAGCGCATCTACCGCTCGCACGGCCCGGACTACTTCGGCTACGAAGCGCACATGGACCCCTTCTCCCTGTCCTACCACAACTACTTCGCCCCCATGACCGGCGCGCTCCCCAACGGCCGCCAGAAGGGCGTGGCCCTGACCGACGCGAGCGTCTCCGCTATGCCGGGCACCGACGTCAACGGCAGCACGGCGCTGA
>USCL01000061.1 GCA_900553145.1 uncultured Desulfovibrio sp.
CTTTGGCATAGAAGACCGGGGGAAGACGCTTTTTGAAAAAAGCGCCCTCCCCCGGGCCCCCACCCGCAAAGCTTCACGTTTATTGAATCCCTGTTCGCGGCTTTTCCCCGTTGCCTTTTGGGCTTGTGGAGAGGCCGGGGGCAGGGATTTTATGGACTGGGAGGATTGGAAGGAAGGGGAATAACGGTTAGAGGGAAACGCGGGGGTGTTTGTTTTCCTGTGGAGCCCCCTTTTTCCCAGAGCAGATCCATTTTGGAACGGTATACATTTCAAAGTAGGCATTCTGGCGAAAAACGTCGTTTTCACCGGAATCCACGCCGCTTCGCAGTGCGCCACACCCGCGTGCGGCGAGGGTGGTTTCATTGTGAAATTGCTTTACGTTCAACGCAAAAAACAGGAGATTGCCTTGGATGCTTCAGTGACGCGGCGCGCCTTGAGCGCCGTTCTGCTTCTGCTCGCGCTGATCGGCGCGGGCTGCGCGTCGCAGAGCCGGATTGTCTATGCGCAGCCTGACGGCGGGATACAGGCGCCCCGGTACCCGGCCTATCAGGGGAAGTACACGAGCGGCACCATCCCTTCGGCCTGGCTGCCCTTGTACCAGCGTTTGCGCGCCGACGGGCTGGACGGCCCGGATCTGCCCGTCTTCTTTGCCTCGATGGGCACGCCCACGCAGGATCCGATGGGCCGCAAGATCAAGGAACTGTATACCAAGGCCTTCGCCCCGAAGCCGAAGCCCACGCCGCCGTCCGGAAAGCCCACGCCCCCCGCCCGGCTCAAGCCGCTGGTCTACCCCGGCGTGATCACTCCCGGGAACGTGGAAAAATGCCGGGCCTTCCTCGAGGCGAACAAGCCCGCGTTTGACTATGCCGAACGGACATTCGGCGTGCCGCGCCAGATTGCCGTGTCGCTCCTGTTCGTGGAGACCCGCCTCGGCACGTTCTTGGGCAAGGAGAAGGCGTTTTATACGCTGGCGAGCATGGCCTCGTCCCGGCGTCCCGAGGCCATTCCCACCTATGTGGCGCAGCTTCCGGGCTCCGACGCGCCGGATCGCCAAAGCTGGATCCGGCAGCGCATGGAACAGCGTTCGGATTGGGCCTACAAGGAGCTTGTGGCCTTGCTTAAAAATATCCGGTCGTCCGGCGAGGACGCGCTGTCCATGCCGGGTTCCGTTTACGGGGCCATCGGCCTGTGCCAGTTCATGCCCACGAACATCAGCCACTATGGGGCCGACGGCAGCGGGGACGGCGTGGTGAACCTGTTCACCGTGCCCGACGCCGTGGCGAGCCTTTCCAACTACCTCGCGCAGCATGGCTGGAACAAGGCGGCCACCCGGGCCCAGAAGCAGAAGGTCATCAAGACCTATAACCGCATCGACATCTACGCGAACACGATCCTCGGCCTTGCGGAAGCGCAAGGGTACGTAGCGGAATAAAAACTGGCCGCTTGGTGATCCCTTACAGGGGCTTTGCTCGTCCACTCGACAGGGGGCACACCACCGAGAGGGGACGCCCCTTCACGGAATTGTATCCGTCCGTTCATCAATACGCCACGGAAGCGGCGTATCTGTTGGGCGTGCCTACAAAGAGGGGCCAATTTTTATTCGGAGAATACAAATGACGTATCGCGTTTCCGGCAGGCTGCTGAATAAGGGTATTTTGGGCGCCGTGGCCGCCCTGCTCCTGCTGATGAGCCTGCTTGCGCCCGCACGGGCCGAACTGGTGCAGTTTGTCTACACGTCCGACCAGCACTATGGAATCACCCGCAAGGCATTCCGCGGGCTGGACAAGGTTTCTTCCCGCGAGGTGAATGCGGCGATGGTGCAGGCCATCAACGCGCTTCCCGGGGCCACGCTTCCCGAGGACGGCGGCGTCCGGGCCGGACAGCCCGTGCAGTGGGCCGACGCGGTGATCTCCACCGGCGACATCGCCAACCGTATGGAAGGCACCGACGAACGCCTGATCCCCTCGGCCACGGAATGCTGGGCCCTGTTCGAGCGGCAGTACATCAAGGGTGTTTCGATCAAGGATCGCGCGGGCAAGGCGGCTGAAGTGCTGGCCATCCCCGGCAACCACGACGTGACCAACGCCGTCGGGTTTTACAGGGCGATGGCTCCGGCGAAGGACAACGGTTCTTTGCTTGCCATGTATAACCGCGCGAACAACGTTTCGCTGACGCCCGGACAATTCGACGTGAAGCGGGACAAGGTCTTCCTGAACCGCGAATACGGCGGCGTGCGCCTGCTTTTCGTCCAGATGTGGCCCGACAGCGCGGCCCGCGCATGGCTTGACGGGCAATTGGGCGGCGTCCCTTCCGGAAAGCCGGTGCTGCTGTTCACCCACGATCAGCCGGACATTGAAGCCAAGCACCTCATCAACCCCAACGGCTCCGGCGGCATCAACGCGAAGGACAAGTTCGAGAATCTGGTTTCCGATGTCTCCAGCGTCACGAAATCCAAGGAAATCCCCGTCAAGGAGCATCGCGAACTTGCGGCGTTCCTGAAGAAGCACCCCTCCATCGTGGCCTACTTCCACGGCAACGAGAATTACAACGAGTTCTACACGTGGGGCGGCCCGGACAACGACATCGCCATGCCCGTGTTCCGCGTGGATTCGCCCATGAAGGGCAACGATTCCAGCAAGGACGAGAAGCTCCTTTCCTTCCAGATGGTGAGCATCGACACCGACGCCCGGAAAATGACCGTGCGCGAAGTGCTGTGGAACGCCAACCCCAAGGAGCCCGCGATCTCGTGGGGCGCGAGCAAGACCATCGGGTTTTAGGGCAACTGAACTTTGGACATTGGGGAAGGGAGGGAAAAGTTTTTCTTCAGAAAAGCTTTTCCCTCCCTTCCCCAAACCCCATCCCTCCCTTTCCAAAGACTTTCGTGTTTATCGAATCCCTGTTTGCGAGTTTTTCTGGCGCGGATTGTCTTTGAAACAAGACACATTGCAAAGTGGAAATGTTCCAAGCGAAAAGAGTGTATTGGAGTTTTTTTCCGCAAAACACCTTTTCCAACTCCCCAAAAAAAGAAGCCGCCTGAACACTGTTCAGGCGGTTTTGTTGCCTTCAGGGAAAGCCTGCAACAGGGATTCGATAAGGTCGAACGTCTTGGGAGGGGAGGGGGGAGGGGGAACCGCTTGTCCCCTTCATGGGGATTCTCCAGAAAGGTCCCCCTCCCCCCTCCAATCTTCTTCACCCCCTCTGCCCTTACTTTCTCCTCCTCAACGACAACGCCTCAGGCATGAACAGCTTGGCGAGCAGGAGATAGGGGACGGCAAAAAATACCCCGGCGACGCCGCAGATGACGGCGTGGCGCATGGCGGCGGGGAGGTAGGCGTACAGCGAGGGGAGCCAGACGGGCAGGCGCGCGGGAAGCCCGTACACGGCGAAAAAGGCCAGCAGCGTGCCGGGCAGGACCAGCAGGAAGCCCTTGAGGAGCAGACGCCCCATGCCGTCGAACGCCCCCGCGCCGTGCTTGCGGACCCAGAACCACGAAAGGGCGAGGGTATAGACGAAGAGACAGAGCGTCGTGAGCATGGCCACGCCGAAAGCGCCCCAGAGTTTCACCGCGAGGGGATAGACGGGCAGGGCCGCAAGGGTCGCCGCCGTGCCCACGATGGCGGGGGTGAGGGTATTCTGGCGGGCGTAGAAGGCCCTCCCGATAACCTGCTGCACGACCCAGAAGGGGACGGAAAGGAGCAGTATCTGGAGCAGCGGCGCGGCGAGCACGGTTTCCTCGGCTGAGAACCGCCCGCCTTCAAAGATGAACCCGAGCGTGGGCAGGGCGACGGCCATCATGTAGGCCGTGAGCGGGATGACCACGAGCATGCTCCCGCGCAGGGCGGTACCGAGGGTTTTGTCGAACCCCCCGTCGTCGCCCCGGGCCGCCAGCGCGGCGAGGAACGGGAAGGACGCCACGCCCGCGGCCTGCGCCACGACGCCCACGGGGACCAGCATGATCCGCCGGGCGTAGCTCAGGAGGCTGACCGCCCCTTCCCCCGCCATCGAGCCGAAAATACGCACGAACTGCTCGTCCATCGCCACAATGGACACGCCGAGCATGAGCGGCAGGGCCAGCAGGAGAAGCCGTTTGAGGAGGGGGTGCCGCAGGTTGAAGCGGAGGCGCAAGCCCGCCGGTATGCCTTCGGGCAAGGGTGCGCCCGAGGCGTGGGCCGCCGCGACGGGCAGCAGGAACGAGCCGAGGGCCGCGCCGAACAGGACGCCCCAGCAGAAGCCTTCCATGCCCCGCCCGGTCACGAGGAGGCCGCCCGCGATGATGCAGCCGTTGTAGATGAGCGGCGTGAGCGCGGGGGCGAGGAACTGCCTGCGGATATAGAGCAGGGCGGAGACGCACGCGCCGGGCAGGAAGAAAATCTGCGCGGGCAGGATGATGCGCAGGAAGTGGGCCAGACGGGCCTGTTTCTCCGGGGAAAAGCCCGGCCCGACGAGCCGGGCGAGTTCCGGCGCGAAGAGCCACGCTACGGCGGTCAGGGCGGTTATGCCGAGGGCCGCCCACCAGAATACCGCCGAGAAGAACCGCCAGCCGTCGGCCTCGTCCTCCTCAAAGCGTTTGGAGAGCAGCGGGATCAGCGTGATCGAGATGTAGCCGCCCGCGAGCAGGTAATTGAGGAAATCCGGGACCACGAAGGCCGCGAAATAGACGTCCGATTCCGCACCCGCCCCGAATTGCCACGAAACCACCTTGTCCCGCACCAGCCCCATGAGCCGGGACAGGAATACGCTGCCCGCCATGATCAGGGCCGCTATGCCCATTTTATGCGTTGCCGTCAGTCGCACTGGTCATCCTTTGCTTGCTGGTTGGAAACGGGGAGGAAGGCTCCTTCCTCTCCGATTTGTATCGTTTCCCCATCCTTCAGAGGATATTGGGGGAGGTCTGGCGTCCTTTTATTCCGCGTTATGGGCGTGTGGTTCGCCGTGCTGCTTTCCCGCAGCTTGAAAGCCTCGGGAAAGATGCGGGCTTGAGGAGGACAAACGCCCTTCAAAAACGGGTTTTTCCCCCGCACGCTTCTTCATGTCCCACTGGACGGCGATTTCGCCTTCGTCTCCGGTGACGTAAAGCGGGATATCCCGCCGTTTCAAGGCATCGCGGACTTTCCGGGAGGGAAGCCGGTACGGGTTGTACGCCCCGGCGCTGGCGATGGCCAGCTTGGGAGATACCGCGTCGTACAGCGCGGGGACAAGGCTGCCCGAGGAACCGTGGTGCGGCAGGACGAGCACGTCCGCGGAAAGATCCGCGCCGCTTCGCAGCAGGGCCCGCAGATACGGCGCCTCCGCATCCCCGGGAAGCAAGGCGAGGCCGTGCCCGTTGAGGACAAGCCGGAATACCAGCCCGTCATTGCCGGAAGGCGTCACGCCGGGAGCCGGGGCCAGCACCTCGAGCGCCAGCCCGTCCGCAAGCGGAAGCACGTTTCCCGCGTGCAAAGTATGACGGGGAATACCGCGCGAGGCAAGGATTCCGCAGAACGCCCCGGCGAGGGGCCGGGGAGATCCGCCCTGCGGCGCGTCGATGGTTTCCAGAGGAGCCGTGTAGGCGGCCCCGACCGCATAGTTGGCCGCGATAAACAACAGCCCTTTGAGATGATCCCGATCGGGATGCGTCAGGGCGATGAAGTCCAGCCGGGGCAGGTTGTTGCTGGTAAGCAGCGGCGAAACGAGATCGCGGCCTACGTCGAAGCGATCGGAAAACAGCCCGCCGCCGTCCACAAGTGCCCGGCCTCCGTGCGGCCATTCCAGCAGCACGGCCTGCCCCTGCCCGACGTCCAGCACCCTGAGGGAGAGCTTGGGTTCGAAAAAGTTGTGGACCCAGAGCAGAGGCCCAATGCTGAGGAGCAGCGCGCCCGCGGACAGAAGGCGTTTGGCCGGGGCCGGGAAACGATCCCGGTTCACGCGCATGGCCAAGGCCACGGCGATGGCTCCGAAACCGAGGATGGCGGTCCAGTGCGGGCGCGGGGATACGAACAGATCCAGCCCCGCGTGCTCTTGCAGCCACCGCAGGCCAAGCAGGAGGGCCTCACAGGGGATATCCGCCAGATGGAGCAGAAAGGCCGCCGTCTGACCCAGCCCGGATGCGGCGGCGATCAGGCCGAGAAACGCCAGCGGCAGCACGATGAAGCCGAGCGCCGGAAGCCACAGCAGGTTGATCGGGAACCAGAAGGTCGAACGCCCGAAGGCGTCCAGCACAAGGGGAAGGGTGGCGAGCTGCGCGGCAACGGAACAGCCGAGGGTCAGCCAGAGGACGCGGACGAACCGGCTCGCGGCGGCGCGCGTGGGCGAGAGCCCGCCTTGTAAAACCTTGAGCGGCGAGAAGGATAGCGGCCCGCCGTTCCAGAGCGCGCGGAGCCACGGGGAACAGAGCGCGATTCCCGCCACAGCCGAAAAGGAAAGCTGCACGCCCAAATCATAGAGGCACAGGGGATCGGCCAGAACCATGCAGAGCAAGGCAATCAGAAGGACGTCGGCAAAGGTGAAGGACGGGCGCAGGTTCCGGCGGAAACGCTCGGGAAGCAGATCGGGCACGCAGCGCAACAGGCAGACGATGGCGAGCATCAGGGCCGCCCGCACCAGCGACGGCGGCGCGTCGCCGAGCCACAGATACCCGGCGGCCAGCGGCAGGCTCAGGAGCCCGATGAGGCTGTAGGCCGGAAAGCGCAGGAACAGCCCCGGAGCGAGGAGCCCCGCAATCCCGGCCAGCGCCAGCGCGCCCAAGCCGGCCACGGCAAGATGCTGGCCCGACAAGGCAAGGCTGTGCGTCAGCCCCGCCGCGTTGATGCGTTCCATATCCGACGTATTCAGGCCGTAACGATCCCCGAACAGCAGCGCCGGGATGATGGAAGATCCGTTATCCCGCATCATTGGAGAAGGCTTCATGCCCTCCGCCGATACGGGGCCCAGTGGCGGATCGGAGCCGTCCCCGCTCTTTCCGCTCTGATCGTGGCCGGGCGGGAAGGGCTCCGGCGTTGGGTTGGCAGCCCATCCATCCCGGACGGCTTCGGGCGGCGGGGCCTCCTGCCGGGAGGTACCGCCGTTTGCGCTGAAAGGGAAAAGCGCCCGGAGGATGCTTCCTTCCGGCGCATCGAGCGCGGCGGTGACGCGCAGCCGCAGGCGTTCCCGCAGCCCGGCGCCCCACGACGGCGTGCCGGACGTACGGATGGCGGCGTCATCCTCTTTCGTCCACGCCTGAAAGAAGACGCCCTGACGGTGCCAATAATCCTCGCTGTTCCATGTGCCTTGATTGCGGAACCCGTGGACGGGACGGATTTTCAGATTCGCGGATACGCGTTGCCCCGGCAGGGGGCGGGGGATGCCGGGCATATCCTGCCATGTCAGCGCCAGCCTGCCGGGAAGCGGTTCCCCGCCTGCGGGGCCCACGCCGTCCAAAAGGATTTGCAGCCGCCGATCCGGCAAGCCGCGGGAGCCGGCGACCGTTCCTTCCACGGCAACGGCCCGCCGGGAGGACAGGCTCTTTTCCAGCCATGCCGGGCGGCTTTCCGGGATATGCTGGACGGATTCCCTGCCCAGCAGCCAGCCCGCGATGACGCACGCGATCGCCAGCAGGCAGCAGAGCGGGCGGCGCGTCCGGCTGTCCGCCCATGCGAACAAGGCGCAGGCCGTCAGTGCCGGAACCGGAAAACGCGCCGCGGCGATCCCCGCGACGAACAGCAGCACGCCGGTTTCCCAGAACAGGAGCGGCTGGAGCGGCGGGACGGGCGTCGTCGGCTGTTTTGTAGGCATAGGGGGAGGAGGGAAGAAGGTGGCGTCAAACCGTGCGGCCGGACTCTTGGGGAAAGCGGCGCCGCCATGCCCCGTTGGGCGGGCAAGCACGCGAAAATGCTCGAAAAGGCGGCTCAATCCATGCGAAAGTAAGGGAAGAAGGGGAGGGGGGGAGAGCCCAACGGCCCTCCCCGGAACGTTTTTTCTTGGGCGGCTACTTCCCGAGCGCGGCGGCGACGGCGTCGAGGGCCTGTTCCATGAGATAGGGCTGGGCCTGCGTGCCCATGTGGCCGAGGCGGAACACCTTGCCGTCCATCGGGCCGAAGCTGCCGGTGCAGATGAGGCCGTGGCGGCGGAGCGTTTCCTTCCATTCCGGCCATGTATGGCCGCCGGGGATCATGGCCGCCGTGACGGTCGGGGCGTTGACGGCGTCGGGGGCCGTCCAGAGCTTGATGCCGAGTGCGGCCAGCCCGGCGCGGCACTGGGCCGCTACGGCTTCGTGGCGGGCGAACGCGGCGTCCATGCCCTCTTTCAGCAATGCCTGCGTCCCGGCGTACAGCGCGGCGACGCCGTGCCAGTTCGGGGTATAGGGGCAGCGGCCGTCCGAGCGCACGGTGCGGAAGGGCAGGATGGAGTCGTAGCCCTGATAGTTCACTTCCTTCATGCGCTCCCACGCGGCCTCGCTGACGCCCACCATGCTCATGCTCGGGGGGCAGCTCAGGCACTTCTGGGAGCCGCCGAGCATCAGGTCGACGTTCCATTCGTCCATGCGTACGGGCGCGCCGCCGAGGCCCGCCACCGTATCCACATAGAACAGCGGCACGCCGAGGTCCTTCTTGAGCTTGCCGAGCAGCCCGATGGGGTTCAGGGTGCCGGACGGGGTTTCGCAGTGCACGGCGGTCAGCATGACCGGCTTGACGCGGCGGATGGCGTCCTCGACGACGGCGAGGTCGCTTTCGCGGATGCTGCAATCGTAAGGGAGGGACACCTTTTCCACGATGCAGCCGAAGGATTCGGCCATTTCGCCGATGCCGTCGCCGAAGACGCCGGTGCCGACGCTGACCACGTGATCGCCGGGCTTCAGGCAGCTTTTCAGCGCGCCCCAGAGGGCGAGCATGCCTTCGCCGGTCATCAGGGCCACATCGTCCTTCGTACCCATGAGCTTGCCGATGCCGCGGCTGGTGGCGTCGTAGAGGCACATGAAATCGGATTCGACCTGACCGGAACCGTAATCCCTGCCGAGGACGGCAATGACGTCTTCGTGCAGGGCGACCGGGCCGGGGACCATGGGAATGGGGGCGTAACTCATGACGATTTCCTTTGCTTTGGCGTTTCGGCGGCGTCGGGGAGGGATACGTTTTCAAGATCCACAAGCCGGACGTCGCTGTCCGTGATGGTCATATTCAGGAACAGGCTGCCCGTGCGGGTGAACCGCTGGGGGTCGTCCGTGATGAAAAAGCGGATGCGCCCGGAACGGCCGGGCTGCGGGTGGGCCAGCCCCTTGTCGGCAAGGCGGCGTTTCACCATTTCGGCCGTAGTGGCCGCCGAATCCACGATCCGGACTCCGGGGCCGACCACAGCACGGATGGAGGCCGAGAGCATGGGGTAATGCGTGCAGCCGAGCACGAGGCAGTCCGGCGCGGGGGCTTTTTCAAACAGCGGCTCAAGATACCGCGAAACCACGCCTTCGACGATGGGGCCGTCGAACCAGCCCTCTTCGGCCAGCGGCACGAACAGGGGGCAGGCGAGGCTGCGGACCTGCGCGTCGGGGCGGCGGCGGAAGATGGCTTCGGCGTAGGCCCCGCTGCGGACGGTGGATTCGGTGGCGATGACCGCGATGTCGCCGGAGGGCGAGGCTTCGCAGGCGGCGCGCGCGCCGGGCTCGACCACGCCGATGATGGGCATGTCGGGCCATGTCTCGCGCAGGGCCGGGAGCGCGGCGGCGGTGGCCGTATTGCAGGCGATGACCAGCAGCTTGATGCGCTGGCCGATGAGCTTGGCGGCGGCCTGAAGGGTGTAGCGGACAATCGTTTTCTGGCTTTTGGCCCCGTAGGGCACGCGGGCCGTATCCCCGAGGAAGAGGTAGTCCTCGCCGGGCATGAGGCGGCGCATGGCGTCGAGGACGGTCAGGCCGCCCACGCCGGAGTCGAAAAGGCCGATGGGCAGCTGCGCCGTGGTTTCGTCGGCGGCCTTCCCGCCGTGTTCCGTAGTCATCAGCATATCCTTTGCCCCATCCCGCCGTGCCGTATGGAGCGTACGCGGCCCGGCCGTCCGCCGCCCGCGATTTCATTTTTGTGGAATCCGTCCCCTGCCTTAGCCTTCGAACGGGCTCGCGGGATTGCAGCAGCTGTCTCTGTCCATGCTCGCGTCCATGATCCGGCACTTGCAGATCGATACGGGCGCGAACAGGCTGCCGAGGATGCGTTCCAGCAGGATGCCTTCACGCGAGGGCAGGCCCTGCCCGAACGTGGCCCGGATGCCGAGGGTGACGAACTGGACGGCGCGGTCCAGCGCGATGGACAGGCTGTCGCCCTGGATGAGGCTGCCGGTGAGCACGCTGGAGAAGGTGTCGCCCGTGCCGGGGTAGTGGGCGGGGATGTACGAACAGTCGATGCGCCAGAAGCGGTCTTCGTCGCGCTCGTACGCGATGACCGAGGTATTCTGCCCGGGGTCCCTGCCGCCTTCCAGCAGCGGGACGCTTGTGGCGACCACGGTCTTGGGGCCCATCGCGGACAGGCGGCGCAAACGGCCCTTCGCCTCTTCGGGCGTGAGCCGGGGCGTGAACGGTTCGTCGAGGAGCAGGGCGACTTCGGTGATGTTCGGGGTGATGATGTCGGCGCAGGAGATGAGCCAGCGCATTTTTTCCACCATTTCCGGGGTCATGGTGGGGTCGAGGATGCCGTTGTCCCCGAGCACGGGGTCCACGACCGCCAGCCCGCCGGGGGCGAGGCAGTTGCGGATGCACCGGGCCACGGAATCCATCTGTTCCGGGGAGGCCATGAACCCCGAGTACACGCCGTCGAAACGCAGCCCGAGGTTTTCCCAGTGGTCGAGGATGCCGCCCAGCTCGGGGGTGAGGTCGCACAGCGTATAGTTAGTAAACTCCACCGTATGCGTGGAGAGCACCGCCGTGGGCAGCGGGCACACCTGTATGCCCATGCAGGAGAGGATCGGGATCGCTACGGTCAGCGACGTGCGCCCGAAGCCCGACATGTCGTGGATCGCGGCGATTCTGGGTACTGGATTGCGCATGGCGAGGCTCCGGGAAAAGGCTTGGGCTTCTGAAGTGGGGAAAAGGCTTGGACAGGGGAGGAAATTTTTTCTTCAGAAGGGTTCCCCCTCCCCAGAACCCCTCCCTTCCCAAGACTTTCGACTTTTGGGGGAGGGGGAAGCCCCGTTGTTTTTCAAGAGGCAGAAGTTTCCCACACCGTGGGCGGCAAATCAAGTTCCCGCAAACGGCCCAGAAACACATTTCACCAAATAAACACTATTGTTACGCTCGTTTTTGAACAAGATCCGCAAACATTCCTCCCCTCTTCGCCTACCGGGAAAGCGGCGGACAGGGATTCGATAACGTCGAAAATCTTTGAAGAGGAAGGGGGGAAGGTTCGGAGGGGGAAGGGGAAACGTGGGGGCGATCCCCCCTTCTTTAGAAAGTTTCCCCTTCCCCCTCCAAGTTTTTCTTACATCCCCACAGCCTTTTTCAGCGCAGCCACCTCGGCGGGGGTGAGCTCGCGGGCTTCGCCGGGCTTCATGACGCCGAGGCGCAAGGGGCCCTGCGCGACGCGGACGAGGCGCAGAATGGTCAGGTTGAGATCGCGGCACATGCGGCGGATCTGGCGGTTCAGGCCCTGATGGAGGGTCATTTCGAGCAGCGTGCCGCGCTGCCCCGTGGGGGCTTCGGCATTGCGGGAGGCCCCGGACAGATCGTGAACCTGCCCCGGCAGGACGCGGATTTCCACGGGCGCGAGCTTCTCGCCCTCGGCAAGCGTCATGCCCCTGCGCATGGTTTCAAGGGCGCGGTCGGACACCCCGCCCCGGATGAGCACGCGGTATACGCGCGGCATGTGATGCCGGGGATGCACCACCCGGTTGGTCAGTTCGCCGTCGTCGGTGAGCAGGACAAGCCCTTCCGAAAAAAAGTCGAGGCGCCCGGCGGGATAAAGGCGGCGGGCTTTCCACTGCGCGGGGACGAGATCGAGCACCGTTGTCCGCCCTTCGGGATCGTAGGCCGTGGATACCACGCGCACGGGCTTGTTCAGCAGCAGGTAGCAGGGGGCCTGCGCGGCGGCTTGGACGGGCTTGCCGTCCACTTCCAGCGTGTCGATCCCGGGGGCCACCTGAAGGCCCGGCGAGGTGACGGGTTCGCCGTTGACCCTGACGCGTCCGGCGGCCACCAGCTCGTCGGCGCGGCGGCGGGAACAGACGCCGGCATCCGCCAGCGCCTTGTTGATTCGTACAGTCTTTTCCATGATACTCCTGAGAGCGCGCGTGCGCGGGGGGGCGTTGAAATGGGCGAAGACGCCGCTCCGGACAAACCGCCTGAGCGCGCGTGCGCGGGGGGCGTTTCCGGCCGGGATTCTCCGCTGGCGCTTGCCGATAATGTGGGCTAGGATACCCTTTCGTCAAGGAATATGCGAATGAGTAAAAAGAAAGAGACCCGAGAGGAACGCTCCGAGCGCCGCAAGAAAGAACTCCGGCTGGCGCTGCGGGTATTCCGCTACTTCCTCCCCTACAAGTGGGCCATGCTCGTCGCGCTGCTGGCTTCCGCCGTGGTTTCCGCGACCACAGCGGGCACGGCATGGCTGATCAAGCCCGCGCTCGACGACATCTTCATCCGTCAGGACGGCAGCGCCCTCCTGTACGTGCCGCTGGCTTTCATCGTGCTGACGGCCCTGAAAGGGGCCGGGCGCTACCTCCAGAACTGGTGCATGCATTACAGCGCCCTGCACGTGCTGGAAACCATGCGTCAGGAGCTGTTCCAGAAGATCATCACGCTGCCCCTGCATTTCTATGAGGAATCGCAGGTGGGCGCGCTCATGTCGCGCGTCATCAACGACGTGGGCATGATCCGGCAGAGCCTGCCCGCGTTCATCCAGATCATCCGGCAGGTCATCACCATGATCAGCCTGCTGTACGTGGTGTTCCAGCAGAACTTCGAACTGGCCTGCTGGGCCGTCATCGTCCTGCCCATCGCGGGGTTCCCGCTGTCGCTGTTCAGCCGGGCGCTGCGGCGGTACGGGCGCAAGAACGCCGAAGTGAACGCCAGCATTTCCAGCATGCTGCAGGAACTGCTCAGCGGCATCCGGGTCATCAAGGCCTTTGCCACCGAAAAGCAGGAAACGGCGCGTTTCAACGAGGAAAACGCCCGCATCATCAACATCAACTTCCGCCAGTCCTGCGTGTCCGAACTGTCGTCCCCGGTCATGGAGCTCATCGGGGCCATCGGCATCGGGCTGGTCATCTGGTACGGCGGCCGTGAAGTCATCCACGGCGACATGACGCCGGGCACGTTCTTCGCCTTCATGGGCGCGCTGGCGATGCTCTACACGCCTTTCAAGAGCCTGAACGGCGCGAACATGAACGTGCAGAACGCCCTTGCCGGGGCGGAGCGCGTTTTCGCCATCCTCGACGATCCGGCCCTCAAGACCGAGCGCGGCGGCGCGCTGCCGCTGGACGAGCCGTTCCGCGAGCTGGCCTTCCGCGACGTGGGCCTGCACTACGGCGACGAGGGCACGCCCGCGCTCCGGGGCGTTTCGCTGACGGTGAAGGCCGGGGAACGCATCGCTTTCGTCGGGCCCTCCGGGGCGGGCAAGACAACGCTCGTCAACCTGATCCCCCGTTTCTACGATCCGCAGCGCGGCGAAATCCTCCTGAACGGCAGGCCGCTCACGGAGTATTCGCTGGCGTCCCTGCGGCGTTCCGTGTCGATGGTGTCGCAGGACGCCTTCCTGTTCGACATGACCATCGCCGAAAACATCGCGTACGGGCGGGACCTGTCCTCGGAACTGGACATGGACCGCGTGCGTTCCGCCGCCGTGGCCGCCTATGCCGACGGCTTCATCCGCGATCTGCCCGAAGGCTACGAAACGCCCATCGGGGAGCGCGGCGTGCGCCTTTCCGGCGGCCAGAAGCAGCGCCTGACCATCGCCCGCGCCCTGCTTAAGGACGCGCCCCTGCTCATTCTGGACGAGGCCACCAGCGCCTTGGATTCCGAGTCGGAACATATGGTCCAGAAGGCCCTCGACAACCTCATGCTCAACCGCACCAGCCTGATCATCGCGCACCGGCTTTCCACCATTCTGGAAGCGGACCGCATCGTGGTCATGGAATGCGGGCGCATCGTGGACATCGGGCGGCATGAGGAGCTGCTCGGGCGCTGTGAATTGTATACCCGCCTGTATAACATGCAGTTCCGCGCGCATGAGGAACTCTGCGCGTGCGAAAACGACCCTGTGGAGTCCTGATGTCCCATTCCGGAAAATTGCTGCTCGGAGCCCTCTCCGCGCCCGTATACTGGCTGTACCGCCTGTGGTGCCGCTCGCTGCGCTATACCGAAATCAATCGTGCCGCCATCGAAAACACGACCGATCAGGGCCGTCCCGTGGTCCTGTCGCTGTGGCATGACGAGCTCTTCCCCCTGATTTACCTGAAACGCCGGCTCAACATCATCGCGCTGGTCAGCCAGAGCGATGACGGCGATCTTCTTGCCGGGGTGCTGGAGCGCATGGGCCTTGAGACGGCCCGGGGCTCCAGCTCGCGGGGCGGGGTGAAGGCCCTTCTCTCCGCCGCCCGCCGGATGCGCGAATCCGGGATATGCGGCTGCGTGACCGTGGACGGCCCGCGCGGCCCGCGCCACGAGGTCAAGGAAGGCGCGGTATTCCTTGCCGCTCGGGCCGATGCGCCCATTGTGCCCATCCGGCTGTTTATGGAGCGGCGCAAGGTGTTCAAGAGCTGGGATCGCTTCCAGCTCCCCCTGCCGTTCAGCCGGGTTTCGATGGTCTGCGCCGACGCCTACCGCGTCGAATGCGATATCCGCGACCCCGAGGCCGTAGCGCGCGAGTGCCGCCGCCTTGAGGAGAAGCTGGAGGCGCTGAAAGCGCCCGATCTGCCGCCTTCCCCCTCTTTGTTCCGCCGCCTTGCCGATGCCTTTTCCCGGGCCTCGTGCCGTGCGGCGTATGGGGTTGCCCTGTTGCTCGGGAAGCTCGGCTTTCCCGGCATCCGCACGCTTGCCAAGGGGCTGGGGGCGGCCCTCTGGGCCTGCCTGCCCAAGCGCCGCCGCCTTGCCACGGAGAGCATCGCCCGGCACCTTGATCTCCCGCACGCGACGGCGGAGTCGCTGGCCCGGGCAAGCTTCACGCACAACGCCCGCTCGTTCCTCGAGTCGGTGCTCGTCCCTGAATTCGGTTTGTCCCATCCGTTGTTCGACGTGGATCGCCCTGATCTGCTGGAGCGTCTCAAGAGCGGGGATCGCCCTTCCGTAATCACGACGGGACATCTCGGGGCGTGGGAACTGCTCGCCAGCCTGCTTGGCGATGCGTCCGATCATCCGCGCCTGTCGGTCGTGCGGACGTACAAGAACAAGGTGATGGACTACGTGAGCACCCGGCTGCGCTCCTCTCGCGGGGCCTGCATCATTGGGCATAGGGAAGCCGCCTTCCCGGTCTTGCGGGCGCTCAGGAAGAACGGGTACGCCGCGTTTCTCGCGGATCACAATACCAGCCGGAGCGAGGCGTTTTTCCTGCCGTTCCTCGGCGAGGAAGCCGCCGTCAACAAGGGGCCCGCAGTCCTCGCCGTCCGCGCCAAGGCGCTGGTGTGGCCGCTCGCGCTGATACGCGACGGGAACCGTTACCGGCTGATCCTTGAGGAGCCGCTGGATACGGCCTTGCTTGAAGGCGATGCCGAGGAAAAGGCGCTTGCGGTCGCCACGTTTTACACGGAAGCCAACGAGCGCATGGTCCGCCGCGCGCCTGACCAGTGGTTCTGGATGCACAACCGCTGGAAGACGAAGCGGGTTATGGATGATTGATTGAGGGAAGAGCCGGAGGGGGCGGGGGAACTTTTCTGAAGAAAAGCTTCCCCCGCCCCCTCAGCCCCCCTCAGCCCCCCTCAGCCCC
>USCL01000062.1 GCA_900553145.1 uncultured Desulfovibrio sp.
GTTTTCGCCGAGGATTTCCCCCTCTTCGGCGGTGCCGTCGCTGGTGGGCATGGTCATGGGCACGCCGGTGGCCGTGCTGATCACGGTGGCCACGGAACGCATCCCGCCGAACGCCTTCAACGCCTCGATGATGGTGCCGGAGACTTCCGTGGGCACTGTGTAGCCGCCCTGCGCATCCGTCCCGGTGCTCATGGCATTGCGGACGACTGCCCAATCCTCAGGCGTCAGGGCCTGCGGGCCGTTCCGCATCCACTTGTCATAGAGGGCATGCGGCGTGTTTTCCCGTTCGCCGCAGGGTTCCCTCGTCAGGCGGTCGGCTTCCATCGCCAGCGCCTTTTCATGACGGGCAATGGCATCATCAAGGGCGGAAATCTCGACTTCCAGCGTATCGAGCTGCTTGCCTGCCTCTTCCGGGATAGCCCCGGTATGGCTGTCCAGAATGTTCCGGTACTCACGGGCCTTGGCCGTGCGCTTCTCGCGCAGTTCCTGAATGCTGCTCATGCAAAAATCTCCTAGTGCCGGGTCACGGCAAACAGGCGGGCGGTACGCTCGTACCGTTCGCGGTTCTGGGGGTTGATGGAAGCCGCCGCAGCCGGAACAACCGGAGCGTTGGCGTAGACGGAAAGGTTCCAGTTGGCCTGTGCCTTCGGAGCGGCTTCGGCCACGCGGTCGGCAAAACCGCGCTCAACGGACTCTCCGGCGGAAAACCACGTTTCGGCCTTCATCCATCCGGCGATTGCTTCCGGCGTACACCCGCTTTTCTTGGCGTAGGTGTCCACCAGCGAGGCGTCGAGCTTTTCCAGCATCTCCGCCGTGTGCAGGAGATCGTCGGCGTTGCCCGCCGTGAACGTCCATGCCTTGTGGATCATGAAGAACCCGCCGGGCGCGATCTCCACCTCGTCACAGGCCACGGCCACGAAGGAAGCCGCGCTTGCCGCGTACCCGTCCACATGAGCGACAATCCGCGCCGGATGGTTCCGTATGGCCGCTTCAATGGCCCGCGCCGCGAACACCTCGCCGCCCGGGGAATTGATCCGCAGGTGGATGGTCGGCGCGGCGGTTGCGTTCAGCTCCTTCACAAAGGCTTCCGCCGCCACGCCACCCCAGTAATCGTCGGAAACGATCACGTCATAAAGGTACAGCGTGGCTTCCCCGGACTCTTCAGCCTTAGCTTTTGGGGGGCTGGCCGTCCTGTTCCGGGCGTTGTCGCGTAGGAGTTTCAACAGTCTGTCCATTTTCATCCTTTTTCACCGGGTGTTGCAGTTCGTCGCCGCCATCGATGGGCGGCAGGCCCTCGGCGGCCCGGATCTCGTTTGTGGTCATAAAGCCCGGTTCCTGCATGGAGCCGCGGGCGATACGATAGAACTCGCCCCGCGTCTTGGTGTCGCCACGGGTCAGCTCGGATTCGTCGAACTCGGCAAAGAAACCGTCCCGGAACAGCTTGGCCTCAAGCTCCTGTTCAATGGCGGTCAGGTGATCGTTCAGGGTGAAGGTCGTGAACCAGCGGGCCATTTGCTCGACGCCGCTCCCCCACGATGAGGTCTTTTCCGTCTCCCCGATCATGACCGGGGGAACGCCGAAGAAACGGCAAATGTCGATGACAGAGAACTGCCGGGATTCGATAAGCTGCGCGTCTTCCGCGGACATGCTCAACGTCTTGGCCTCGCCGCCTTCGGTGAGAAGCAATGGGCGGTGGTGGTTGGCCGTGCCCGTATACCGGGCGTCGAAAAACTCCCGCAGATCGTCGGCTACTTTGGGATCGAGCTTGCCCGGATAGGTCAGGGCGATTTTCGACAGCATCCCGTTGCTGAAAAACCGGGCGCTGGACTCTTCCGCCGCCAGCCCGAGGCCGATCCCCTGCCCCGCCGCCGAAATGGTGGACAGGCCCCTCTTGCCGTCCCAACCGACATTGGGGACGTGCAGCATGTCGTCCTGATCGTAGAGCCGCGCCTGCCCGTCCTCGAACGTCACCCGGTAGAACAGCCTGTTCCGCTCCACGCCGAGCCGCTGATCAAGCCCGAGTTCCCATGCCCAATAGACAACCACGTTGCGCGGGTTCAGGGGATACAGCCCCACGGGTTCGCCGGAACGCTCCCGGATGATGTGGGCGTAGCCGTTCCCCTGAAGCACCTTGTGGGCGACAAAGGTTTTCCAGAACGTGGTGGACGTCATGAATCGGTTGGGCCGCAGGCGCAGCACGTCCGCCAGCGGGTGCCCGTGGGCAAGCTGGCGCTGTTCCGTGCCTTCCCGCAGGTAGACCTTCACCGGGGCCGAAGCCACCGCGCCGCCGAGCAGTCGGACGCAGGCGAACACCGCCGAGAAGCGCATGGCGGACTCTGGCGTCACAACCTGCCCGGAGGCTACGGGCGCGCCCATGCCGAACAATTCGGAGAAGTCGGAAAAAGAGGCCCCGCCGGATACGCTGGCATTCTGAGGCCGCCCGGTGCGGCGCGCGGTAAGGGGATTCCTTCTCATGCCCGCCATTACAGGTTCCCCCACAGGTCAACGAAGCCTTGCGTGATGACGGCGCCGGAACCTTCTTCCGGCACGGCCTGCGCCCGCCCAAGCGCCATGATCGCGGCCACCGCGCCGTCGATCTTGTATTCGTAACGGTCTTTCCGGGGATAGATGTTGTCCTTGGCGTCCGTGAAACAGACCGTGTTCGACATGCACCACGTCAGAACGGGATTGCCGTCATGACGGATTTTCCCGGCATCCACCAATGCGATCAGCGTCTTGAAGGGATCGGAGAAGTTCTTCACCGTGGCCCCGAACTCCACCATCGTCAGGCCGGAATCCGCCAGATGCGTCACAAGCTGCGCCGCCTGATACGGGTCATAGGGGCACTCCCGCACCTCAAAACGCTTGGCCTGCTCAAGGATATGTTCCTCAATGGCGTCGTAATCGACCATCCCGCCGGGCGTGAGCGTGATCCAGCCTTCGGAAGCCCACCCCCGGTAGATGTCAGCATTCTGGATGGATTCAAGCGCGTCTTCGGGAAGGAAAAAGTCGGCAAACAGCGCATACGTCCCGCCGTCTTCCGGGAAGAGGTACACAACGGCGTTCAAATCGCCCTTGCTGGCGAGGTCAAGGCCCATGAAACAGGGTTTCCCGGCGAAGCGTCCCCGCGACAGGCCGGGCTCGGCGCACTTCTCCCAGTTCGTCATGTTGAAGGCGGCGGCCTTGGCGTTGCACCACACGTTCAGGTGCTTGGTCTTGAACGTGTTCTGCTTGGACGGGTTCTGGATGGCCTTCAGCTGCTGCGCCAGCAGGTAGTCTTCCATGACGGAAACACCGAAATTCGGATTCGCCTTCCGCAGCGCCTCGGGGCTTTTCCAGTCGTCCTCGGCGTCGATGGTGTAGACGACGGCAAACAGTTCCTCATCCTGAAGCGTGCGATCAAGAACCTTCCCGGCGCGGAGCCGCATGTCATAGCAGGGGCCGCCAAGGTTGAAGCCCGCCGTGGTGATGACGATGATCAAAGGCTGGCGGCGTGCGCCCATGCCGGTGATCATGGTGTCGTACAGGCGCGGGCTGTCGTGCTCGTGGTATTCGTCAACGATGGCGCAGTGCGGCGACGCGCCGTCGCCGGGATTCCCAATCAACGGAGCAAACTTAGAGGCAGATCCAATGATATTTATGTTCTTTGCGAGTACTTCCACGCCGTAATGCTCCGTGAAGTTCTCGGCACGCTCAGCCATGATCCGCGCGGGGCCGAACACCTCCCACGCCTGTTTTTCCGTAGTGGCGCCGGAGTACACTTCCGCCCCCGCTTCTCCATCCTCCACGAACATATAGAGGCCGACCGGAGCCACAAAGCAGGACTTCCCGTTCTTGCGCGGCACTTCAATATAGGCTTCCCGGAATCTCCGCAGCCCGTCCTTGGCGCGCTTCCAGCCGAACAGCGTTGAAAGGATGAACTTCTGCCACGGCTCAAGTTTCAGGGTCATACGCTTGCGCGCCCATTCCCCTTTGACGTGGGGCATCATCTCCTCAAACTTGATCACCCGCTCGGCGGCGGCGCGGTCAAAGAAATACGGAGCGCCGTCAACGCCGTTCCACCGCTCCAGATCGTCAAGCTGGCGCTTGCAGGCGAGGATCACCCACTGGCACGCCAAAATCCGCTCGGCGACAACATCGCGGGCGTACCGAAGCGCGGCTTCAACGTGGGGATATGTCGGTTCCTTTGCCATGGTGTTTCCTACAGGGCCGCGAAGCCCTTTTTCTCGCCCGTCTTTTTCTTTGCGCTGACACGGGTGCGGCTGCTCGGGGACATGCCGAACTCGGTCAAATACTTGTGCATCAGTTCCAGCGACTTGTTGGCGATACCCACCAGAGGGTTCTGGATGACATTGCCGTTTGAGGTCGTTTCCGTGAGCTTCATGGTGCCGTCGATGTTGCGGAGCTGCTCTTCCGCCTCAACCCACCGTCCATAGGCTTGGCAGTAGGCCGCCAGTGCCGCCCGGTCGATGGTGGACAGGATGCCGAGTTCATACAGTTCGAGCGCCAGCCGATCCCATTCCTCCCGCGCTTCCGGCGACAGGTGCGGCGGCGCGGCGGGGATTTCCGGGTCCGGGGTTGGCTCATCCGGGTTTATCCGGCATTTCTGCAGCGTCCCGCGAACCATTTTCAAATGCGTCGGCAACGGCTTACGTCCCGCCATATCCCGGTTGACCCCCTCCCCCCATTTTGCACAAACAAAAATCCACCTGCCCTATGCGGTCTTCCGGTGGTAGCACCAAACATTTGATCCCCCCCTCATCGTGTCACCGCACGCCCGCCGTTCTCCCGGACGGTCTTCCGGCTGTGGCAGGCATGGCAGAGGGGTTGCAGGTTGCTCCGGTCGTCCGTCCCGCCGTCAGCTCTGGCCACAATGTGGTCAACATCCGTCGCCGGCACGATGCGCCCGGCCTTGCGGCACTCCCGGCATAACGGCTCCTCCATGAGCACCTGCGCCCGGAGCTTCCGCCACCGAGCCCCGTACCCGCGCCGGTATGCGCTCTCCCGCTGGCTGTCCTGCTCGGCCTTCCACTTCCTCGCCCGCGCTTCCGCCGCGTCCTTGTGCTTCGGGCAGTAGCCGGACGGATCACGGGTAAGTTCATGGCATCCGGCATGGCGGCACACCTTGAGCGGTCTAGGGGGCATCGTCGTCCCCGCCCACGGCCTCATCCACCCGCCGCTCCACCTTCCGCTTGCTGCGGAGGAGCACCCGCCGCAACAGGTCCGGCACGGGGATGCCGAGCCGCTGCATGTGGGCAATGACGGATACGGCGTCCGTAATGATTAGGTAGACGATAAACAGGTTCAGGAAGGGCATGTAAACGCCGCCAAAGGAGCGCGACAGACTGGCGTTGACCATATCAACGATCCCGATGTAGGCCATGTAGTACAAGAACTTGAGAGCCCCGTGCCACAGCATCCGACACCTGAAATGACGACGCCGCGCCGCATCCGCGACCCCAAAGGCAAAGTCGGCTACCATCATGACCGCCAGCATCCACAGCAGATAGACGTCACCGCCGAACAGCGAGACGACGCCAGCGACGCACGAACCGACAAGAGCCTTGTCCGGCCACAAGGCCAGCAGGCTTTGCGTGTAGTAGGCAAGCCCCTCCATCGGGGCGGGCGGCTGCATCATTATTCCTTCCCGGTTGCGGCCCGTATCGCCGCCTTGTCCGCATTGCACGCGCCGAGCGCGGCTTGCCAGTCAAACACATGCCCCACAAGGTCGAGGTTCGTATCCCCGGCCAGCCCAGGCGCGGGCGTCGGCTCGGTCAGATACACGGGTACTTCCTCCCGTATGACCAACGGAACCGCCGCCACTTCCCGCCTACCGGAACAGCCCGAGAACAGCGGGAGGGAGAGGAGTAGAACCCCAATCGCCAGCCTCTTTGTCATTCCGCATTGCCTCCCGCAGCTTGCGCCGCTGTTCGTCCCTGTCCCGCGTGAGCGCCTTGATCGTGGCGTCCCGTTCCGCCGCCGCAGCTTCCGCCGTGGCCTTCGCCGCCGCCAGTTCCCTGACCGCGGCCTCTCCCGACTGCGCGGCGGCTTTCCATGTAGCGGCGTCCTGCCGGGCTTCCTGTGCTTCCGTCAGGGCCGTGTCGCGTTCCATTCGTAATGTGAGGACGTACACACCAAGCCCAATAACGAAGAGGCACAGCGCACCAGCCAACACCGCCAGCCGGTTCATTCCGTAATCCCCCACCGCGCCGCCAGCCGTTCGACCAGCTCCCGGCAATCAGAGGTACGGTTGAGCCAGCCGCGCAGGAACGCCGCGGACTTCGGCTTCTTCGCCACGAGTCCGCGGTACCACCGCTCACGCTCCAAGAGCATGAGGGACGCCAGTTCCCGCTGGTTGCAGGATGCCGCAGCCGCCAGCGTGTTCCGCCCGACGATGCCGTCCACCTCCACACGCAGGAGCCATTGCAGCATCCTCGCCGCACGCGGGACACCCGCATTGACGGCGAAGTCATAGAAGCACACCGCGACCAGCGGGGGCATTTCCCCGGCACGCGGCCTGTCCCAGAAGTGACGCTTGAAGATGTCGCGGGCCGTATCCTTGGTGACGGCCAGCACATCGTCCCGATCAATATCCCCGTCGCCGTCAATGTCCCCTTCCCAGAGCTCAAGCTCCTTCAGGAACATGAGGCTGACGCCGTACATGGTGACGCCGCCCGGATCATCCGGATGGTCAAAGTATCCTCCCTCCCACTTGGCGACATGGGCATGGGCGGCTTCAAAGACTTCCTGTTGGTTCGGCATAAAAAAACGCTCCCGCATTGAAAGATGGCAGGAGCGTAGCACGGGCTTTTGTGAGGCCGCAGGCACAGGCAGGCACAGGCAGGGAGAGGCAGGGAAAAAGGGGGTTGACGACTTACCGGCATTGACAAATTATAAACTATAACTTATATTCACCACATGAAATGGACAGTTGAATTCTTGAACGACATGGTGGAAGAAGAATTCCACGCCCTCCCGGTTGACCTCAAGGCCAGCATCCTCCGGATCGCAACCCTCATCCGCGAAAATGGACTCGAGAAAACCGGAATGCCTTATGTGCGGCACCTTCAGGACAAACTCTGGGAAATGCGCGGCAAGGGAAAAGACGGTATCGCCAGAAGCATCTACGTCGCCGTAGCTGGTCGCCGAGTCGTGATTGTCCGTTCTTTTGTCAAAAAAACGCAGCAAACGCCAAAAGATGAAATAAAAATAGCCCTGAAACGGGCAAAGGAGGTTCTGTAATGGGAAGAAGCGTCTTTGAGTATCACGAACAACAAATGCGGGACAATCCTGAATACAAGGCCGCCTATGATGCCCTTGAACAGGAATTTGCCATTGCTAACGCGCTGATCCAAGCCCGCAGCGAAGCGGGCATGACTCAGAAGGACGTTGCGGAAAAGCTTGGGGTTTCACAGCCCGCCGTGGCCCGGATGGAATCCGGCAAGAACATTTCCATCAAGGCCATTGCCCGCTATGCCAAGGCCGTGGGCCGCCCCATCAATTTGTCCATCCTGCCCGTCTGAGGTCGGGAACCCATATGCGCGTCCGCACACATCCGGGAGAAATCCTGCTGGAAGAACTCTTGAAGCCTATGGACATCACACCCCATGCGCTTGCCATCGCCCTCGGCGTGCCTGCAACCAGCATAGCTGATATTGTCCACCAGCGCCGTGCCGTCACTGCGGATACCGCCGCCCAACTGTCCCGCTACTTCGGCACAAAGCCCGACTTCTGGCTCAACCTTCAGTCTGCCCATGACATCTCTGCTGCCGAGCGGGATAAGGCAGCGGAACTCTAAGAGTGTCCATCATAAATTTACCAAGAATCCCCCGCACTGCCGGGGGATTCTTTGCTTCTGGCCTCCTGCCACAGATAAAGCCGGTTCAATTCCGCCCTGTATCGGGTGATCTCCCCTTTTTCATCACGGTCAACGACTATCGGGGCATCCGCCGCAACCCATTTCCGCACCTGCTCACAACCGACGCCGAACGCCCGGCAGATTTCCGACATGCTCCGCAGCACCACGGGGACATAATTGACGGACACCGGAATCACAGGCCGCTCCCGTACTTTTGGCGGTTCATCCCCTGCTCATAGGCCTTGATGCCTTCCTGCATCCCCCACCTGTACGCCGCCACGCCCACGGCAGCCCCACACAAAAAGACTATCCCGAAAATCATCCTCTCGCCTCCTTTTCCCCGCCGACGCGCCGCCACTGGCGCATCAAATTGCAGCGACAGCGCCACCATACGCGACTGGCTTCTCAAAATCCATCATGCCGGAACACATACCGCGCCTTCCATGCTCTCGGCCATATCCAGCAAGAACTGCGGGACGGGCAGGCCCCGCGAACGCCGGATTTGGAAAAGCCCTTTCAAACCATCCCGCCACCGGGAATCCTCCTCGGCTGTCATGCGGGAAGTCCGGCGCGTGGGCGGCATGGCTTCAAGCCTTGCCCGTTCCGGCGTTCCGGGCGGGGGCAGAGGCCTCCCTTCCGGCATGGGCGGCGCGGCGGGCGCTCCTTCCCTTGCGCCCTGCCCCCCATGTCGGACGGTAGCGCACCTCCCGGCATCAGTACGGGCTCTGTCCTCGCCAGCCGCAGACGGCAGGGAAGAAGCCCCGCCCACCTCAAAATCCTCCCACCGCCGCCCTTGTAACCAGTTCTCGGCGTACATGCGTATCCTGCCTTTCACCCTTGCGGCCAATTCTTCATGCTCCGCAGCCGCAGCACTGGCGGCGCGGATGATGACGGGCACCAACTCAGGGGCCTTGCGCGTAGCCCCAAGCCACATATCCGCCGCTTCCGCCTTCCCGCGCCGGTAGCCGTAGGCATCCCAGAACGCCTCGAAATCGGCAAGAGCCTGCCCGGAAAGCCGACGCCCTTTTGCCGAGACGTAAAACGGCTGTCCGTCCTCGATGCCGCCTCGCGACGGGCGACGCGAGACAGGGGCCACGGGCGGAACCGCCGAAGCCTTGCCTTCCGGTTCCGGCACGGCCTCCCTTCCCCCTCCCGATGTGCCGGGCAAAGGTACGGCTTTCCCCTCTCCCTTCGCATCGGGGAAAGCGCCATCACTCACAGCCGCATCGTCCGATGCGGAAGAGAGTTCTTTTCTTGCCTTCTTATATTCTTTGATCGTGTCGGGCGGTTGTCTACGCGGTTGTTCATCCGGTTGTCTATCTGGTAGACAACCGCGTTGACAACCGGACGGCTGCGGCGACTGGTACAGGCTCCAGTTCGTCACCGTGATCAACGTGTAGCGGTTCCCCACGTTCCGCCGAATGAGGAAGCCATCCTCTTCCAGATCGTCGAGAACGCCGAGCAACGTAGCCCGGCACAGGCCGCACTCTTCCGCAAGGTACGCGCCGGAAAAGGCGAACTGCCCCGGCTTCAACTCCTCTCCCCGGTAATAGCAGTTTTTCCATGCCACCTTGAGCAGAATGGTCAACATCACCCCACGGTGAATGGCCCCCCGGCTCCACGCCCGGCTGTCCTCAGCCCGTCGCCAAAACTTGATATAGCCGCGCTCCATCTTACACCGCCTTTCCCTTGACTCTCTGCCGCATTATCAGCATACTGAACTCCTGCGCAGGGATGCCGTGCATCCCGTATTTCATGGCCTCGCCGTCTGATCCACGGCGAGGTCTTTTTATTCCGCCGGAACAGCCGCGGGCGTCATGCTCATGTGCTTCACCCTGTCCCGCACCTCTGCACGCTTCGCATTGTTGAACCGCTCCACAGTCCCCACGAGATACCCGGTGATCCGCCGGATACGCTCGAATTTCACACCCTCGCCCACCTTGCCGTCGATGATCGGCAAATGGCTCCACTCTTCCATGCCTCCATTCCCGCTCGTCGCGGCGGCAGATACGCCCCACGTCCCCGACCCATTGGGCACAACCAATCCGTCGACAGGTTGGTCATCCGTCGCGTACAAGAGGAGGTCAACTATCAAGCCCGACACGTTAAACCTCTTTGCTTTCAAAGGTGAGATCGCCGGATCGCGGGATATTCGGGGGCCAAAGATCTGGCCTCAATTCTGACCGCGGGATGCCCAGAAGTCTCTCGTAGAGGAGGGCATACCGTGGGCCGATGCCACGTGTACCAACGAAGTGTTTCCTAACCGTGGAGTAATCAATCCCCTTTTTGGAGACGTCATTCACGGTTAGACCTCTAGACTCAAGTGCAGATCTAAATGGCGTATTCATGACGACATTATGGACATTAGTCCATTTAAAGTCAACCCGTTTGGACACAACATCCTTTTGGCTAATGCTCAAAACTGGTAGTAGGTGAATATGGAAAACACATTTGCTTCCAGAGTCATCGAAGTTATTAGAGAATACTGTGAAAATCAGTATGCTGGAAACTTGCGTGCAGCGGCTGAGGGGTTGGGAATCGACCCCGATGGGGGACTACTAAATAAGTGGCTAAAATCAGAAGAAGATCCTGAAAAAGGGAGATCGCCTACAATAAAAAAAGTAGGCCCCGTTATGGATAAGATCGGAGCACGTGTCGTCTTGCCGGGCGAATCCGAAAGTCGAAATGCACAAGGGCTTTATGAACAATTAGTTGAACTAAAAGAAATAAATAAAAAACTCGAAAGAAAAAATATTGAATTGAGTGGTGAAGTCAGGGCGCTGGAAAGACAACTTGAACGATTCGTGCCCTCACCTTCCCATACTCATCAGCATAGCGAAAAAGATAAAAGCGCATAAATTTCCAACGCTTCACCCTATAAAAATAGAGCTCCGGCCTTGTGGATGTCTAAAGTTTTATGTTGAATACTCTTAGCTCATAAGAACATGAGGAAAGAACCTGTCCTAGTTTTCCGGGGCAGGTTTTTTTGCGATCTTTTTATGGACTACTGTCCATAAAGCTGTTGACTTTAATTGGACTGTTGTCCATAATAACTTCATCAAATAACAACAGCCACCAACGGAGAAATCACGTGTACTTTGAAAAAGCCAAAAACCTTGATGAGTTAAAAAAGAAATGCGGAACTGAAGAAGCACAAGAAATTCTGAAGGACATTGAGGTGTACGGAAACTCATACAACTTCGATTATTCAGATATTCAAACCGATTATTTCCATAGGAACTTCTACTTTTGGCTTCAGATCGGAAAATGGGACAAGCCGTTCACCGTGAATACCAAACGCATAAAGCGCAGCAGAGGAAAAGACATCAAAGCCGCCTAGCTCCGCACCAGCCCGGAAAATCCGGGTTGGAAACGGAATTGGGAAGTCAAATCAACAGGAGGAAACACCATGAAGTCAATTACCTATTCCCCCAAAGAACAGGCATTTCGAAATGTTGATGCGGAACTTCACGCACTCCACCAAGTTGAGCAGTCCGGCGTCTGGCGGGGAAACCCCACGGCGTTACGCCGCTTGGACGACAGAGAAGCGGAACTATGCCGCAGCTATATCCGGCTCCAATGCATTATCAGACACGCCGCCATTCCCGGCGATCCTTCAAAAAACAAAACGCCCCCGGTACTGCGGTAACAGCGCCGAGGGCAAAACATCCAAGAGAGGACACTCATGGATGCACAAAGACCTTACTCACAGGCTCGGCAAAGTGTCAACACCGGGGATCGGCGCTTTTCCCTCATCTTCAACCGCAGAGAGTTTGCCGAGGTCATGTACTGGATCAAAAGCCAGTGTCCCGGCGGCAAGATGGCGGAACTTCTCGAAAAATGGGCGTGATGAAATATTTTTAAACCGCCTACACGGCGGATAACAAGTTGGCGGTCAACGCGCTTCGCCTGTCGCTCTTCTAAACCACCTACACGGCGGATAACCTGTGTATGACCTCCTGCGCGCGGACAAGCTCCTTCTAAACCACCTACACGGCGGATAACGTTTCCAGCCAGACGGCGCGGGAAGCGATAATCTTCTAAACCACCTACACGGCGGATAACTGCAGTCCGGCGAAGCGTGCAGCACGTCGACACTTCTAAACCATCTACACGGCGGATAACGAGCAGGAATTATGGTTGAGATCGGTCATGGCCTTCTAAACCACCTACACGGCGGATAACTTGGCGAGCGGCCCCCCTTGGGGGGGGTGGACTTCTAAACCACCTACACGGCGGATAACCCCCGGGTTCAAAGATGGGGTGATAGAATTTCCTTCTAAACCACCTACACGGCGGATAACAGTAATCAGATACTGCAACACCACGGACTGAGCTTCTAAACCACCTACACGGCGGATAACGGACATCTTCGGCATGGGGACGGGGTTCTGATCTTCTAAACCACCTACACGGCGGATAACTAGAACCTCCTACGAAAGTATCCCTACTTTCCAATACGTTACCTTCAAAATACCTTCAGGGACTTCGTTTTCAACCTTTATCCCTAACTACTTTATTCTCAATCCTTTTTTTGAACAACTCTTTTGTGAAGCTAAAGCCCCTGAACTGATGCCCTGAATTTTTCTTTTTTTGAGGTGAACAATGGCTGAAAAGATCTCTGAATTTACCTGCCTCGTCCGCGACATGCGCGAAGCCCAAAAGCTCTACTTCGATACGCGGGACAAGGCCTATCTGAAGAAAGCAAGGGAGATCGAAAAACGGGTGGATGACGAACTGCAAAAGACTTTCGGGTGGATCAAAAACCGCCAGCCGGCACCACAGGGGAGGCTGCTCTGATGTTCACACTTCCAATTCCCCGCCGCGTGCGGACATGGCTGATACGGATTAAGGGCGTGGCCAGACTTGAGCACAACCCCACCGTCGACGCCTCGGAACTCTGGAACCGGACGGCCACCCCCGAAACCCTCGCAAAGCTGGCAGGGATGGCGTTGAAGCTGGCCAGCGTCCCCGACTGCCCATACCACAAACAGCATACCCTATGCCGATATGAAACCGGGGACGTCCCGAACTGCACAGAATGCCGCCTGCAATGGGCCTATAACAATATAGGGAGGTAACTATGAAAAATCAGCGCATCGAAATTATCGGTGAGGAATTGCTGCGCATTGATGAAGTCGTTCCGCTTGTGGGGAAGATTGGCAAGTCAACGTGGCGACGGTGGGTTTCCGATGGAAAAGCCCCCAAGCCGGAAAAGCGTGGGGGCTCAACATTCTGGAAACTGTCGGACATTAAGGCTTTCGTCAAGGGTGACTGGCGCGCAGAGAATCCAGATAATCAGCCCACGCCTGCATCATGTTGCGGCGCTCAGTAATATACTCCGCACGATTGTACACGGCTCTTATCCGATTCCCATCCAAATGGGCAAGCTGGCGTTCGATGACATCCGGGCGCCAGCCTTGTTCGTTCAGGAGCGTGGAAGCCATACTTCTGAAACCGTGCGGCACCATCTGCTCTTTGGTATATCCCATCCCGCGCAGTGCAACCAACAATGTGGACTCGCTGATCGGCTGGTGACGCTTCCCCACACGCACGGACGGAAAAAGAATCTCCCCTCTTCCAGAAACCTGCCTCAATTCGGTCAGTATGACTATCGCTTGGCGGGACAGAGGCACAACATGTTCTCGCTTCATCTTCATCCGTTCCGCCGGAATCAGCCATTCTCCCTTCCCAAAATCGAACTCTCCCCACTGTGCCAGCCGCAACTCCCCCGGACGCACAAACGTCAAAGCCAAAAGTTGCAGCGCAGCCCGGACCACCCCCGACCCCGTATAGGCGTCGATGGAACGCATCAACATGCCTACAGCCTTCGGATCGGTGCTTGACGGGTAATTCCTGTTCACTACTGGGGGCAAAGCTCCCTTCAGATCTCGGCACGGATCGCTCTTGATGCGTGCAGTGGCCACGGCGTACCGAAAAATCTGTGAACAAACCATGAATGTGCGCTTCGCCGTCTCCAGCGCGTTATTGGCCTCGATAACGCGAAGCAGCTTCAAGACGTCCGGCGGCGTAATGTCCTGAATGGGCATACTGCCGAGCACATCATAGACATATTTGTCCAGACGGATTCGGATTGTTCGGGCGTGGCTCAGCTTCCATGAATGCTCGAACTTGGCAAACCACTCTTCCGCAACTGTCTGCAAGGTTTCGCCGTGAAATTCGCCTTGCTCGTCTTTTGGCATAGCCGGAAATCCCGAACGAAACGCGACGCTCGGGTCTTTGCCTTCAGCGACAAGCCGCCGCGCCATGTCGCGCCGATCACGTGCGGCCCGCAATCCGATCTCGGGATAGGTCCCGAGGCTGATCCGCTTCTCTTTGCCGTCGAGCCGATACTTGAAGCGCCACCGTTTGCTGCCTGATGGCGGAACCTCAATATACAACCCATCGGCATCGTATATCTTGTAGATTTTCTCAGTGGGCTTCGCAGTCTTGATGCGCGTATCTGTCAGGGACATTGGGGCAACTCCTTGGGGCAAAAGCGTCTGTTGCCCCCATTGTTGCCCCAAAAAAATGTGAGCTGCAATGGTTCCAATCGAGAAAATATGAGCGCATTTGAGCACGGAAAAAGAGCAAAAGAAGAACTCCCGTGAGCACTTATGAGCACTCACGGGAGTTCTTGAGAAGTCTTTCTGGTGGAGATGAGGGGGATTGAACCCCTGGCCTCAGCGATGCGAACGCTGCGCTCTCCCAGCTGAGCTACATCCCCAAAGGTCGCCGTAGCAACGGGATTCTCTATACGGGATCGCCCCCAAGCTGTCAAGCAAAACGGACCGGGGCATCCGTATTTTTCCTTTTGAGGAAGCCACACGGGATTTTCCCCAGTCCATGCTCACGGCATGGCCTTCCATCCGACACAACCCTCAGAAAGGATAATCCGGGAAAATGTTTCGGAAAGCTTTCAAGTCCGGCGAACGTCCCAGCAACGTCACTATCCGCGCAATTCGCGCTGCATGTCCCGGGTTTCGGCCCGGCGCTTCAGTTCCACGCGGTGATCGTGCAGCTTGCGGCCCCGTCCGAGGGCCAGCTCAACCTTGATCTTCCCGTGCTTGAGATAGAGTTTCGCCGGAACGACGGTCAGCCCCTTCTGCTCGACCTTGGCGGCAAAGGAGGCGATTTCCTGCGCGTGCATCAACAGCTTGCGGGGCCTGTCCGCATTCTGCTCCACATACCCAGCGTTCGTATACGGGGCGATATGCAGGCCGATCAGCCACGCTTCGCCGCGCCTGAACTCCACATAACTGTCCGTGAAGTTCACCTGCCCGGCGCGGAGGCTCTTCACCTCAGGCCCGGTCAGGGAAATGCCCGCTTCGATGGTTTCCAAATATTCATAAATATGACGGGCTTTGCGATTGTCCCCAATGAGGGGGCCGCCCGATTTCTTGGCGCTCATAGCTTACCTCCTTGCGGACAGCAGCGCGTAAATGCCCTTGACCGTCCATCCGGCCGTCCGCGTCTGCACCCGGCGCGCAACATCCCGGGGCGAACCGCCCAGTTCCCGCTCCTCGGCAATGAGGCGCAACACATCTTCCCTGTCGGTCACCCCTCCGGCCTCAACCGGGCCGACCACCACCGTGATTTCCCCAAGCAGCTCGACGCCCGCCGGGACGCCGTCTTCCAACCGCCCGAGAAGGTACTCCTCATGCGTTTTGGTCAGCTCTCGGGCAATGCACAGTTCTCGGGGGCCGAGCACGGCATGGGCCACGGAGAGCGTTTCACTCAATCGGTCCTTACGTTCAAAGAAGATAAGCGTCAATGCCATATTGGCAAAGGGGGCCAGCACCTTTTCCTGATCCGAACGGCTGCGGGGCAGAAAGCCCAAAAACGCGAACGGCTGCGGCGCAATGCCGCTTCCGGCGAGCGCGGTCACGGGCGCGCTCGGCCCCGGAACCACCGACACGGGAATCCCCGCC
>USCL01000063.1 GCA_900553145.1 uncultured Desulfovibrio sp.
TCCACGTAATCATCAGCCGTTGGAGGAAATCCGGCCGTCACAGGAGAAAGGTACAGCGGAATCCGTTGATCTTCCGGGATGCAATCCAGAAGAGCCGTTCCCAAAATACGCAACGAGAGGGACATGGGGGGGAGGTATTCATCACGCCAGCATATGAATGTACGTGTTTTGTGTTAATAAAATTTGTAAAATCAATGTATTATACTCTTTAATTTATTCGGCAACCGGTATTCTTTCCTTGTTCTCCGTTATAGGAAAATATCGGATAGATCACCTGATTCCGTCACTCCGCATGAGCCGCGTTTTCCCCTCCATCTTGCAAAAACATCTCTCCCGCCTCCTCTTGAATGAAAACCGCACATAAGGGAGGCGCAACATGAAGTTCCACTGGCGATTGGGTGGCATCGTCTTTGTAGCCATCGTCGTGATCTCTTTCCCGGCCCGGGCGAGTCCCCCCGCGACGCAGGACTCGGCTCTGGAATTTGCCAAAGATCACAAGTCCACGCTCAAGAGCCCTGGCGCCATCAACGACCGGCTTTTTCAACCCGCCCTGTCCACGGAGCGGGAATTCGAGACCTTCGATGGGAGCGCCAGATTTCGGGCCAATCTCATGTGTTCCTCGGAAGCGCCGGTGGTCAGAGTGACCGCGTACCCTGTCGGCTCGCTTACGGCTATTGGGGAACTGAACCTGCGCATTGAATACGACCGCGATCTGGACGGAACGTTGGAGGGCGTCCTGACCGTGAACAACGTGGCCGGGATGTGCGGCAACGGGAGCATCCGGGACTGCTCGCCGTCCGGGGCGTGGCGGAACTGCCGTTATTGCCGCTGGTCCCTGGAGGGTGGGGCAATCCGCGAGCAATGCGATTACGGTGGTGCGGAGGGCAGCCAAGCCCCTATCGGCCCGCAGGGAATGCGCGGTTGCTTTTGTTTCAACGCCAGTTGCGGGGCTCCGGTCATGTCGATGCTCGAAACTGTCCTGAGTTTCGCGGCAGGAGGCATCATCGATCAACTGCGTGCTCTGCATCCGGCGCTGGCGATAAGTAAGACGGATTTCAAGCCGGAATCCATGCAGCTCTCCTATCTGGGCACCAAAATGAGCAACTGTTCGGAGGTGGACGGCGACGCCAAGCTTGCGAATCTGACCGATCTGTACGGCAAGTTCGACTTTCCCACCGATGATGTGATCAAAAACACGCAGGCGAACCCCGCCCATCCCTACAACAGCATCGCGCAACATTTTGGGGATGATGGAAGCACGTATCAAAAATGCGTGATGCAGGCCAAAGTCGGTGTGGAGACCAAAGAAGCTGAACGGAGTTCAAAACTTGATTTCGGGATCGGCGTGGATGCGGACGGCGGCAGTCAGCAGTGTTTCTGGGCGCGCGGCGGTTACTGCGGGTCAGTATTCGGTGAAACCGGCAACCTGGGCGAGTGCATAGGCCGGATCGTGCCCGCTGGCCTTTCCGACATCTGCAACCAACTGCTGGTTAATGGCGGCACGTTCACATCCATCACCGGCATAAGCGACTACCACGCCACGTCCGGGATTGGAAATTACTTCGACTGTTATGGGGCGGATAACGACGCGGCGGATCAGCTCTGGGAGATGACCTGTTCCGGCATGCGCCGGGATGATGTCTTTGTCTGCAAGTCGCCCTCCATGTCGCTTCCCGGGAAAACGATTCGGAATGCTCCGTATAATCAGGCCCTCTACCAGGGCTGCGAAGAAGTGCGTGAGCCCGAAAATTCCTGCGCGGCCCTGGAAAAACGCCGAGTTGACGGAGAATGCCAGCTCCAGACCGAGCTGGCGGACGGCGTGTATACCGTCCGGGACGGCGCGGGCACCGGCCTTGAACCCGCCCAATCCTGCAAAACATTCAGTGGTGGTTTGCGGAGCATCCAGGTTTGCGAGCCGTGGTGGCGGCGCGAGCGCGTTTACCGCTGCAAGGCCGACGAGCCGGACTTTTCCAAAATCAAAGAGCGCACCGTCCATGTGGGCAACACTATTGACTATGATTTTGACAATAACCTCTGGAAACACCAGGGCGATCTGACGTGGCAGGGAGAAGAGAAAACCACTCGCGTTTTTGACCCGAACCTCGAATTTATGCCTGCGGCGGAATCCTGTCTTCCGGGATGTCGCGTGCGCAAGTCGGCCAAAACGACTGACGTATACGTTCCCGGTCAGGGCAAGCTCGCGGCGGACGGCAATTACCATATGGAGGCGGACGGCCAGGTCTCCACCACGCTGAACAAGGATACGGTGGTGGAATACATCAAGGAGTGTGAGGAGCGCGACAAAACATGGACCTGTCCCCTGGAAGAGGGGGAAAGCATGGTCGCTGGCTGCCAGTGCTTCGACAAAGAGTCATTCGGCCAGGTCGTAGGCACTCTCCAGGCCATCAACATGGCTTCGACCAATATGATTTGTTCCTCTGGTGAAAACGTGGGGGTCTGCACGCCGGAAAACCAGGGGGTGGAGACAAAAAGAGTCGTCTGCGGCGATTTTTCCATGTCGCCATCCGGCGAGGTGCAGATCGAGCCTTCGGGCATTCTGGACTGTCAGCCCAAGCTCTGGCGCGGTTTGGAAGTCAGCCCGCAGACGCACCGCGTGGAGACCACGGACGCTTATGAGTGCAAGGCTTTTGTGCCGGGATACGACGATCATTTTGACAACCATCTCGGCCCACTCGTCCCTCTTTCGGCCTGGTTCGACATCCCCGTGCAGGAGGCGGGCCCTCGCATCATCGATGTGTTGAAATCCGACCCGCGCTTTATCCCCGATCCCGGGCCCGGATGTCCGTGCGGCGCTAAAACGAGTGCCATTCCCGGAAGTGGCGGCGCTTTGACGACACAAACAGGCGCAACGACCTGCACATGGACGGTGGAAACTTCGGTTGCCAATATCAACCGGGAGGACAAGCTCGGGTTGCGGCCAACCGACAGAGACCCCTTCGGTGACGCTTATCTTTATTTTTCACGGATCGGCTCCTGGGGCGGCAGTACAAGCGGTACCTGCACTCAATCCCCGGCGCCCGGGGAGATCACGACAGCGGCGAAGGAATGCGTTTGGATTCGTAACCGTGAGGACTGTGCCCAGGGCGGCTGGATCTCTTACAGGGGGGCCTTTGACGTGAAGCCGCAAGGGAGTGGGACGGCAACGTATTATGTCGGCGCTGTGCCGCTGTCCGCCGCGGATCGCGGCATAGACCTGCATGTCTGGTATCAGGAGCATGATCATCTGGGGACAGTCCAATTGCTGGTGTACTCGGATGGATGCCCAGGCGGGGCCTATGTGCCAGGGACGGCATGGTCGTTCACGCTTCCGGACGGCAACACGGCATCAACCACACGCGAAGGCGCGGTGCCCGCGCAATGCCTCAACGGGTCAGCTTTGCAAGTGTATGTTCATTCAGAAGGTGGTCGGGGTTACAGCGGGCGTCATCTATGGGTTGACCAAATCTATTATCGGTCGCTCTCATGCACACAGACGGCGCAATACGGCTGCCTCGCACAGACGGCGACCATGCCCTCCAACTGCGTTGTGGACGGCACAATAACCAACTGCGCTGAATCAGGTATTGCAGGACCGTATACCGCTAATCTGAGTAACATTATCGCGTACATCACGCGACAGATCCCGTTGTATTCGCAAGGACTGCCCGCAGGTGCCGGTAATTTGTCGGTACGGACGAATTTTGACGCCACTTGTCTTCGAGGCAACGCCGCCATCGAATACCAGACGGGAGCCTGTCCCGGATGGCGTCAGGGGTACGCCACAGCCATAGATTGTACATATCACGAGAATCTGGGCGGCGGGGTTCATGTTTGCCCTTTCAACAACACCTTCAAAATCCCGGACTCGTGCTTGTCCGGTACGCTGGAATTGCGCTTGTCCATGAATGGGGCCCGCACGGACAGCCGGTGTACGGGGAGTCTGCGCACCTCCGTCCAGTACCAGCACGAAACATGCACCACAGAACCGCGCTATGTGTGCGATGACCAGGCCGCGTGCTCCGCCGGCTGCGGCGTGGTACGCAAATATGCCTGCGCCAACGGGCCGATCGTCAGCGAACCGGCACTGTGTCCCCGATGGGTATGTTCCAAAATGCCGGGAGCATCGTTCCAGACTCAGGCGGATTGCACGGCGGCCTGCGCGGAACCTGTGGCCTGTAACGCGCAGTCGGACGATTTCCGCTTCAAAGTCACCATTCGCAATAACTCCAACGACTATTTGTCCATCCTGGATGTGGTCAGCCCTGACGCGGTGCATATTGATTCATGGCTGTATCCGTATGAGGACCGTATCCTCCAGCAGTGTGTAGACAGATACACGCAACCATATCTTGCGTTCACGGACCCTGCCACAAGCGGTAAATTTGCATACGCGCCCATGGATGCGCTCATCTATCAGTGGTCCGCCGAACGCGGAGAAGCGGCAAGGGACGCCAGCTCGGGCACGCCGCACAGTCTGCCGAAATACCCGCCCGTGTACCGGCCCCGGACGGACGGCGGCAAAACAACGGTCCCGAACACGCCTATGTATTGGGACAAGCGCGTTTCGGGCGTCTGGACGGACGATGACTCGTTACGTCTCGGGTACTTCACGCTTCAGGCGGGCGGGTTGTTGCCCTATGTCTACTACTACCAGTGCCCGACCGGAGAGATCCGCCCGGGGACGGCCAACACCTGTGGGGCTGTGCCGCCGTTTGGAGGGGTGGACTGGACGGTGCAAGGACCGGCGTGTTTCGAGCGTCGCTGCGATCCGGATGCGGTCATTGAACCCGACCAGAACCTTGGCAACTGCGGGATGGTGAACGATGGCGACTGGCAATAAGCGCGGGAGAAAGATGATCGTCCTGGTCATCATATTGGCCCTGGCGTTCCATCCGGTGCCCGTGTTGGCAGAGTATACTCCCGCCGAGACGAATCCACTCCTGGGGCGGCCTGTCCTGCTGGATCAGCTCACCTGCATCCAGAAGTACGGCCAGGATTTTTGCGCCTGCATCGAACTGGAGCAAGGGGGCTACGGTTGCTATTACAAGCGGCCCGCTGCCGGGATGTACACGCTTGAGCGTTGCGAGCAAATCTGGGGGCCGGGTCACTGCGAATGTCCTTCCCCGGATCAGTGCATGCTGAAAACGAGTGGCGACACGGCGACGCCCCTCGGTTGCGACGGGCAAATATACGTTTTCCCGGGAACGAAAGAGGAGTGCCGTAAGCCCGGCGTCCAAACGATGGGCTCCAATTGCTGCAAGGATGAGGATGAAGCTTCCAATGCCTGCGGTTTTGAAAATCTGGCGAAAGAGCTTGGCTGGTCGGACGCGGCCATCGCCATGATCACAAGTCTGGGGGGATATTTTGCGAAAAAGCGACTGGCGAATTGGGCGGCGCAATATGTGATCAATCAGGCCGTTACCGAAGGAGCATTCTCTTTTGTGACATCCGGCCTGGGTTCTCTCTTCGGAGACGGGGCCATCCACCTCGTCAACGATTCGATTGCCGGTGTGGGCGTCGAGTTTGTGTCCTCGTCGGGGAGCTTCACGGCCTATGTGGGGTCGGAAGCCGGGATGCAATCAGCGGTTAGTCAGCTCTCGGCGGTCTACCTGAACGCGATTTCCTGGGTCGGTTGGGCGTATACCATTTACAGTATGTACAATATTGTGGATGGGATGACCAAATGCCTGGCCGGAGAAAAAATCCTCGGCTGTAAGCGCAGCAAAGGCGTATGCCACGATGTCGGCACGACATGCACGTTCAAGGTATTCGGGATGTGTGGGCAGAAGAAGAGAGTCTTTTGCTGCTTTGATACTGTACTGGCTCGAATCATCCACGAGCAAGGACGCCCTCAGATTGGTCTGGGATGGGGCGACGGAGACGACCCTGAATGCCGGGGTTTTTATATGGACGAATTCATGCGCATCGATTTCACACAGATTGACCTGGGGGAATATACCGATGATCTGACGCGGCAGATGCTCAACCAGGAACAGGTCGGCTCCAAGATCAGCAACCTCCTTGAAAAATATATGAGCGGCATACCTCAATAGGAGCATGTATGAACAAGTTGGTGTTTTGTCTGGCGCTGCTGCTCGGCGGGCTCGTGCAGAGTGCCCATGCCGTGTGCAAATCGACGTTCGTGAACCCTTTGACGGACACCTGTTGGGAGTGCCTATTTCCCATTCGGCTGGCCGGGGTCCGCATCTCACCCTCTTCCCCGGACCCGGAAAGCTATCTCTCCACGCCTCTGTGCTCCTGCCAGGACGGCGCTATCCAACGGGTAGGGCTCGTCATGGGCTTCAGGGAGCCCGCGTTCATGATTGATGTAGTGAAAGACGCATGGTGCTTTGCTGGCTTTGGCGTTGATATGGGCAAAAGCTCGGTCTGGGGGGACGGCAGTTCCGTCAACGGCGGCGACGGCTACGGACAACGCTCCGAGTACAGCGCGCATACGCACAGTTATTTTTATAATCCGCTATTCTTGTTGGAATTGCTCATGGACGCCCGGTGTCTCGATAAATCTCCGACCGGGATCAGCGATATCTCGGAGGTTCGGCCTGAGCATCTGGATGGTCAGTTGAATCTCATGCTGTATCCCCAGACACTTTTGTTTGCCAATCCGGTAGCGCTTGCCGCCTGCATGGCCGACACTGTGGCGGCGACGGCGGGCCATCCGGTTGATGCGTTGTTCTGGTGCGCTGGGGAATGGGGGCCCATCTATCCTCTGACGGGATACAGTTCGGCAAAAGGTGCTTCCGGGGTGCGCGCGGCCGCGAACGTCGCCGCGAAATCCATCGCTAGGAGCCACAACAACCTCTTGCTGTGGGGCACAAAGGGCATGTCTGCGCTCTGTGGTCCCTATCCTCAACCCATCTGGCTCAAATCACAGTACAAATTGCAGCCGGTGCGGCCTGTACGCTCGCGGCTCTGTCCGGCTATCGGGCGCTCGGAATTGCTCTGGGGGGCTGGCATGAACCCGCCAAGCCCCAAGCAAGCCGACAATTTTGCCTATCTGCTGTGGCGATGGAGGGATTGCTGTAGTTTTTGACAATAAAAAAATATTGGAGTTATCTCTAAATCCGAAGAGGATGCCTATGAGTGAGATTTACTTAGGCTCTGTCACAGTAAATGATTGAAATCCTATTCCATAAGATTTTAGATAGATACTAAAGAAAGTTTTCTTTGTAATGGAGTTGAACGACAAAATATTATATTTTCAATATGTTATAGGTATATATCAATCGAATGCTACATAGCGCCTTAGGAATTGCATAGGCAGGCAGACGATATAAATAAATCCCTCTGCCTAAGCATATCGTTTTTACAAATTCTCATTCATCCTGTTTCTCTCCCAAAATGGCCAAGATGGACTATCTGTGACCATCGCATAAGGCATGAATTTGGATTTAATCCACCTTTTATCCACATACCTTGGCATCCTAGGCGTATAGAACATGATGTCCTTATAGTTAAATATAGAACATTGCTTATTGTCGTGAGAAGAATTTTTAAAAATAATTAGTTATCGAATAAAAATATGAACATTGATAGGATTTGATAGTCGTTCTACTGTATGTTTTAGATGTAAATATTAATAGTTCCCTTTGTTTATATGAAAAGGTAATTTTATTAAGTAATTAATGTATAAAATAGATGTATTTAAATTATTATCGGATTGATATAAAAGATATGTTGATTGGCCTGTTCTTCTTCTTCTTCTTCTTCTTCTTCTTCTTCTTCTTCTTCTTTAATAGGGTATTTAATTTTTGTTATTTTTTATGATATGTAAAGAATAATCAATTCTATTCATGAGTAAGCTTGCCAGGGCTAGTATCTGAAAGGATTCTTCTTTGTCCATTTCCATTTTTTTATGCCCCAAAATATTTCTTACAGAAGACACAAAGCCTTCTGCAATAGCACATGTTCCTTTTTGTAAGTTTTCGTTTGTTCTGTTTTTTTCACTGTACATGATTAATTTTGGATTTTTGGGTGAAAACATATGACATACTAATGCTGCGTCATCCAGCTCATCACCGTTCGGTGTCATACTAATATATATGGATCTGATCCTGTCTAGTACTTCTTTGCATGCAGAAAATGCCGCATCAGCATGATATCCATCAATAAATTTCTTTTTTGATGATGCTTTGATTGAATTATGGATGTAATTCCATTCGCTTTCAGTTTGATTGTTGTTTATAGCCCAACGAATATATTTAATTTGGCTATCAATAAGTCCAAGGGCAAACAGATTGATATAGTTATACCCATAAAAAAGATCATCTTTTGTATTAAAAATAAGTTTACTTTGAAATGGAAATGTATCTTTAATAAGAATTGAAAAGTTTATAATCTTGTTTTTGAGGGTTTGTATAAAATTTTGATGAAAAGGGATTACAAAATTTTTACATCCCGCAATTGCTGCCCGGTTTAGCATTTTTGATATTTCTTCAAGCTCATTAAGTATTTTGTCCTTCACTTTTTCATCTCACAGAGTAATATATTTAAAATGTATTGTTCATGAACTCAATTATTTTTTTCTGAATTTACCAATAAGATGCTATCTTTAACAAGGTATGTGATATGTAATTTGAATTTTAATACTAATAATTTTCCCCATTTCTTTAAGTGCTGTTAAAGAAAGATACATAGATAGATTTCATAGGGTTCCATAGGCAAGTTGCGAAAGGGCATTTTTATCGAGTATTTCAATCTTCTTTTTAGTAAATTTTCCAATGATACCACTATGTCTTAACTCTTTTATTACACGCATGACCGTAACGGGATGGAGCCCCATCATGGCTGCTATATCCGTTTGGGTAATTTCTGGAGAGAAAGAAATCTTCCAGTCATGTTCATAGATGAGAGACATGAGTGCTTGGCAGACGCGTCCTTTGGCATCAGCATAGGCAAGATCTGATGTGTATGCGTAAGCTATTGCGTCTTTCCGGGCGAGAGTCATAATGAGATTCTTTACCTTTGATGGATTGTTCCTGATGAAGCATTCACAAGAGAGCAGGCTCCCATCAAAGGTATAAAGCTCCGCATCCGTCTCACAGCGATAATAGAAATTTTCAAGTCCTCCAACCAATACTCCAATTTCGTTGAGAAGGCATCCGGCTTCTTGATAAAGGAGCGTCCATTCGCTTCCTTCCGGGGTTGGATGCACTGTTTTCACAATACCAGATTTGATCAGGTAAAACATTTGCCTCTTTGCGTTGAGGATTGCTCCCTTTCTCAGTTTCAGGATACCTTTTGGGCTGGCAGCTTCATTCCATTCCTCATTCTGGCTTGCCAACCGTAGGAGGAGCAATAAGCTCTCATTTTCTTCCTTTGTCATATCCATAGCCATATGCCTCAATTTCCAGAAGTTTGTTTCGGTCGATGACGTCGATGTGCGACTTGGATATTTCTCCTATAATTCCAGCACTTCTTAATACATCAAGCGTGTTGGATACGGTCGCCGGGTGCAGCCCGGAAAGAGCCCCGATATCATTTTGGGTGATGCTGCTGACCTGTCGATCTGGCGGGCTTTGTTCTTGTGTAGTCATTCTGTTGATGACGCTGCACAGGCGCGACACGCTTGAATGGAAGCACATGTTGAATGCGCGTAGATTGAAGAGATTGGTCGTCTTCGCAATGGATCTGGAGAGCTCGATTATCAGTGCGGGATTATCGCGTATGAAGCTCTCCTCAAGCAGGGGGACATCAAATACGGCCAGAGAGCATGGGATTGGCGCAAGCAGCCTGAGCAAATGGTTGCCGCCCGTTAACGCCGCGCTTCCGTTCGCCAAGGCGTTTCTTCCGACAAGGAACGTCAGTTTTTCATCCCCGATCTTTGAGCGGCAGAAGAGATGGGCATAGCCGCCGAGGACGAGGATCAGTTCGTTTCCCTTAGGACGAAAGCTTTCCCCCCGCATCAGAGGCACTATCCGGGCATGGGGTTGCTCCTTGGACCATTCCTCACATTCATCTACGAGGTGTGGCTTGAACCAATATCGTGTAACCGTTTTTGAGCTGCTGTTTCCTGACATCACGAGGGAACACCTTTTTGCCTTAAAGAACTCACTGTTTTTAGCCGTTGCTAGTTTTTTTTTTGATGAGCGTATGCTAGGGTTTGATTGCTTTGTACAAAAAGTGACAAACCGTTTCGTTTCGCGCGCTACGATTCCATTCTGCAACGGAAACGCCATTCCATAAGGAGGGGCAGATGTTACAACCCATGTGGGTTCTGTCTGATAGCGACTTGGCTACTATCCATAGTGCAACGGTTGAGCTTTTGAAGTCAACGGGTATCCAGTTTTTATCTGAGGAGAGCATAGAACTTTTCCGCCATCACGGTTTCCGGGTGGAGGGGGAAACCGTTTTCTTTACGGAGGAGGATATCGATTCCGCCCTGAAACTGTGTCCTCCGTCGTTCACCATCCATGCGCGAAACCCTGAGAGAAGCGTCGAAATCGGCGGGCGCCGCCCTATTTTTTCCCCCATATATGGTGCCCCATATGTCGTTGACTTTGAAGGAAATATAAGAAGCGGTACCTTGGAGGACTACCAAACGCTCGTGCGTCTGGCACACCAGCTACCCAATCAGGATATGGTCGGCTATCTCCTCTGCGATCCAGGAGATGTCCCGGCGGGGAAGGCCCATGTCCATATGTTGCATGCTTCCATGACCTGTTCCGATAAGCCGTTCATGGGCAGCAGCACCCACGGATCCAGAGGCGTTGAGGATTGCATGCGCATGGGGGAGATCTTCTTTGATTCGTCTAGAGCTTATCTGAGGGAACATCCCTTCTGCATTTCGTTGATAAACAGCCTGACTCCGTTGCGTTATGAAAAAGGGAGTTGCGAGGCTTTGATGGCCTTCGCGCGGGACAGGCAACCGCTCCTCATTGCCTCCCTTGTTACGGGAGGGGCAACCGGGCCGATCACAATGGCTGGTGTGCTCGTTTTGCAGAATGCGGAGATTCTTGCGGGAATCGTTTTGGCGCAGCTGGTTTCACCGGGAACGCCCGTTGTCTACGGTTGTGCTTCTGGGATTATGGATATGCGCAGCATCGTCGTTTCGCTGGGTGCGCCCGAATTCTCGAAGATTTTGAGGGCCGGGGTTCAGCTCGGGCACCACTATGGGCTTCCCTGCCGTGGAGGAGGCTCGCTTACGGAATCCTGCGACATTGATGCGCAGGCTGGATTCGAGTCAATGAGCACCATGCTCAATGCCATGGCATATGGCGCTGACTTCATCCAGCACAGCGCGGGATGTCTTTCCTCCTATCTGGCCGCTTCGTTCTCCAAGCTCGTCATGGATGACGGGATATGCAGTTATGGCAAGGCAATGCGGGAAAAAGTGGATTTCAGCGAAGAGGCTCTCGCCATTGATATCATCAAGGAAGTGGGCCACGGAGGGGAATACCTCACACACTTGCACACAGCCATGAATTGCCGCAGCGCCGTATGGCAGCCCGCCTATTCTTACCGGGGAGGTTTGAATGCGTGGGAGGCTAGCGGGAAGCCGGATATCCGTGAGGCCATCCGCGAACGCGGAAAACAGCTTCTGGCCGAATATGTCCAGCCCGATCTGGAACCTCGCATCAGAGAGCGCCTTGAAGCCTTTGTACTGGCCTACAAGGCATAGAAGGGGAGGAAATCATGAGCAATTCAGTCTCCACGGAAAAACGTAGCGGCATAGATACATTCCTTGTTGGCGTAACATTGTTCCTTACGCTTCTCGCAATCATCTGGGCAGCGGTATCCCCCGATCAGTTTGCGGACATCATGAAAGGGGCCAAGAACAGTATCGCCCATCATTTCGGATGGTTCTTCATTTTGAGTGTTTTCCTATTCATTCCCATTCTGTTTTTTTTGGCCTTCGGCAAATACAGAAATCTCAAGCTGGGAAAGGATGACGACAAGCCGGAATTCAGTACATTCAGCTGGGTGGCTCTGCTTTTCGGGTGCGGCTTGGGAGCCGGGTACTGCTTTTGGCCGTTTGGAGAGGCTCTTTGGCATTTCTACAAGACCCCTTATCTTGCCGAGTCGGGATCACAGGCGGCGTATCTCGTGTCCAAAGGGGCGGCAATGCTTCATTGGGGATTCCATCAGTGGGCCATTTACGCGATCGTGGGATTGGTTATCGCTTTTCCCGCGTTCCGCCTGGATCGCCCCATGACCGTATCAGGAGCGTTCTATGGCCTGCTGGGGGACAAGGCGTCGAAAGGCATCATTGGGCGCTGTGTGGAGATTATCGCGTCCATCACAGCCCTTTGGGGCGCGGCGGCTGCGAACTGTCTCGGCCTGATGTTGTTTACCGTGGGATTAAAGAATATTTTCGGTATTGAAGTGGGGCTTGCCGGGAACGCCGTCATCATGTTTTCCATCATCATTGCGTATACCATGGCGGCGTACTCTGGCCTGCATAAGGGGATAAAGCTCATCAGCGATGGAAACGTCTGGGTTTCGGTCATTTGGTTCGTATTTATCCTATTTGCTGGCCCGACAGTGCTTCTCCTGAACGGGATGGTGGAAACGATTGGGCAATATTTCAATTATTTCTTCACGATGGCAACCTTTACGGATTCTCAGGGGCTGACAGGCGGATGGGCGACGGACTGGCCTATTTTCTATTGGCTTTGGAACACTTCATGGGCTCCGTTCGTTGGTGGCTTCATCGCCCGTATATCGCGCGGCAGGTCGATCCAGCAGTATATCCTCGGCGTTCTGATCATCCCGGTCTGCGTCTCTTTCATATGGTTCGGCGTGCTCATGACGGCGACGCACTATGTCGATGCCAACCATCTCGTTAATATATGGGAACTGGTGCAGAGCAACCCGGCAAACGGACCCTACGCGGTAGCCTCGGCCTTTGGCGGCGGCGTGATCATCAACTGCGTCATCTTCCTGAGCGTTGCCGGTTTCCTGATCACGTCAGCAGACGCGGCCTCTTTCTTTATCGCCATACAGATGTCGCATGGTTCATTGAACCCCAGCAAGGGCATGGTCCTTTTGTGGGGGCTCATTATCGGAGCTGTCTCGGTTGTGCTCCTGAACACGAACGGGCTTGATGGGGTCAAGTTTGCGGGCATTCTTGCAGGGGCTCCGTTTATGTTCATCATTTGGTTTATGGTTGTCTCCTTCTTCAGAACACTCAGAAGTGAGTACGCACGGTTTAAGGAAAATCAAGAACGTTCATATATGGAACACCTGAGAAGGGAACTTTTCAAGTCATAACTCTCTGCAGTGCGTATAGAGCCGTAATCAGTATAGAAGGATAAGGAAATGCACGGAAAAAATTTGATTCTTGAAGTTTTCAAGGGGAACCCCGTCGAGCGGACCCCCTGGGTTCCCTACACCGGTTCCCAAATCGCCAACCTCAAGGGGTATACCGCGCAGGAAATGTTCCGCGACGCGGACAAGCTGTACGAATGCTGCATCGAGGCGGAGTCCCAATACTCCCCGGACGGCATGACTCCCATGTTCGACCTGCAAGTCGAAGCTGAAATCCTCGGCTGCGATCTCGCATGGTACGACAACACCCCGCCCACCGTCTGCTCTCACCCGCTCGAAGGCGAGCTCGTCATCCCCACGCAGCGCATCCAAAAGACCGACGGCCGCATCCCGCTCATCCTCGACGTCATGCGCCGCTTCAAGGCAGCCAAGCCCGACATCGCCATGTACGGCCTTGTCTGCGGCCCGTTCTCCCTCGCCTCGCACCTGCGCGGGACCAACATCTTTATGGATATGTACGACGACGAAGACGGCGTAAAGGCCCTCGTCGCCTACTGCGAGGAAGTCGTCCGCGAGGTGGCGGAATACTATATCGAGGCCGGGTGCGACGTGATCGCCGCCGTCGACCCCCTCGTCTCCCAGATTTCGCCGGATATGTTCGAGACCTTCCTGAGCGAACCCTACACGAAGTTCTTCGCCTCCATGCGCGAAAAGGGCGTGCCCTCCTCCTTCTTCGTCTGCGGCGACGCCACCAAGAACATCGAGCCCATGTGCCTCACCAGGCCCGACTGCATCGCCATCGACGAGAACGTCGATATCGTGGAAGCCAAAAAGATCACGGACGCCCACGGCATCACCATTTCCGGCAACCTCCAGCTCACCATCACCATGCTGCTCGGCACACAGCAGGACAACCAGAAGGCCGCCATCGAGCTGATGGACAAGATCGGCACCCACCGCTTCATCCTCGCGCCCGGCTGCGACGTCCCCTTCGACGCCCCCGCAGCGAACCTCATCGGCGTGGGGCAGGCCGTACACAACCCCGAGGCCGTCCGCAAGGCGCTTGAAAACTACGTCGCCAAGGACAACCTGCCCGACATCGAGATGCCGGATTACGCCAACCTCGATCACGTCCTCGTCGAGGTCGTGACCATCGACTCCAAGACCTGCGCGGCCTGCGGCTACATGGTCGCCACCGCCAACAACGCCGCCAAGATTTATGGCGACAAGGTCGAAGTCGTGGAACGATCCATCATGTTCCCCGAAAACCTCACCTTCGTCGGCAAGGTCGGCCTGACGAACCTCCCCTCGCTCCTCGTCAACGGCGTCATCAAGCACGTCTCGCTCATCCCCACCGTTGAAAAGCTGAGGGAGGAGATCGAGGAAGTGATGAAGTAGATAAAGGTTGGGGAGGGAACCCTTCTGAAGAAGGGCTGGGATGCTATCGCTGCCGGTAAGGTGCGAAGGCTTGCCTGACGGCCACGGCCCCTAATGGGCCGCCCGTCGGGTCGCCCCTCCCTCTCTCCTCCCCACTATTTTCAACTGGCGGGGAGGCGGCGCGGGGGGGAGCCCCCCCTCGGGCCGAAAGTGGAAAAGCCGAATCTTCCGGATTCCGCCCAAAGAGGCATTTTCGACACGGATCGCAAACAAAGGGCTGACACCATGCGCAAGGAACTGATCATCCTCTCCGGCTTCCTCGGAAGCGGCAAAACGACGCTGCTGCGGTCGTTGCTGCTGCGGTACGCGGACCGGAAGGTGGCGGTGCTGCTGAACGACTTCGGCGACATCCCCGTGGACGGGGAGATCCTGCGGCATTCCGGCGTCGAAGGCGGCGTGGTTGTGGAGATCGGAGGCGGATCGGTGTTCTGCTCATGCCTCCGGGAGTCGTTCGTCAAAGCGCTGGCCGGACTCGCCGCGCGCGACGAGGATCTGGTCATCGTGGAGGCGTCCGGCATGTCCGATCCGTCCGCGGTCGACAAAATGCTCCGGCTCTCCGGCCTCGACGGCCTTTTTGAGCACACCTCGACCATCTGCC
>USCL01000064.1 GCA_900553145.1 uncultured Desulfovibrio sp.
AGCTCAAGCTCGTCATCGGCGAAATTCGCACGAGCTGAGGACAGAAAAAAAGGAAAGGGAGAATTGAGGGAGTGGAGGGGAATGCCCTTCTTCAGAAGGGTTTTCCCTCCACTCCCCCCACCCTCCCTTTCCCGAGACGTTACGTTATCGAATCCTTGTTCGCCGTGTTGGGGAGTTCCGGAACCTTGCCGGGCTGCGGGCTTCCTTCTCCCTGGAGGATACGCTTCCGCCGTTTCCGTCCGTTAAGGGCGCGGGGCAGGGCGGTGTCTGGCGGATGAAAAGGCATGGAAACGGCTGGTTCCTCTTCCGGCGCGGGGCGTTTCCCGACACGTTATGAGGCTGCCGCCCCCCTTCCTTCGCGGGCCGTGAGGCCCGAAGGGCAGGGAGGGGAAAGGGAAGCCTTCTTCGGAAAGGTTTTTCCCCTCCATATATCTCAATTTTTTCCACGCACCGCGCGGAGTGCATATGACAACTGCTGTTGCAATCAACAAGCTGTCCGGAAAGTGGATAGGCTGGCTGACGAGTTTGCTTGGCGGCCTCTTTGTGGCTTGGTGCTTTTATGACCCGGGCGCGCCGAAAGTGAACCTCTACTGGTTCGGGACGATCATGGCGATCGGCATGTTCGCCTTTGATCTGCTGCCGAACTTTGTCACCGCCGTCCTGCTCCTGATGTACTATATCCTGACGGGCATCGCGGCGCCCGATGTGGCCTTCGTCGGCTGGACGACCCCTATCCCGTGGCTGTGCATGTGCGGCATGCTCATCGGCGTGCTCATGGAAAAGACCCGGCTCGCCAACCGCATCGCTTTGTTCACCATCAGCCGCGTGGGGACGACCCCCATTCGCATGTACATCGCGTTCCTGCTCGCCGGGTTCATCGTCAGCGCGATCATCCCCGACGTCATCACCGTGGACATCCTGTTCATGGCCATCGCCACCGGCATGTGCCAGAGCCTCAACCTGTCCGTGACGTCCCGCTCCGCGACCACCATCGTCCTTGCCGCCTTCTTTGGCGCGACCATCTCTTCGGCTGCCTACCTGCCCAACAACACGGGCATCATCGGCCTGCTCATGGTCAAGGATATGGGCGTCCCGTTCACATGGCTGAGCTTCTACAGCGAAAACCTGCCGTATCAGATCGGGCACGCGCTGTTGGCCTATACCATTTTGCACCTGTTCGGCGGCCGGGAGCTGGGCGAGCACATTTCCCGCTGCCGCGCCTGCGCCGAAGCCGAACTCGCCACCCTCGGCAAGATGAGCCGGGACGAAAAGAAGACCCTCGTTCTGGCCCTGCTGGCTCTGGTGGCGTTTATCAGCGAACCGTGGCACGGTATCCCCGGCTACTTCGCCTTCTGCAGCATGGTGCTGCTCGGCTTCACCCCCATCTTCAACCTGATGGAGGCCGAAGACCTCAAGAAGGTGCAGTTCCCCATCCTGTTCTTTATCGCGGGCTGCATGGCCATCGGCATCGTGGCGGGAACCCTCGGCATCCCCGCATGGCTGGCCGGGAAGCTGGTGCCCTACCTCCAGCAGATCGACAGCAACGCCGGTTCGTCCATGTTCGCCTACTGGGTGGGCGTCCTCGCCAACCTTGTGCTGACGCCCGTCGCCGCGGCCACGTCCCTGAGCGTGCCTATGGCCGAGATCGCCACCTCGCTGAACCTCGGGATCAAGCCTATCCTCTACAGCTTCCTGTACGGGCTTGACCAGTTCATCCTGCCGTACGAGCTGGCTCCGGCCCTGATCATGTTCGCGACCGGATACGTCCGCGTCAGGTATCTTCTCGCGATTATGGCGACGCGCATGGTGCTGGCCAGCCTGATCGTGGCCTTTGTCGCCACTTTTATCTGGCCTATGATGAACCTGTAGGGAGGGGTGAAAAGGAGGAGGCATGAACCGTTTCGGATTTTGCAGGCAGGAAGGCCCGGTATTCCGCATCAGGGATCTCAACAGCCCGTGGCGTTCGGTGCTGCATCTGGGCCAGCGTCAGATGGTGGGCAAGTCCTACCGCTGGGAAGACGACCCCGAAACCGCGACGTTTTCCTTCTTGGAGAAGGGCAGGGTACGGCTCCTGAATCTTTCCGAAACGGGCAAGGAACGCATCGTGCTCTACATCGAGCCGGGGTGCCTCTTCCGCGAAATCGTGCTGCTGCATGTTTCCTCCTTGCATCCCGCGTCGCTGGAGGCGCTGGAACCCTGTGAAGTCTATAATTTTCCCCGGACCCTGCTGGATGACGCCGACTTCGTGCGGCAATATCCGGCGCTGATGAGCAATCTGGTCCACTCGCTCGGAGCCAAGGCCGGGGCCTTTTACAGCCAGATAACCGAAAGCGTCGAGCTGGACCCGCAGACGCAGGTCTGCCGGTATCTGCACCGCTTGGCCGAGGAGCGCCGGACCCGCGTGGTCAACCCCGGCGTGTCGCAGTCCGAGCTGGCCCTCGTGCTCGGGTTGCATCGGAGCACGGTATGCCGCATTATCCGGACCCTGCGGGATCGGGGCATCTTGGGGCACTTTACCCGGTGTTCCCTCGAAATCCTCGACCGCGAAGCCCTCGCGGAGCTTTGCAACCCAAGCGAGGGATCGCAATGAGATGAAACGGGGGGGAAACTTTTTGGGAGAGCGGACGCCTCCGCGGGTTTCCCCTTCCCCCGGAACCTCCGCCACCCCCAACGCTTTCGGGCGATGGGAAGGTGGCATGAAGGGAACCCCTTCCTTTCTTGGGAAGAAAAACTGCATGAAACCAATGGGAGTGACGTCATGATCGAGATCATCACTGAAGCTGATTACAAGGAACGCATTGCGGCGACGGACAATGGCGTGCTGCTGTTCTTCAAGAAACTGTGCCCGCACTGCAAGAACATGGAAAAGGTGCTTGAGAAGTTCGGTGCCGCCAAAGCCGGCGTCGCGCTGTACGGCATCGACATCGAAGAGAACGCCGCCGCTGCCGCCGCGCTCGGCGCGGAACGCCCCCCGACGATTTTCGCCATCAAAGGCGGCGAGGTCAAAGCCTCCAAGGTCGGCCTCATGAATCCCCGCGAAATGGCCGCTTTCTTCGAGAAAGCGTAAGGGGCCGAATCTGGGGGAGGGTGAAATCCTTCAGGAAGAGGGCGGCGCTGCTGGCGTTCCCGCAACCATCCGGGAATGCCAGCGGCCCCGGTCCCTTGCCGGGCCTCCCTTTCTCCCTTGCCCCAGACCCTATCCCTCGTCTTCACTGAGACTTTCATAAAAGATTTTTCATCGGTATTCCCTGTGCCCGGCGGTTTGTTTCGGCGTGCGACGTGCGCCGGGGCGTCTCGCAAGGCAGAGGGGCCGATAGCCGCGCCGTTTGTCTCGGAAGAGCGGGCTGTTCCCGAACGGAAAAGCCGCGGCGACACCTCCCCGCCTGTCGAAATTTTAGGGGGTGGGGTCCGGGAAAGGAGCGTTTAGAGTCTCCTCCCCGGCAAACCAGGAGCTTTCAATGGAAGAACGTACTTGTGACATCATCGTACTGGGCGGCGGGCCTGCCGGGATGACGGCGGCGATCTACGCGAAACGCGCGAACCTCGATGTGGTGCTCCTCGAGACGAACGTGACGGGTGGGCTGGTGAATTCGACGTACACGGTGGAGAATTTCCCGTCGTACCCTGAGATCCACGGCATGGAGCTCATGGAGAAGATGCGCGAACATGTGGACCACATGGGCGTGGAAGTCGAAGAGGTTTTTGAAGTGACCGGCCTCGAACTCGGCGCGGACGAGAAGATCGTGCATGGGGACGGCATCGTCTACAAGGCTCCGGCGATCATTCTGGCGACGGGCCGCAAGCCCATTGCGCTGGACGTGCCCACCGAATGCGATCAGATGCACTTCTGCGCGATCTGCGACGGTGCCCCGTATAAGGATAAGCGCGTTCTCGTGGTCGGCGGCGGAAACAGCGCCTTCGACGAGGGCCTGTACCTCCTCAATCTCGGCGTTGCCGAACTGACCGTGGTGGAAATCATGGATCGGTTCTTCGCGGCGCAGGCCACGCAGGACGCGCTGCTCGGCGATCCCCGCGTGAAGGGCTTCAAGACGACCAGGGTCGTGGACGTGGAAGTCACGGATGGGAAACTGTCCGCCGCCATCCTCGAAGACGCGCGGACCGGCGAACGCACCGCGCTGCCTGTGGATGGGATATTCGTGTTCCTCGGCCAGTCCCCGAACAACGAATGGTTCAAGGATGCAATCGCCCTTGACGACAAGGGGTACATCCTTGCGGGTGAGGATATGTCGACCAATATCCCCGGCGTATTCGGCGCGGGTGACATCAACCACAAGCAGTACCGCCAGATCACCACGGCGGTCAGCGACGGCACCGTGGCCGCGCTCGCCGCCGAACGCTGGTTGCGCAGCCGCAAGAAATAAGGTTATGTATAACGCCGGGGGAGGATGTTTGGGGAAAGGCGTCCCCCCCCGCCATGCCGCCCGCATAAACGGGCGGTGGGGAGAGACGTTCCCTCGGGGGGCGCGCGCATATTCCCATACATTTGGCTGTAGTTGCCCTCAGTAACATGCGGGCCGACAACGCCTCATCGTGTATGGGGATATGTGGTCAAACTCCCTCTCTTGGCTCATGCCGGGAGGGGGAGTTTTTTTGCATCCGGTTACGCCCTCCGCGACATTTTGCCTCGGCAGTGAATGGCTTTGAGGAAAAATCGAATTCCGGATCGTGCGGTGGAACGGCAAAAAGAGGGGAACGCCCTGTCCCTTTGTGCCTTCAGCTTCCGTGATGGGAGGCGGTTCCCCATGCCGCGTCCGTTCATCGGCGTTTGAGCGGTGCCCTGGGCATCCGGTTGAGCCGCTCCGTGGGCAGCCTTGGCCATTCCCCTGAACGGCAACGCCCGCCTTCAGTGTTGGGTATAAGGCGTGAAACCCTTCCGAGCGGCACATGGGCGTAGTAAGGCTGTCAGGAATCTGTTGGATTTCCGCACATACGGCTTGGCATGCCTGCTTGCATTCGGACGCGCTTGTCTCTCAGCGATGCGTTCCGCCCCTTCAGGGGGAAGCCCGCTCGTGGGAAAGAGTCCGTGTCCTGATGAGTACGGCAAATCCGTTCATCCCTGTCCGTTCCTGAGTGAAACATATTGTCATCCGGCCCCGCTTCCGGAACGTATCCCCAAAGGGAGAAGGCAATGGCGGGCATGCCTCTTTTTCCAGAAGCAGGGCCTGAACGCATACCCTGACGGGCAGGGATTTATGGCCGGAGAACCTTATCGGCCAGTGCGAGGCTGGTCACGACATCCAGCATGTTGGTGGTCTGGCCGACCTGTTTCGCTTCGAGCAGGCCGTAGAAGTCGAGGCAGGTTCCGCAAACGAGGATATCCGTCCCGGCGGCCTCCAGCGCTTTCAGGCTGTCCAGCGGTTTGCCGGGGGCGGCGGCGAGCTTTCCCCCGCCGTTCAACAGAATGACCCGCCACAGGCTTTCGCCCAACTCGGGCAGCGTGGACAGGAAATTGCCCATCAGCTTTCCGCCGAGCTCCTCGCTGCCGCGCCCAAGGGTTTCGGTAGTGATAAGCACCAGCGTCTTGCCGGGGGCTGAGGTCCCGGTTTCGCAGGAGGCGGCTTCGGGTTCCGTAACGCGGCATCCGCAGGCTGTGGCGGAAACAATCCACACACCGGCGTTTTCTTGCCGCACGTCCACGGAATAGCCGTTACGGCCCAGAAAACGGCTCAGGTTTTCTGAAGCGGCCACGTTGTCCACGAGGACGTTTATGGAAGACGGCTTTTCCTCTTCCAACGCCTTGCGGCAGCGGATGACGGGTTCGGGGCAGGGTAAACCGCAACAATTTAATTCCTTGCTCATGATAAGCGTCCTTTTGTTTTTGCATTGACGAAACGGCGGTCTTTACGGCGGAGAAAAGGGGCGGCGTTGGCCTCCTCAATGGCGGAGCCTAGCCGAGCATTTCAAGGAAGGCCTCGATACGGACTTTGAGCTGCTCGGTATCCGTTTCCGAATAGTCCGTGACGATGTGGAGGAACGGCAGGCCAAGTTCCTCGCGCACGAATTTTTTGACCGACCACGATTCCACTTCGTAAGTCTGGCATCCCTGCCATGTGAGATCGACCACGGCGTCAGCCTGAAACGCCTCGGTCAGCTCCTTGAGGGCCGTATAGCGGTTGGGGTTGGGCGACATGACGGAACACGGCGTATCAAGATACCGCCCGGCGAGCTCGGTCAGGGGATCGGCGGCCTCGTCCATCATCAGGCGTACTTTTTTGTAACAGGTGCAGTTGTCGATGCAGACGATACTTGCCCCGCACCCTTCAAGCAATTGGATAGCTTTGTGGGAGCCCAAGCCGGTGGGGACGCCCGTGAGCAGGATGCGGGGCGCGTTCGGGGGAACGGTTCCGGCCTCCGCGCAGCCGATCTCGGCGGCGATGTCCCGCAGGAGGGCGATGGCCTGTTCGTAGTCGGGCATGAAGGAAGCCCGGAAACAGATGTCCAGCAGATCCATGCCCGTGAGGGGCGACGGCTTGCGCTTGGCGAGGTCGAGGACATCCTTCAGAGCGCGGCGGAGCCGGTTGGTCAGCCGGATGGCCTCACGCAGCTTGTCCTGAGTGATGGAGGCGCCGAAATCCTTTTCCAGCCTCGCAATAAGGCCGGCGTACTGCGCGCGCCAGTAGCCCTTTGGCGTCGCCGTCCTGAATCTGCGGGAGCTGGAGCAGCACGAGGGGCTTGTAGGCGGCCAGCAGCTCGTACATCTTTTTCTTGCCGTCGCAGGTGGTGTCCGCCACCACGATGTCCGAGGCGGCAAGGTAGGGGCAGCTGTCCTGAAGCGCGAAGCCGAAGCTGCTTTTGATCAGCGGGCAGAGGGAGCGGGGAAGCATGGTTTCCGCCACCGGGATGGAGTCGTTTTTCGTGCCGCACAGCGAAACGGGGATGGCCCCTGCGGCCAGCGCGATTTCCAGCGGCGAATAGATGCAGTACTGGCCCACGACCTTTTTCCCTGCGGCCTTGGCCTCCTGAAGCGCCAGCACGTTGCGCCCGGTGATGTCGCGGAACCGTTCGAGGCTTGCGTATGCCATGATGATTCTCCTTGAAGGGTGTGGTGTTGCAGCCTATCGGATGCGGGAAGCGATCAGGGCGGCACCTATGGCCCCGACGAGCTGGGGGTGTTCGGGCACGTTGACCGGCACGCCGAGCTCTGCGGCAAGCAGGCCGCTGAATGAGGGGCTTGTCGCCAGCCCGCCCGTGAACGTGCATTCGCCGCGCAGGGGGATGCGGGCGGCGAGAGCCCGCATGCGCCGGGCAATGGAGCGGAAGACGCCCGCGGCGATGTCGGCGTGCGGCGTGCCCTGCGCGAGCAGGCCGATGATTTCCGTTTCAGCGAACACGGCGCACATGCTGGAAATGGAGACGGGGTTTCCCTGCCCGGCCGCTTCGCCCAGTTCCGCCAGCTCCATGCCGAGGATGCCGGAAAGGACTTGCAGGAAACGGCCCGTGCCCGCCGCGCATTTGTCGTTCATCATGAAATCCTGCACCGAGCCGTCCGGGGCGGTGCTGATGACCTTGCTGTCTTGCCCGCCGATGTCGAGCACTACGCCCGTCCCGGGAAAAAGGTGGACGGCCCCGCGCGCGTGGCAGGTGATCTCCGTGACCACCTTGTCCGCGAAAGGCAGGGAAATACGCCCGTACCCCGTCCCGACGATACGGGAAGGCCCGGCCCCGCCCGCGTCGGCGCAGGCGGCGGCGAGCGCCTTTTCCCCGGCCTCGCGCGCGTTCCAGCCCGTGGGCAGGACGGCCTTGCCCAGCACCGATCCCGACTGGGGATCGAAAACGACGGCCTTGGCGGCTACGGAGCCTACATCCACACCGGCTACGGGCATACGGCCCTCCTTATGGTTATTCGTTAAAGCTCTGTCACAGTAAACGATTGAAATTTTATTTCATAAGATTTCGGATAGAGACTAAAAAGAACTTCCTTTGTTGTGGCGTTCATCAACAAAAGATACCGTAAATTCAGCATACTATGGATGTGTATCAATCAAATGCTATTGTAGAGCCTTCGTTAAAAAACATCGTGTGGCCGCGTTGGGTATTCTGTGGAGGCCCCTAGGCTTTCTCCCCCGCGTCGAGCATGTCGAGGATGGAGGAGGTCAGCCGGGCATAGGCCGGATCGGCCCGGTCCCGGGGGCGCGGGATGCCCACGGGGATCACGGCCCGGATACTGCCCGGGCGGGCCGTCATCACGACGACCTTGTCCGCGAGGTACACGGCCTCGTCCACGCCGTGGGTGACGAAAAGGATGGTGGTCCTGTGCCGCTGCCAGATGCGGAGGAGCTCCTTTTGCAGCAGGATGCGGGTGTGGGCGTCGAGCGCGCCGAAGGGTTCGTCCATGAGCAGCACGTCGGGCTTGTTGGCCAGCGCCCGCGCGATGGCGACCCGCTGGCGCATGCCGCCTGAGAGCTCGTGGGGCATGGCTGCGGCGAATTCTTCGAGGTTGACAAGCTCAAGGTATTCCCGCGCGGCCTTGTCCCGTTCCGCCCGGCCCTTATGGGCGAATTCGAGGCCGAGGGCCACGTTGTCCCGCACGGTGCGCCACGGAAGGAGCGAATATTCCTGAAAGACCATGCCCACTTCGCGGCGCGGGGCGCGTACCGTCTCGCCCCTGTACAGGATTTCGCCTTCGCTGACGGGCTCCAGACCGGCGGCCATCCGCAGGAAGGTGGACTTGCCGCACCCGCTCGGGCCGACGATGCAGATGAAGTCGTTTTCGGCGACGTCGAGATCGAACGACTGCAAAGCCTGTACGGCGTCGCCGTTCCGGGTGAGGAAGCGCTTCCGCACCTGACGGGCGGAAAGAACGGGTGTCGTCATGCGTCCTGCCTATCGGGAAAGCTGTTTCCACGAATACTTGTGTTTCTCTATCCACTGGAAGCCGAAATCGAGCAGCGCCCCGATGACGCTTATGCTCACCATGCCCGTGATGACGACGTCCGTGCGGCCCACGGTATAGGCGTGGGTGATGAGGTAGCCCACGCCGGAAAGGCTTCCGGGGAGCATCTCCGCCGACACGAGGCACATCCATGCCACGCCGAGGCCGATCCGCAGGCCGTTGACGATGGACGGCGCGGCGGCGGGCAGCAGTATCTTCACGAAGATGTCGCGCTCCGAAGCCCCGAGCACGCGGGCCGAGTCGACGAGCGTGCGGCTGACGGTCCGGACCCCGTGCACCGAGCTGGTCAGCACCGGGAACAGGGCGCCGATAAAGATGATGAAGAGCATGGAAAGCTTGAGGTTGTTGAAATAGTAGTAGAGCTGCCCGCGCGGGAGATCGGCGAGCGTGGCGAGGCTCGACACGCCGAACCATGCCAGCACCAGCGGGACCCACGCCAGCGGGGGGATGGGCCGGAACATGCCGAGGAACGCGTTCAGCAGGCGGAACAGTCCGCTGTAGTAGCCCATCGCCACGCCGAGGGGCACGCCGATCGCCACGGCAAGCGTATAGCCGCACAGGACCCGCACCATGCTGATGCCGATGTTGCCCGCGAGCGTTCCCATGCTGATGACGTTTTCCGTGGGATGGGCGAGCAGATCCGCTATTTGCTGAAGCGGCGGCAGGATCAGGTCGTTGGCGACGATCCGGGACGCGTATTCCCATATGAGGAAGAAGAGTAGCGGGACAAGAAGCGGCGCGCACGGGGCGAGAAACTTTTTCGGCATGGCGTTCCCTTATGATGGACGGGCGATGCGGCCGGAGGGGAAGGCGGCGGCCCTCCCCTTATCCGGACGGCCTCGTTACAGTTTGATGGAGTCCAGAATCGTGGAGTCGATGAGCAGGGGCTTGGCCTGTTCGATGGACTTGCCCTTCAGCGCGCCGTTGAACTTGTGCATCCCGTTGAGGATATCGAGGTAGGAACCCGCGCCGCGCAGCCAGTTTTCATTGAACTCGTTTACGAAAACGAGGGTGGACATCCGTCCGGCCTCAGGCGGCAGGCCGATCCATTTCGCCGCGATTTCCCCCGCTTCCTGCTGGTGCTCGTTGCACCACTTGTTCGTGCGCTTGATGAGTTCCACAAAGGCGGAAACGACGTCGGGATGGTTCTTCAGCATGTCTTCGGAAGCCACGCCCACGCAGCAGGGGAAGTTCGCCCACTGCCCTGCCGGAGGCAGATCCGCGAGGTTGACGAGCACTTTGCCGATGCCCTTGGTCTGGGCGACTTCGGGGAAGGGCGAGGGGCCGACCACGGCGTCCACCTGTCCGGCGGTGAGGGAGGCGAGGAGGTTGCTGGTTTCCTTGAGGTCGACGAGCAGCACGTCGGCGTCCATGTCGGAAGGATCGAGGGTGACTTTGAGGCCCGCCTGCGTCAGCGCGCCTTCAAGCACGATCTTCGGGGCGCTGGTGGGGGAATGGAAGCCGATTTTCACGGGTTCCTTGGCGTCCTTCACCCGTTTCATAAGGCTGTCCCAGCCCGTCAGCGGGGAATCCTTGGGGGCGACGAGCGCCATGCCTTCCGTCTGGAGCGGGCAGATGATCTTCATAGGCGTGCCCTTGTCGATGCCCGCCATGATCGCGGTGATGGAGGCGATGCCCATGTCCAGATGCTTCTGGGCGAACAGGGTCGCGGTTTCGGAACCGCTCTTCGAGACCACGAGATCAAGGATGGCGACGGGTTTGCCGTCTTTGACGAGCTCATAGCTTTCCCGTTCGACGAGAGGCTTGAGATAGACGCCTTGATCCTTGAAGGCCTCGCCCTTGGAGGCGGCCACGAGGAACGGGGAGTGGTGGGTCGTGAAGATGAAGCCCGTCTTGAAGGCGGGAAGCTCGGCCGAGGCCGTCCCCATCAGGCCGAGCGCGGCGAGCCCGGCAAGGGCCGCCCAACGGAAGCAGGATGCGAACATGGACATTCTCCCAACGTTTGATGTGTATGATGCTCAGGAACATTCCGGAGCCTCCGGCGCGGCGGCAAAACGGCATGCCGCGCACAAGAGCACAAAAAAATCCCGCATGGAGCCATACGGGAAAAGCGATGGGGATGTCCGTCAGGAAAGAAGGGGCGGGAGGGCGATCGGATTCCGCTGTCAACACGCCGTCAGCTGTGACGGGGACATACAGCCCCACCGCAGACGGTGTCAGGTCATGCCTGAAATCAGATGGCGGAAACGTAACATGGGATACCTTTATTCCGGGTTATGGGAAAGCCATAAACGCTACCCATGAGAATGTAAAGGGCGTCGAAACCTGCATGCTCGAGGGCTGACGGCCTGGAGCGGCGTTTGTAGAGGGATTGCCCGGACAGGCCGCTCGTGAGCGTCGCTCCTGAAGGAGGCGGGGGGGCTGCCATCGAGAGACAGGCGCGCTTCCTTTGGTGTCTGAGAGTGGAATAAGATAACGGACAGAAAAGTCCACTGAGCGTATCGTGAAACGAAGAAAACCACGCAAGGGTATGACGGGAAACATGTTCAGACGTTCAAAGGTTTCTTAGCGTAGCATCCTTCCGGAGCATGAGATGGAAAATACAATGATGGACGCAGTGTTTTTATATGGAAACATCGCAATAAAATTGGCTGTGGGTTTGATCGGTTTTATTTGGGTCTTGCGGACGACCAATCGTTGCCAGTTGGCGCAGATGACCCCCGTTGACCTCATAGGGAACTTTGTGATGGGCGGCATCATCGGCGGCGTCATTTATAATCAGGATATCAGCATCATCCAATTCGTCATCGTATTGGCAATATGGCAGCTTCTGGTGCTGGGGGTAAACGTACTGCGCATACACACCGAATCCGGCCAGAAGATGATCGTGGGAACGCCTACTCCCGTCGTCATAAAAGGGAAGTATCTGCAAGATACGTTTCAATTATTGGGCCTTGATATCGCCGATTTTGCGACATTGGCGAGAATCCAGGGCGTCCATTCGTTACATGATGTATGGAATGCTCAGATCGAGCCGAATGGACAGGCCACCATTCAAAAACGAGATGCGCCTCAAACTTCAAATATACTTGTAACGAACGGGAAAATAGATGCCAATGCTCTGGAAATGGCCGAAAAAAATGAAAAATGGCTAGAAAACGAATTGCATAGAAATGGTTATGAATCCTATAAAGATATATTCTTTGCCGAATGGAATGAATGCCTTGATGCTGAAAAGGGAAAGACGGGAAAGCTTTATGTCATAGAGCGCACGGGAAAAAAGGCTGAAGAACGCCAGTGACATTTTCTGAAAGCATGCGGCGTCATCCCCGCGGGCCTCGTTTATCCGCTTAGGCGAGCAGGAAGTGCCCGGGCAGGACTTCCCGCCATTCGCCGTTCAGATCCGCCGTTTCATGCGTGTAGGGGATGATTTCCTTTGAACGCTCGTAGACGGGATCGGGTACGGGAATGGCCGAGAGCAGCGCGCGGGTGTACGGATGCAGGGGGTCGCCGAAAAGCTCTTTCGTCGGGGCGAGCTCCACCAGCCTGCCTTCGTACATGACGCCTACCCGGTCGCAGAGGTAACGGACCATCGACAGGTCGTGCGCGATGAACAGGAACGTGAAGTTGTGCTGCCGTTGCAGGTGTTGGAAGAGGGACACGATCTGCGCCTGTATGGACACGTCGAGCGAGGCCACGGGCTCGTCGGCGACGATCAGTTCCGGGTTGACGGCGATGCTGCGGGCGATGGCGACGCGCTGGCGCTGCCCGCCGGAGATCTCGCCGGGGAAATTGTTGCCGTAGCTCGTATCCAGCCCGACAAGCGTGAGCAGCTTGTCCACTTCGGCCCGCAGCCGTGCCTTATCCGGATAAACGCGGTTGATGACCAGCGGCTCGGCAATGATGTCGGCAACCGCCATGCGCGGGTTCAGGGCCGCCGCCGAATCCTGAAAGATGACCTGCATAGCGCGCTGGATGTCTTTCTTGTGTTTCCGGTAGGAGCGTTTTTCCGAGATCAGGAAATCTTTGAAATAGATTTCGCCTTCCGTCGGGGTATAGATGCCCATGACGGCGCGGGCCACCGTCGATTTGCCGCAGCCGGATTCCCCGACCAGGCCGAAGATTTCCCCTTTGCGCAGGTCAAAGGAAATCCCGTTGACGGCGCGTACCGTCAGGGACTTGTTGATGGGGAAATGCTGCTTGTAGTTTCTGACGGATAAAAGGGCGGGACTGTTCAATGGGGCATACCGCGTCGTTTGATGGTGACAGGAGGCGTGACCGCGGGCGCCCTTCCATCCAGAAGCCACGTTGCGGCGCTGTGGGTTTCGGAAACGGCGAACATCGGGGGCATCCGTTCGTAGTCGATTTTCATGGCGTACTGGTTGCGCTCGGCGAAGGCGTCGCCGGGGGGCGGGTCCAGAAGCGTCGGCGGCATGCCGGGGATGCCGCGCAGTTCCCCGTTTTCCACGGCCTGCGAGGGCAGGGCCCCCAGCAATCCCCATGTATACGGGTGGCGGGGATCGTAAAAAACGTCCTCAGCGGTCCCGATTTCGACGATTTTCCCGGCGTACATCACGGCGACCCGGTCCGCGACGCGGGCGACCACGCCCAGATCGTGCGAAACCAGCACGATGCCGATGCCGGTCTGCCGCTGGATGTCGCGCAGCAGGTCGAGCATCTGCGCCTGTACGGTCACGTCGAGCGCCGTGGTGGGCTCGTCGGCGAAGAGGATGCGCGGGTTCAGGGCCAGCGCGATGGCGAGCACGCACCGCTGGCGCATGCCCCCGGAAAAATAGTGCGGCTGCAGGAGCATCCGTTGGGCGGGATCGTCGATGCCCACGCGGTGCAGCATTTCCACGGCCAGTTTTTGCGCCCCTTCCCGGCTCATCCTGCGGTGTTTCAGCACGGCTTCCGTGATCTGCTTCCCGATCGGGATGGTGGGGTTCAGCGTGGTCATGGGGTCCTGAAACAGCATGGAAAACAGGGAACCGCGCAGCTTGCGCATCTGTTTTTCCGTATACGGGGCGATATCCTTGCCGTCGATGAGCATTTTGCCGCCGATCCGGGCGTTGCCGGGAAGAAGCTTCATGACCGACTTGCACAGGACGGACTTGCCGCACCCGGATTCGCCCACGATGGCGAGCGTTTCGCCCCGCTTGAGGGACAGCGAGACGTCCCTGACGGCCTGAACGGTCCCGTCGGGCGTGTCGAAATGAACGGAGACGTTTTCCAGTTCCAATACGGTGTCCATGTGTCCCCCGGCGTTTCCGGAAAGAGCGGCGCGGGGCCGCCCGGATGTCCCGGACGGCCCCGCAGCGTAAGATCAGCGGTTCAGCGTCCAGTCTTCGATGTTCCACATGACGCCCACGGCATGGTGGCCGAGGACGCGCGTGGCATCAAGCCCTTTCAGCCCGGCGATGCCGACGTAGTTGCCGTTCAGGTACGCGACCAGCAGGTGCCCGGGGCGTTCGGCATAGGCTTCCTCGAACTGGCCGTAGATGGCCTTGCGCCGGGCCGGATCTTCGGTGGCGCGTCCCTTTTTCAGCAGTTCGTCGACCTTGGGGTTGGAATAGGCCATCGTGTTGTCGCTGGCTCCGGTAACGAAATCCTTGTAGACGCCGTCCGGGTCGAATTCGGCGGCGAAACCGGCGAGGAACCCGTTATACCCGGCCTTCCAGTCGAACTTGGTGACGAGGACGATCTGCATGTCGACCCCGGCCTTCTTGAGCTCGTTGGCGATGACCTTGGCGATGTCGACGCGTTCTTCCTCATAGTCCCGGACCTGAATCGTGAACGAGAACTTCTGCCCGTTGCGCTCGTAGATGCCGTCCTTGCCCTTCTTCCAGCCGAGCTTTTCTATTCCGGCGGCGAACTTCTTGAGGTCGTAGGGGTAGATGTCCGCCGCCTTGTTGCCGCCGTAGGCGTTCATCTGGATGGGGCTGAACGCCGGGAAGCCTTGGCCGTTCAGCACGCTCTTGGCGATGGCGTCCTTGTTCAGGGCGTAGTTCAGCACGCCGACGGAGTCGCCGTTCCGCTTCCAGAAATCGGTGTGGAAGTCCATGGCGGCGGAACGGTAGTCGGCGGTGGCGAAGTCGATGTTTTGGTAGCCGTCCTTGCCCCGGAAGGTATCCGCGTACTTGGCGTTCAGCCACGCGAGATCCGCCTCGCCGGACTGGAGCATGAGCGCCTTGGTGCTTTCGACGGCGACGGTCTTGTAGACGAGCCTGTCGATGTTCGGCACCTTGCCGTAGTAGTCCTTGTTTTTTTCGAGGATGATCATGCCCCCGGCGGTGTCCCACT
>USCL01000065.1 GCA_900553145.1 uncultured Desulfovibrio sp.
TACCCCGCTTTCTTGTCCTGCGCTCAAGAGAGCCATCCCTTTCCGCCCCTTTTCATAGGGACGGCCTTTCCCCCTATTCCGGGAAAACCCCAAACAGGGATTCGATAACGTCAAAAGCCTTTGAAGAGGGAGAGGAGGGGCTCCGGGGGAGGGGGAAGCTTTCCCCAGAAAGTTTCCCCCTCCCCCGGCTGCCTTCATCCCACTCCCCCGCCCTCACCGCTCATTCCCCACATATGCGGGGAAAACCCGCCTCAACCGCTTCGAAATGGGCGAGCGGGACAGGCCGGGAAAAAATATACCCCTGAATGGCGTCGCAGCCGATGGAACGGAGGAACTCCACCTGTTCCCGCTTCTCGACGCCTTCGGCGACGGTGGACATGCCGAGCGCACGGGCCATCTGCACAATGCTCTCAACCACGGCGCACTCGCGGGCCGTGCCCTCGGTATCGCGGAAGAAGGCTATATCCAGCTTGAGCACGTCGAGCGTGATCTCCTTGAGCATGTTGAGCGACGAGTACCCCGTGCCGAAATCATCCATCGCGCTGCGGAATCCGTGCGACGGAAGGGCCGCCATCAGTTCTCGGAACAGCCCAAAATTACGGATCACCATTGTTTCCGTGCACTCAAGCTCAAGCATCCCGGGAGCGATGCCGTACTTGTCGCGGACCGCCGAATAGCGGTCAAGGAAATCGCCCTGCGCAATGCTCAGGCGCGACACATTCACCGAAAGCCGTAACAGCGGCAGACCGCGCGAACGCCGGGACGCCAGATACGCGCACGCCTCCTCGAAGACGAAGGCGTCCAAATCCACGATGAAACCGTTGCGCTCGAACAACGGGATGAAATCCCCGGGCGATACCATCCCGTACCCCGGGCGATCCCAGCGCACCAGCACTTCGGCGCCGAACAGCGCGTCGCCGTGCTGGATATCCACCTGCGGCTGGAAATAGAGGCAGAACTCCCGATTGCGCAGAGCCTCTTCCATGCAGCTTTCAATATTTTTCTCATAGAGGACACGTTTGCGCATCTCTTCAGAATAAAAAGCATACTTGCTTCCGCTGAGGTGCTTTACGCTCTTTTGGGCAAGGTTCGCCCGGTCAAGCATGTCGTCGATGCTGAGGATATCCTCGGGGCGCTCCACCAGATAAATGCCCGCGATCATCTCCACGCGGAACCGGCGGTTCGCCAGCCCCTCGAAACGGGTCAGCAGATCCGAACAGCGCAGGAACCGCATCACCAGATCGTCGTTATCCACATAGGTCCGCAACAGGACGAAATTATCGCCGGAAATGCGCCCGAACGTTTCGCCGGGGCGCGCGCCTTCCGCGATGAGCTCGGCCCAGTAGCTGAGCAGTTCGTCCCCGATGTCATATCCGTAGATATCGTTGATGAACTTGAAATTACGGATATCGCAGTACCAAAGCGAATAGTTGCGGTCGCCGCGCCCAGCCAGCAGTTCCGCCGCGTCCGCCTTGAACTTGGAAAAATTATGGTATCCCGTGACCGGATCGTGCTCCGCCTGATAGCGCAGGCTGCGCAGTGCCCGCACATTCTCATCCATGTCCGAGATCGTGCCCACGATACGCTGGAGCTTGCCCTGCGCATCGCGCTTAAGCGTCGCCGCAATGCGGTACCAGATGAACGCGCCGTCACGGCGGCGCAGGCGCACCGTCGTCTCCACCTGATCCTCACGGTACAGCGAGGCGTGGAACGCCTTGAAATCCGCCATATCGCGGGGGTGCACCGTCAGGGACCGGAGCATGTCCGGCACATTGCCGGGATTGCCGCGGCAATCCAGCAGCGCGCTCAGATACGGCGCATAATGCAGCTGCTGTTCCGGCCCCCAGTCGAACACCACGCTTTTGGTCTGCTCCACAATGATCCGGTAACGCTCGTCCATCATGTGCAGCCGCTGGAGCTCGGCGTTCTCGCGGGAAAACGCGTCCAGCCGCTTGCGGTCGTCGATGCCGTGCACCCAGACGAAATGGAGCTTGTCCGGGTCTTCCACGCACAGGACGTTTGCCGTTACCCAGTGGTACATTTCATCCCGCCACAGGCAGCGGAAATCTTCCTTGAGCGCGCCGTCATTCAGCCTGAGAGAACGGGCGCGCGTGACGAGCTCGTCATAACGTTCCCGGTCTTCCGGGTGGATCATGGACTCCCTCACCATCCCCTTCAAATCGTCCAGCTTGCCTTCGTCGGGAAGTGGGAGGAACGTCCCGCAGGAATGCCGGATGATGCGGAACGTGTTCCGGGTGAGGTTGCACTCGTAAACCTCGCCCGATTCCTCGCGCAAGGCGAAATCATACAGCAACGCGATACGGCTGCGTTCGCGCTCCTGCCGGATATCGGTGATGTCGCTGATGGTGTTGTAGCAGAGCCGGGCGCGGCCGGACGTCGTGAAGAAGAACCGTGACTGGAGCCACCGCTCTCCCCTCGCGGAGGTCTTCGCCCGGTATTCGCAAGCAAGTTCCCGTTTGCCCGATTCGAACTCCAGCCTCAGGTTTTCGATACGGCAAAGCGCATAAACGTCATCGCAGTCTTCAGGGACGACGTTCGCGCGCACCGCATCCTTGAGCATAGCCTCATAGCCGCCCTGGGAAGGGATCTTGTTCCGGGCGAGGAACTCCCCGTACGGCACGGTATACAAGCCCGTATCGAGATCGATGCGCAAAACAAGCCCGTAGGCGTAGCGGAACAGGAAGGAATGTTCTTCCTCGGCGTTGACGGACGGAAGAGCATCGTTTTCCCTGCTCCCCCGGGAACGGAACTTCATCCGGTACATGTCGTCGTCCGCGGTCTGGAACAGGGCGTCGTAGGATACCCGCTCCGAGGAGTGGGCCACGCCGACGCTCACGGAAAGCCCGCAGTCCGCATATTCCTCGCCGAGCGAGAGGGACATGGCCTCCCGGATGCGCCTGGCGACATCCAGCGCCTCGGCGCGCGAGGGGACATCCTGCATGAAGGCGGTGAATTCGTCCCCGCCCGTGCGGGCCACAAAGTCGCGGGTACGGAAGGATTCCTGCAACAGCTTGGCGAAGGCGATCAGCACCGCGTCGCCGCGCAGGTGGCCGTAGCGATCGTTGACGCGCTTGAAATGATCAAGGTCGAAGACCAGCAGGGCCGAAGCGTGCCCGCCACGGTGGATGTCGAGGTAGGTCTGTATGAACTGCTGCGCGTACTCACGGTTGTAAAGGCCGGTGAGCGGATCGAGCCGCGTCTGACGGATCAGCTCCTCCTGCCGGATTTTGCGCCCGGTGATGTCGAGGAGCAGGCAGATGCACACCGGCTTCCCCATCTCGTCCACGGTGAGCCGGCCCTTTTCGAGGACCCAGATGACCTGCCCGTCGCCCTTCCTGACCCGGTATTCCTGCTCATAGCAGTCGTGCACGGCCGCGCGCCATGCGCCACGGAAGAGATCCACGTCATCGGGCCAAACGATGGCCTCAAGGCCGCCCGCTATCAATGCCTGAAACGTTTCCCGATCATAGCCGAGGAAATGCAGCATGCCCTCGCTGACATAGTCCAGCCGCCGCTCGTCGCCCCCGCCGGTGACGAGAAAACCGCCCTCAAGGCTGGAATCGATCAAAGACATGCAATAGCGCTGGCGGCGGTAATCCGCTTCACGGCGCTGCTGCTCGTCGATGTCGGTATAGAAGCAGTACAGCACCTCATGGCCGTTCCACCGCTCCTCGGCGCAGCAGGCGTCCATGCGCACCCATATGTTGCTGCCGTCCTTCCGCCGGATGCGGAAAGAGACGCTGAATCGACCCGCCGCCTTGCGGCTGCGGATCTCGACGTTGCCCGCGATCAAATCTTCGGCGTACACGAAGCTGATGGCCCGGTTGCCGAACCGGGCGCGCACTTCTTCCCTCGTGTACCCGAGCATGCTGAAAAATTGGTCGTTGGCGTCGAGGATGGTATACTCGGCATCGGCGGCGAGCTTCGCGAACCCGCTGAAGACGACGGCGTGGCAGGCTTCCAGCTCGGCGTTCTTTTCCCTGAGCGAAACCACGCTTTGCTGAAGTTGCTCCTGAAGCTCACGGGAGCGGGTGATATCGACGACAATGCTGATGATGACGGGCCGCCCGTCCTCGGAAACATTGCGCAAACCCCGGTCGAGGACCCATATGTAGGAGCCGTCCCGCCTGAGCATCCGGTAGGAGACTTCATAACGGTCGGAAACGGCCAGCGCTTCCCTAACCACCGTATTAACGCAGCCGCGATCGTCGGGATGGATGCCGTTCTCGACCATCCCCGCGGTGTCCTCCACAAAGTCCTCATACGAGGTATACCCGAGGTATTCGAGGAGCTGGTCATTAATGAAGTAAAGGGGGAACCCCTTTTCTATATAGCCGCCGATAAGCCCGCCGGGTATGCTGTTCTTGAGCAGCTGGAACGCGCTGCGCCGGGACTGCGAGGAAAGGCCGTTCCCCCGGCCAAGGAAGGAGGAAGGGAAAAATTCGCCGTCCGGCTGCTCGCTGCTTGGAAGGGAGGCATGGATGCCCTGAATGAGGCAGCGCCCGTCCGGGGTTTCGCAGCACATGGCGGAAATGCGGACGTTCACCCCTTGCCCGCTGGCGGGATCGACAACGCCCATGTCGCCATCCACATAGCACGCCCCTCCCGATTCCACGGTGTACAGATTCCGCAGCGTCACGTCGAAAGAGCCCGGCATGGACTTGAATTCCTCGGCAAGCAGCCCGCGGCAATCGCAGAACCCCTTTCCGGCACGTTCAAAATCTCCCGTCCCTATCCAGCGGATATCGTCAGCGAGACAATCCAGCGTCTTATCCAGATCGCGCAAATGGAGATAAGCATCAAAAAAACGGCGGACGGCGTCCTCGGAACGGGAAGCGATTGTTTGCATAGGGAGGCACCAGATCAAAAAATATTGTGGAATCACTAGCCTGAGTCCCGCAGTGCGTCAAGGAGGGGAAAGGACGCCCCGAGCGGGAAAAGACAGCCTATCGGGACGCGTATCCCTTAGGGAACGGACAACGGCTTTGGGATATGGGGAGATCCCTTTCCCCCTCTCACAGGGAAGGGGCCCATACCGTAGGGCGGTTACGCAAAGCCGATACGGAAGGCAGCCTCACCCCCTTATAACACACACTGATCCCCCACGGCGTTTCCTTTCGCTGCGAAAAAATGTTGCGCAGTATGATGCACATGCCTTGCAACGCGGTATTCTTATCCCATTCGCAGAAACGTGGCGGGGAAACGGGGAGAATCCTCATGTCCATACGGAGGAGAATGCCGTATAAAAAAGAACGCCGGATCAAGCGGCGGCCAGCGGCGGGGACAGCCGCACAGGCGGGACGGGATCAACCCGTTCCCAGCTTGGGCGGACAGGATGCGTTCGTCAGAATGGCCGCTTACGGCAACACGGCCTCCCGCATGCGGCCCCATGCCCGCCCCCTTTCGGTATATCGGCCACCGGGATACGGCCAAATGCCCGCCGTGATCCCTTGAAAAGCCCTCATACGCAACGGCTGCGGAACCGCCCTCAGTATTTCAGGGAATAAAGGAGTACATAAGAACGCTTCACCTGTCCACACGGAAAGCCAAAAACGCTCCCGGACATGACGGAGAAGGCCGGTGCCCACTCCCCGCGCAAAAAGGCCATAAGGACGCTCGTCCAACGGGCCTTTCCCTTTTTGCCGAAAAAACCTACCCTTAAGGGAAAGGGCGCGTACGGCGCCGCCAACCTTTTCCACACAACGCTATGAAGACAGAATTCGAAACAGCCACAACGGAACTCGCGCGCCGGGTTCCGCCGCACAGTGTCGAAGCCGAGCGGGCCGTGCTCGCCGGGCTGATCCTGCGGCCTTCCGCGATGGGGCAGATCGCGCCCACCCTGCACCCGGAAGACTTTTACCTGCCCGCGCACCAGACGCTGTACGCGGCGGCCCTCGGGCTCCATACCGATAACCGGCCCGTGGATCTCGTTACCCTTGCGGAACATCTGCGCGATCAAGGCACGCTGGAACAGGCGGGCGGCGCGGCCTACATCGCAGATCTGGCCCAGTCGCACGTCAGCGCGGCGAACGCCGAGTATTACGCCAAACTCGTACGCGATAAGGCCATCCAGCGCGGGCTCATCGAGGCGGGCGCCAAAATCGTTTCCGCGGGCTTCGACACGTCAAAGGAGCTGGCCGGGCTCATCGACGAAGCCGAGCAGTCCGTCATGGCGGTATCCAGCCGCACCAGCTCCGGCGGGTTCCGGCCTGTGCAGGCGCTTGTGGGAGATGTGGTGGATGCCGTGCTCAAGCCCGCGGCGGGCGGGATCACCGGCCTCGCCACCGGCTATCCGGAGCTCGACGCCATCACCCGGGGGCTCCAGCCTTCGGATCTGATCATCATCGCGGCGCGCCCGGCCATGGGCAAAACGGCCCTTGCCCTCAACCTCGCCATGCGCGCCGCCATCAGCGAAGGCGCGCCCGTAGGGATCTTCTCGCTGGAGATGTCCGAACACCAGCTTGTCCAGCGCATGATCAGCCTGTGGGGGAAGATCCCGCAGGAACAGCTTTCCACAGGACGCCTCAGCAAGGCTGAGGGGGCGCGGTTCTTCGAAACCGCGGATCTGCTCCGTACGGCACCCCTGTTCATCAACGAAACGCCCGCCATCAGCACGCTCGAACTGCGCTCGCAGGCCCGGCGGCTCAAGGCCGAACACGGCCTCGGGCTCATCGTGGTCGACTACCTGCAGCTTATGCGCTCCTCACGGCGCACGGACTCCCGGGAACTCGAAATTTCGGATATTTCCCGCTCCCTCAAGGCCATCGCCAAGGAGCTGGACGTGCCGGTTGTGGCCCTTTCGCAGCTCAACCGTAAGGTCGAAGAACGCAAGGACAACCGCCCCATGCTCTCGGACCTGCGCGAATCCGGGGCTATCGAACAGGATGCGGACATCGTGATTTTCCTCTACCGCGACGAGGTGTACAAGCCCGATACGCCGAGGAAGGGGATCGCGGAACTCATCATCGGCAAACACCGCAACGGACGGGTCGGGACGGTGGAGCTGGCTTTCCTGCCGCAGTACACCGCCTTCGAACCGCTCGCCAAGGATCGCTGACGGACGGCGCTCCACAGGTTTCGACAGCCCGCGTATCCAAAGGCACGCCGCGTCTGGTGGCGTGCCGCCTTTTAGAGAAAAAAGGCGTCCCCCTCCCCTCTCAGCAGGCAGTCTCCATAAGGTTTCCAGACGGCAGGCATCTCAAACCGATCCCATAAGCTGGGTTGGCCTTTTGCGAGAACCGTATCCGTCCAGCCGATTCTCTCGTGCGGGACTTCCGCCCGTTATCCTCTGAAAGTGCCCCAAAGCACCACATTGCACGGCATAACCACAGGAGATCCCTTTCGCTGGCGGCCTCTGTCCTGTACCGGTTCCCCTCCAGCGTGGAGGCTCAGGCAGCTTCTGGGCCGGCCTCAAACGGTTTTCCCGGACCACACCGATACCGCCCGGCGGTGGAAAAATAAGGCTGAGGCAGTTTACATTGCGACGGCCCCAGCATCACCATATCTGCGGAACCTTTACCTCCTCTCACGGATGATATCCCTTCAACGTATTCTCTCTTCTCATCTTTTTCTGTTTTTTACCCTTCCCCCGTACCGCCTGTCCACTTTATCCGCCCCCCATCTTTTCATAGCCTTCTTATCCTGCCTCGGACAAGATGTTCATCCTGTTTCCGATTTTCTTTGCTTTTGGGTATTCCCTTTTACGTGATGCATATAATTTATACTTTATTTTCAATATATTACTTGTTATAATTTCCATTGGGCCATAAAAATACATTTTTTCTACTTGAAAAAGAATTTCAATGTCATTATTGTCTTTTCACGGACGGCGTGAGAACAGGCAGTATCACGTCTCCGGTCAAACTGTCGCCGAAAAATCGGCGCAGGAGCCGGGAGGTGGTTGGCCCGGTTCCCCAGCCGGATGCCGATCCCCCCTCGGAAGCAGTCCTTCGGCATCCGGCAAAGAAATTTCCCCATAGAGAATGAGACGTTTCTCATCTTCGTGTGTTCTCATTGCCTTTTCCGGCCAAAAAGAGCGAGTGTGCAAGGACAAAACCGTTTCATCATGGAGTGCATCATGAGCAAAGTATTGATCGTTTACGGCTCCAAGACCGGCAACACGGAAGCCCTCGCGGAAATCCTCGGACGTCTTCTCAATGAGGCCGGGCACGAAACCACTCTCCTCAACGCAGCCGATGCCAGTGCGCCCGGCCTTTGCGATGGGTGGGATATGATCCTTTTCGGTTGCTCCGCATGGGGTGACGACGAAATAATCCTTCAGGATGACTTTGACGCGTTGTTCCAGCAGTTCGACCTTATCAACGCCAAGGGACACAAAGTCGCCTGTTTCGCTACCGGAGACAGCAATTTCACGTACTTCTGCGGTGCCGTCGACGTCATCGAAGCCGCTCTTGAACGGCTTGGTGCCGATGTCATCGTTGAAGGCCTCAAAATCGACGGACAGGCCCAGTCAGACCAACCGGAAATCCGGGAGTGGACCAAGGCTGTCCTCGAAGCCCTGTAACATCCAAGACAGGCTTCCTCAATGCTCGTTCCCTTACGAGCGCACGGGCCGGAGCCCTCCTCCTACCGACCACTCCGACCCAACCTCCTCCTTGCGCCCCGGTTCGACCGTCTCGAACCGGGGCGATGCTTTTCCTGCACTTCAAATGCAGTGTAGCCGTCTTCAAGCGGCCAGTCCCACAGCCCCACCTGCGCCCCCAGAAAAAAGTGTTCTTACCACAATCCCCAACGCACGGGACATGCCGCAAATATGGCAGACTCCGGCTCGATCCCCGTGCCTTACCACTCTTCAATCGCTAGCCACTCCTCACGCATTGCCCTGAAAGGACACCGAAGGCATCTCCTCTGCGCCATACCCTTTCTTGAGGATTTCCCTGTCATCACAAGCAAAAAAGATCAGTCAGCGTCTGTCATTGACAACTCTCAACAGGCACCCGTCCGGCGTTTTCTCCGCCGACTCTTTTTGGATGGACTGTTTTGATTCGTCAGCATCCGTTACCTTCTGACAACATCAGCAAACAGCAGTGGATGACTGACAATGATAGCTTGGGACTGGCAATGTCAGACATGAAAAACATACGGCAAAAAGGCCACTAATACTATGTAATTTGCTAAAATAACAAAATATATGTTCTGTTGTAAAAATAGATGGGATACGGTATGGAGGTGTCATCTGAAAAAGAAGAAGGCGAAAACTCCCCATATAACACAATTCGTCGAAATGCCCGCTTTTTTATCATAATATATTGAAATATTACTCTAAATATGCACTATTCACTGTACATTCTTTCCCTGAAGGCTGTCCTATAGCAAAAGAGACACTGTCTGAAAACGTGTCTTAGGTGTCAACGAAAACAATGTGTTATAGGCCATGACAGCTAAAAAGAGTTCGTGACGGCTCATGACATGCATTAGTTGTCACCCTGTTTGCCGGAAGACACGGCCAGAAGGAGGGGGACGGATGGACATACGGCAATATGCCCACCTAATACATTTAATACATTGAAAAGTATCGTATATTTCAAGAAATATTCTGAACGTCCGAATGTCCACTGAAGGACGGCACGTGACCGTTGCCCTAAAATGAACACTCCCCCGAACTGGGGCACATATATAATGATAGGCCGGCAGCAACGAACAAGGAGATGTCCCCTCGTCCACACGGGTACAAAAAAGGCCGTTTCGGTAAAACGGCCTCTTCTCGTCTAGTCTTCTTTTTTACGCCCTCTCCGCCGGGACGGGAGTGCTTCAGCTGTGCGGTTGAGGATCACGATGTTCCCCTTGGTCAGAATACTGGTTTTCTCCAACACCTTTTTTTCCGCCAGCTCAGAGATAGCATCTCGGATTTGGCGGCGTGTTTCCTTTAATGGAGAGCGCAAATCCATATTCAGCGCCAATGCCAACGTGCGGATATCCCCCCGGAAAACCGGATTTTCCCTATGCGACTGGCAAAAACGGTACATGGCCTTCGCAATGCTTCCCCGGATCTGGAAACGCTTGGCCACATCAATCCAGGTGAGCCGGTTCGCTACGTACATTTCCCGGAAGAACGGGCTGATCGTCACTGAAATATCCCGTTCCGCGTCGTTTTTTCCGCGCAAACGCAGGTTCGAGATAATGTGCGTAAGGTCGTAAAATGTCTCCTGCCCCTTTTCCCGCACCACCAATTCTATGGTCCCATGAGCGAGGCAGGTAAGCCCTGTTACCAAACGGGTATAATGATTCTTTCCCGGCCTCTTATGCCCCATCAGGCGCAGGATTGGCAGCAACGGGCCACGATACGTAAATTTTCCCGTACCGCTCTCTGGGAACGCCGAACGCACTGGCTCCGGAAAAGCCTCCACTCCCCCGGAAACATATGGTGCCTCGGGAAGATCCGGAGTGACGGGCACAAAACCTTCTTCCGCATCTTTAACGGGGAGCGCCCTGGCCGAACGCGCATGACGCGCCTCGGCCCCCTCCGCCCCCGATTCGATGATCGCCAACAAGGCCATCAGCACGTCCTCTTCCTCGACGCTGAGCTTCGGCCCCGTATAGAGGATATCGCCCCACGGGCCCGAAGAAATACGCTCCTTAAAAAAGAATGCCCCTGACGCCGCGATGCTGCCTTTCTCGCGTGACGTGATGTCGGGATCACGCATGAGGGCGTCGCGGCGTCCCTTCTCAAGGTTATTCATTGGAAAAAATGGAGAAACGCGCGCGATGCTGGTTGGATAGCCGCACCAGAGCGAAGGACGCTCCTCTTCCTTAGGCACAGGCAAAGGGACAGCGGCAGAAACGCCCTCAATCGGGCTAGGGGCAGGGACAGGCTTTGGAGAAGCCGTCCTGACGACCTCGCACGCCACTTCCCGCGCTTGTTCTCGGGCAAGCTCCTCAAGGCTCACAGGCGAAGGCCGTTTCCGCTCCTCAGGAGCTGCCTGCGGATGACGGGCTTTGGAGGAAGGGCTTCCACTTTTGCGCCATTCTTCAATGATCGCAATAATAAATGACGGAACATCCTTCCAGCCGAGCGCATCGATCTGTGCGGCGAGCGTGGGATTATACGACCTGAGGCGCTCCAGCTCATCAGCAGAAAGCGGGGAGGGTGCAGCCGTCTCAAGAAAACCTTGCAGGGCCTCACCCACGGACTTCATCTTGTTGGTCATGGCAACATTCCGCATTAGAGCGCCAGCTTGCCATCCGGACGGCCCCAAAACCACCGGAAAGTGCTGAAACCCGGAGACACCGGGCACGCATCCATAGAAGAAAAAGGTGTCAAATTCCGCAAAAGGCCTTTCTTCTCTCGGCCTTCACCGCCCATTTCCGACTCTAGAAAAAGCTGAAGACAACTATTATCCGCATTCATTTACCGCTTTTATTGAGGATGATCATTGACTTTTTTTTTGTATCATGCAAAAAATTCGACACATCACATGTAAATTGGAGGATCTCATGGCAGCGAAAGTCATTGCTTTTGCAAACCACAAGGGTGGCGTAGGCAAGACCGCGAGCACCGTTAACGTAGCGTATTGCCTCGCCAAACGCAAACGCCGTGTGCTTGTTGTGGACTGTGATCCTCAGGGAAACGCGTCGTTGACCCTTGGAACCGTATCTCCATACGAGCAACCCCGCACCGTGGCGAACCTCTTTACCGGGCTTTCATTTTCGGCGGCGGCCGTACCTTCCAAATATGAAGGGCTGGATCTGATTCCTGCCAATCTGAACGTATACGCCACGGTAAGTACGCTTTCCAATTCCATCAAGCGCTTTTTCGGCTTCCGGCAAGCGCTCGATAAAGCAGCGCAGAACACCTACGATTACATCCTGCTGGATTGCCCGCCCACCATTGAGGGGGCACTCCTGACCAATGCGCTCATTATTACGGACTATATAATCATTCCGGTCGGCGTTGAAGATACCTACGCCCTCTCCGGCGTCAGCCACCTCATTAAAGTGGCGGAAACCCTGCGTGCCGATACCGAATCGAACCTTGCAATCATGGGCGTGCTGCTGACCATGTACGATGGCCGCAACAACGCAGCGAAAACCATCCGTAATGTGGCGATCGGAACCTTCGGCGAAGAAATGGTCTTCCGGACGACTATCCCCAGGAACACTACGCTGAATAAAGCCGTTATGAGCAACCTTGCGGTCTGCGACTATGATGACGGCTGTTCTTCCTGCCGCAGCTACCGTGAGTTGGCCCAAGAAATTGAAGCCCGACTTGATCCCAAGAATGCATAATTATTTTAGCCGATAGACATATATAAAATAGCATGGGTGACGCATATCTTGTGTGCCCGGATTCCGATTTTTCTGTTCTATATGTTTACAAATGGTAACATTCAATTCTTTCCCGGAAGAAACAAAGTGTGCCTTTCACGAGCCAAATTTTATGCCCTTCACATACTGCTACTTATAGGTAACATTTTCTCGATGAAAAACGGCTCACCTTCATTTCATACACTTTATACTCTTCCTTCCGTAAGGAACTGACATGGCTAAGAAACCAAGCATGCCGGACTTTACCTTCGCGCTCGGTGCCGATCTTCGAGAAGCAGCCGCTAAGATGCGTAAAATGAGCCAGCCTCCAAAGCATCAACCTGAACAGCAATCAGATGATCCTGTGGATGTACCATCTAATGATGTGCAGGAAATCATTGTGGAATCCTCCACAATGGCCTCAACTACTACGGAATCGATCTCAGTACCATCACCAAACGTTGATGCAACTATAGAGTCCGACGCTCTTCCAATGGACTTGTCACATTGTAGTGAAGAAGAACCCTCTGTCATACTCAAGCTATCTGAAGAAATAGCTGTCTCTGTAGATTCTACAGGGTCTGTAGTGGACACCACACAGCCTCTTAATGAAGTTACAAACGTTAAAGAAGATACACTGGTATTACCTCCCTTTGGGATAGATACAGAGCCACTGGAAGAGTATGAGGACTCTCAAGAAAGCTTCTCTGAGCCATCCATTGCTCAGGAAGAATATCTGGAACCTCCTCAAAGCCTCTCTTCTGAAGCCTGTTCAGGAAACGTTCAAGATACTGTTTATATATCTGAGGCAGGTTCCACATCCCTTCTTTCAGATGTTCAAACTCAACCTCTTGAGGCATCCATATGTGTTGATCCGGATGAGGTTCCCGGTACAGCCTATCCTGACAAGACAATAAAACAGTCAATGACAGCTGACAACAGATCTGAACAGAAAAAAACTATCGATCACAGCACAAAACAGTATATCACAGGTTCCGCTCCCAAAACAGACACCAGTAGTTACCAACAGTCATGCGACAATAACGAGTTTACACCAACAGGTGATGACACCTCCCTTCCGAGCATTTCTCACACAGAGCATCTATCTCCTGTAGACAACAGTCTAGAGACAGTGACTGACGCCAGCAGTCATTCACTATATTCACAACTAACGTACGGGACGTCACAAACTGTCACTGACTATCAGGTCTATTCTGCGCCCTTTAAAGTATCTCCTCACCCGTATGGGGATGTTTCAACGCTCCCAAAGGATCCTTTCCAAACCCAGGTTGTTGCCCCAAAAGCAAGTAATCCTGTACAAACGCCCTCACAAAACAGTCGCGAGCAGTCACAAACAGTCACGAAACAGACTGTCGTTTCTAAGCAACCTATTGATACTAAAGGGTTTATTCAAAAACAACCTGTAGATGTACAAGCGAATATTCCTCAAGGCCTTTCTCCCTCCATTGTTGCAGCCACCCTTCAAGACGCCCACCTTGGCGGGGCCCGTCAGGTGCTTTTAGATGCACTCACAGCGTTGAGGCAGCAGTCACCACAGGTTGTCGTTAACCTCAAGCGTCTTGCCCCGGCTATCGGGCTTTCCTACGGCACCGTCCGGAATACGATTAGCCGCCTCGTACGTGAAGGTATCATCTGTACGACACAGGTCCGCACGGGAGACGCGCATGGTGTGTGCGTTGAATTTATTGATGACAATCCATTGCCGTCAATGACGGCTGTTCAACGTATTCGACCGTCAATGGTATATCAACAGCAGTCACAGACTGTAATGAAAAGCCATGACGAAGGTCCATCTGTACCCACGGATGATCCTTGTATATGGAACACGGATGCGGATCTCATTGCCATTTTATGGCCCTTCGCAGCCGATGCAGGGTTTGGCCCGGCCCATTTGGCTCAGCTCAGACGTGCCTACCAGTTACAAGGGTGGGAATCGGAAAATGTATCCCGTTGCCTGCGCTATCTTGACTGGGAGCTTGCCAATGGGGTTCCCGCAAGCCATGAGCATGTCGCCACATGGCTCCGCATCATGCAGCGGCAAGGCCATTATCCCCGTCCCGAAGGCTATGTGGATCCGGAGATTCTCCGCCTTCGTCAACAAGCCGAAGAAGAGCGCGAACTCGCTGAAGCCCGTACCCGCTTCAAATAGATTTTTCCACCTCTCCTTCCTCCTGCCGGAAACACCTTGTCCGGTTTGTTCAGGTATACCCTATCGGCAAATCGCCTCATTGGGGACTCCGTAACAACTGTCATGCTTATTTCCCCAATCATATTTCATCTCTCACAAAGTACAGTCAATGACAGCTCGTTAATGGTTACTGACAGATTTTTACTGGCATTATGCGGACACTCAAAACCATACGTCAAAACTGTCATCAACTACACTCAACAGCTATCAACCGTTTACACATGTATCCTTTCTAGAATTGTATTATCTTATTTAGCTGTTCGTTATAAAATCAAACGTCTCCTCCGAATCCGAGAGCTCAGTTTTTGTTTTCGTCCCAGCGCACACACACACACACACACACACACTCTCTCTCTCTCTCTCTCTCTCTCTCTCTCTCTCTGCGAGTGCACGTTGTTTTCGGCAACGTTTTTTTGATTTTGAACAGGAAGCAGAGAGTCTCTTATTGAACTCCTTTTTGATACTGAACTCCTTATAGGCA
>USCL01000066.1 GCA_900553145.1 uncultured Desulfovibrio sp.
GTCCCCTCTTTTGCTATGGGGCATTCCGCCGCTTCAATTCCAGACCAAAAGGCAGGCTCCACCATTCCGGTCAGGCTGCCATTCCCGGAAAACGGCGAACAGGGATTCGATAAGGGGGAACGTCTTGGAAGGGAGAGAGGAGGGGGTGTGGGGGAGGGGAGAGGGAAACTTTCTCCAGAAAGTTTCCCTCTCCCCTCCCCCACGTTTAACCTGATTCTAGAATCCCTTTTCCTTCATCCACATGATGAGGTCGGCGACGCGGTTGGAGTAGCCCCATTCGTTGTCGTACCACGAGACAATCTTGGCGAGCTTGCCGTCCTGTACGGTCGTATACTCGGCTTCGACGATGGAGGAGTGCGGGTTGCCCTTGAAGTCCATCGAAACGAGCTGGGCGTCGCTGTAGGCGAGGATGCCCTTGAGTTCGCCTTCGGCGGCTTCCCTGAGCGCGGCGCGCAGGGTATCGGTGTCGGTATCCTTGTTCAGGATGGCGGTGAAGTCCACCACGGAAACGGTCGGGGTGGGCACGCGCAGGGACCATCCGGTGAACTTGCCCTTGAGCGAGGGGATGACCTTGGCCACGGCCTGCGCCGCACCGGTGGAGGTGGGAATGATGTTGCAGGCGGCGGCACGCGCCCGGCGCAGATCCTTGTGGGGCAAGTCGAGGATGCGCTGGTCGTTGGTGTAGGCGTGCACGGTGGTCATCGCGCCGGAAGCGATCCCAAAGAGGCGTTCAACGACGAGGGCCACGGGGGCGAGGCAGTTCGTCGTGCACGAAGCGTTGGAAACGACATGGTGCTTGGCCGGATCATAGTCGTTGTGGTTCACGCCCATGACGATGGTGATGTCTTCTTCTTTCGCCGGGGCGGTGATGATGACTTTCTTCGCTCCGTTCTCGATGTGCACGTGGGCCTGTTTGGCGGAACGGAAAATCCCGGTGGATTCGACCACCACGTCCACGCCGTAGGCTCCCCAGTTCAGGAGCTTGGGATCGCGCTCCGCGAAGCAGTGGATCTTCCAGTCGCCCACGGTGGCGTTGTCGCCTTCCACAACGGCGTCAAGATTGGCGCGGCCGTAGTTGGTATCGTATTCGAGCAGGTGGAAATTGGTCGCCGCGTCGAAGAGGTCGTTGATGGCGACGATTTCCACCTTGTCCTGATATTTGGCGTGCAGGGCGCGGAAGACTTGCCTGCCGATGCGGCCGAAACCGTTGATGCCGACTTTGACTTTCTGCATATGGAATCCTTTAGTCTTCAAAGACCTGATAGTTGTAGGACGTCAGCAACTCGTAGTTGAGGCGGGTCGCTTCGTGCATGCGGGCGTTTTCGATGGCGATGGCGGAGATGTTCGCCACGCCGAGCATGAAATCGCACTCGTCCGGGGTGAAGTCGCGTTCTTCATTGGAATAGACGCGCAGGATGCCGATGGCCTTGCCGTTCACCATGAGCGGGGCGGACAGGACGGAAACCAGCCCTTCGGCCTTGGCGCTTCCGGGGTACTGGAACCGGCCGTCGCTGCACGCGTCGCGCAGGTGGATGAGCTTGCCCTTGAGGACTTCGCCGTCCAGCCCGCTCTTGGCCACTTCGACGGGGCCTTTGCGCATATAGCCGGAGGAAAGCCCCCATGCCGCGCTGGCGAGCAGAACCTTGCCCGTCCGGTCAAGCAGGCGGAGGGTGCTTGCCTTGCAGTTCATGGCTTTGGCGGTTGCTTCCGTGATCTTGTGCAACACCACGGTGGGCTCCAGACTGGAGTTGATCACCGTCGCCACTTCCAGCAGAGCACGAAAATAATCATGACCTGTCATTGCGTTTCTCCTTTGCCGCCGCCCGCCATGGGGGCATGGCCGCGACGCGTTTCGGAATTACGGGAAGGCGCGTCCCGCAGGCGTCTGCGGGGCAGCGGCTCGCCGTGTAAATATCGGGAAGGCTTTCCCCGGCCGTCCGGCCCGCCGCAATGCGTGGGGAAAGGGCCTTTCGTCCGTGTTCCGGGCTTAACTCTTTGCGTAGGCGGCAAGCACCGCATCGATGAGGTGCCCGCGCACGGCGGTACGATCAAGGTGGTTGATCGCCGCGATGGTCACGCCCGCGGGCGAGCAGACCTGTTCGCGCAGGATGGCGGGATGGCTCCCCGGCAACGCCGCCAGCTTGGCGGAACCGAGAACCAGCTGCGTCACGAGATCGAGGGCTTCCTGACGGGTAAAGCCCATCGTGACCCCCGCTTCGGCGAGGGCGTCCATGAAATGGAACACGTAGGCCGGGCCGCAGCCCACCAGCGCCATAAAGGCATTGAACTTCTTCTCCGGCAGCACGATGGTGGAGCCGAGCAGCCCGAACAGATCGAGGAGCATGGCGAACACGTCCTTGGGCAGCGCCGGATCTTCCTGAATCCCGAACACGCCCGCACCCACGAGGGCGGGGGTATTCGGCATGACGCGGGCCACGTGGCAGCGGCCCTGCACAGCGTCGCGCAGGTCTTGGAGCGTGACCCCGGCGGCGATGGAAACGACCACGGTTTCCGGCTTCAAGGCGGGCAGGGCTTCGGCGAGCGCGCCCCCGACGAGATAGGGCTTCACCCCGATGATGAGGATGTCGCAGCGGGCGGCGATGCCGGGGATATCCGGCACGGCGGTTACGCCCTTGGCGCAGAGGGGCTCAAGGCGCTGGGGGGTGCGGTTGTACCCGTAGAGTTCCAGACCGGGAACCTCGGCGAGCCCGCCGAGGATGGCCCCGCCCATGTTGCCGCAGCCGATGCAGCCGATACGCTTGCTGGTGAGGGATGCCGGTGTGTTCATGATGTTCCTTTTCTGAAAATGTCGCGTGCGGAAGGTGTCCGGCACAATGAAACGGAGAGGCCGCCTTGCCTCGGGCCGCCATGCGGGAAAACGTCACGCGCCCCATCCATGAGGCCGCGCCGGGGATGGCTTCCTCAAGAAGTTGCCGCGGTTTCGTGTCCGGCAGGGGAGGCGGGCTCGTCCTGCCGTTCGGAGGGGACGTCTTCCGAGGTCAGCGTCTCTTCGTCGACAGGCTGGAGGCGCAGGGGAACCAGGCGGATGCCCTTGTCCCGCTCCTGCGACCAGCGCTTGAGCGCAGCCATGACCTGCGGATCGGGGTTGGCTATCACCACGGCGTGTCCTTTGGCGCGCGCCAGTTCCTCCGCCTTTTTCAGGTTGGCGAGCACGGCGCCTTCGGTCTTGGGGCCTTCGTTCAGCATGAGCGCCCTGCGCCATGCCGGGAGGCCGCGCCTTCGCGCCTCCGCGTATAAAATTGACTCCTGATGGGTCATGTCGTCAAGCACATAAAGGCCGGAACGTGCGAGAATTTCACAGAAACGCCGTGTCGCCGCCGTGTCCGTGGTCAGCCGCGACCCCATAAAATTGCTCGCCCCCGTGGCGTAAGGCACATGCCCGAGAGCGTCGTCCATCAAAATCCGCATGTCTTCTTCGGACATCTTCGTGGTGATTTCGCCGGGGCCCGCCTTCACGAAGGGCGACTGCACCGTCTCCATCGGCATGTCCACGATGACTTCCTGCCCGGCCTCGTGCGCGGCCGTCGCCGGCGCCGCGGCGTCCTTGGCAAAGGGCAGCACGGCGAACGTGATCGGCAGCTTCAGGGCCAGCAGGGAGGCCGTGACGGCCTTGTCCCCGCCCAGTTCGCTCATGACGATGGTCAGGCGAGGGGCCTTGTCCGTGGGCGGCAGGACAAGGAAGGCGTCGTCGGTGGCCTCGAACCAGATTTCATGCGTCAGCACGCCCTTGGCCGCCAGCGTGAGCTTGCCCGGCGACTCGGTGAGCACGGCGCGCTCGGCCCACGTGTCGAGGCTTTCGGCCAGCGCGTTGAGGAAACGGAACACCGGTTCCGGCGGGCCCTTCACATCGCCCTTTTCGGCGGACGGCGCATTCCCTCCCTCGTTCCGGGGCGCTTGCGGGGCCGATTCCTGCGCGACGGGCGGCAGGTAGATCCGCATCCTCTGCAGATGGTAGATATCCTTCCCTTGCGTGCGGTAGTCGGACGTCAGGAGGAGTATCCGCCCCTTGTCGAGCTTGAGCCGCAGCACCGTCTGGAGCAGGGCGAAATCGATTTGACGGGCCGCGTCGGTCAGGGTTCCCGAACCTTCCTGATAGGGCAGGGTATTCTGGCGGATGGCGTCCTTCATCTGGTTGCCCAGATGGCTGCCCGGCGGGAGGATGGATTCGAGGGAGGCTTCGGTAACCGGGGCCGGTTCGGGGAAGAGGGCGTCGGCGGCCTGCCCCGCCTTTTCGCTGACCAGCCGGGAGGTCGCGGCCGCCGTCTCGATGGTCATGAACGCGGTCCGCTGTACGCTGCGCGCCGTGTAGCTGGCGGTCTCCCACACCGCATAGGCGATGAGGAACAGAATGGCCGCCAGCAGGGTGGCCAGAACCGATCCCTTGAACGTCCTGACTGTGTACGGATACGGATCAGGCAGGCGTACGCCGCGCGCGTCCAGCCGTTTCCGCAGTGCGGGAAACCACTCCATGAAACTCCAATGGCATCGGGCAGGGATCTGCCGTTGTAAATGCGGACAGGAGGGATCGCGGGAAAACCGGCGATGCCCTCCTGTCGGGGATGGCTGTTAGTGAATGGTGCGGATCTTGGGAAGGCTCTTGGCGAACTGGAGGCTCATGCGGAGCTGGTTGTCCCGTTCGAGGAATTCCTTCGCGTCGGGGAGCGGTTCGTTCGCCGTCGGAGCGGGCGTCTCCACCTTCTTGCCGGACGCCTTGCCCTTGTCGCCGTCGGTCTTTTCAAGATGCTTGTTCAGATCCTTCTCGCGGAGCATGCGCAGTGAGCTGAGCGGCGCGGGCTTTTCCTTCGGGGCTTCGAAGGGCACTTCCAGATCGGGCATGATGCCTTCAGCCTGGATGGAGCGGCCGGAAGGGGTATAGTAGAGCGCCACGGTCAGCTTCAGGCCCGAACCGTCGGAGAGCGGGATGATGTTCTGCACGGAGCCCTTGCCGAAGGTGCGTTCGCCCACGAGCAGGGCGCGCTTCTGATCGCCGAGCGCTCCGGCCACGATTTCCGAGGCCGAGGCCGATCCGCCGTTCACGAGCACGACGAGGGGCGTGTCGATGAGGTCGGTATCCTGCGGCTTGGCGACGAATTCGCGGGCGGTTTCTTCCTGACGGCCGCGCATGGAGACGATGACGCCCTTGTTCAGGAACACGTCGGAGACGCTGACGGCCTGATCCAGCAGCCCGCCGGGGTTGTTGCGCAGGTCGAGGATGATGCCCTTGACGGGGCCCTTGCGCTTGGCGTCGGCGAGGGCGTCGAGCAGCTCCTGCGTGGTGCGCTCGCTGAAGCGGGTGAGGCGGACCCAGTAATAGCCGGGCTCAAGTTCGCGGGACTTCACGCTGATGAGCGGGATGGCGTCGCGCTTGATGCGCAGGTCCACGGGCTCCTTGGAGTCGCGGTGCAGGATGGTCAGCACCACCTCGGAGCCTTTGGGGCCGCGGATATGCGAAACGGCTTCCTGAAGCGTCATTTCCAGCGTGGGCTTGCCGCCCACGGCGAGGATGATGTCGCCGGACTTCATGCCGCCCTTGTCGGCGGGGGTGTCTTCGATGGGGGTCACGACGGTGAGCTGGTTGTTCTCCATCGTGATTTCGATGCCGATGCCGAAGAATTCGCCGGACGTGCTTTCCTGCATGTCCTTGAACTCTTCTTTCGACAGCATGGTGGAGTGGGGGTCAAGGGATTCGAGCATCCCTTTCAACGCGCCGTTCACCAGATCGGTGCGGGGGGTTTCCTTCACATAGTACCGCTCGACGATATCAAGGACCTGACTGAAACGTTTGAGCGCGTCAAAGCGGCTGTCTTCCCCGGCGGCAAAGGCCTGTCCGAACGTCAACGAACCGACGGTCAGGAGTGAGAGCAAAAAGAGCGCGACGGCCCGTGACTTCCTATACATACAACAGCCTCCGAAGCTGAAAACAGTAGCTGAAAACAATGGGGTTGAAGATACCGGGGTTCCCTTGAAAACGCAAATGTTCTGAAAGGGTAGATTTCCCGCTTTCCATTTCTCTAACGGGGATGGGGCGCCCAGCGGACGGGAACACGCGTCCGGGGAAACCTTGGAGACGGATTTCCAGCCTTTACCATAAGAGTGGGCGGGGCAATGTAAAGAGGCCCGGATAGCGGAAAAGGCATGGCGGGCATGGGGGCGAGGATCTTTTTTTCGCGGCATGGAACTTTTTTGTTGACAGATCAGGGCAGGCCGGGTAAATACCTCTCCTGCATGGGCAGTTAGCTCAGTTGGTAGAGCATCGCCTTCACACGGCGGGGGTCACAGGTTCAAGTCCTGTACTGCCCACCATGCACGGAGCGGTAGTTAAGTCGGTTATAACGCCGGCCTGTCACGCCGGAGGCCGAGGGTTCAAGTCCCTTCCGCTCCGCCATTTTTTAAGGGCATCCTTTCGAGGATGCCCTTTTTTTTATGCCGTTCCGCCTCAGCTGATCGGGCGTCCCCCGCGTGGCGCGTCCTTTGGGGCCGTCCCGTCCCTTCCGGCATGTCCGCTTCTTCCGTTATAAAGATCGCCCTTCGAGCTCTTTTCCCCATGAGGCTTTTCCCGAAAAGGGAAATGCCGGCATAGCCAGCTTGGCGGGGCCTTCATCATCTTCATCATCATCATCATCATCTTCTTCTTCTTCTTCTTCTTCTTCTTCTTCTTCTTCTTCTTCTTTACTTGCTTCTTGGTTTTTCTAGCGGTCTGGTGTTGTGATGGGCTACCTTTTGTAAGGATATGTGGCGCGCCATGTTTTTGCTTTATGTACCTTTTGACTCTGAGTGCTGAGGGCAGGAGCAAAGAATCCTCCTTTCGTACCGAGAGGGTGGAGGCTTTTTGCACGGTTTTTTGCCGTAAAAAAACGTGAGTAATGGTATCGAGAGCTAAGAACTTTGCGGAGTTCTCTAATAGAAGTGGGGAAAGAGGGGCTAGTGCAGGAAAAGCATTCCAAAGGCGGTGAGAGCGGTCACTATGAGGCAAACGACGAGACACCCTTTTCCCTTCTGCTTTTTCTCTGAAGGGGCTTTGGGGGATTTAGGCGTGGAGCGGTAGTCATGCGCGGGTTGATTGGCCACTGCTGTTTTTTCAGCTTGCTCTTTTTTCTCAAAAAACGCTTGCATCTCGCTTGTAACACGTTGTTTCCAATCCTCAAACCAGCGTTCGGGGCGTTGGCGTCGACGTTCCTGCTCAAGCTGGTTTGCTAGTTCGTCCAAATCGGTGATGCCCGCAGGAATGGCCGAGGTATCCAGCTGGTAAAAGGATGTCGTGATTTCTCCGGCGAGTTGAGCGAAATATTTCATGCTGTGCTTGTCATCCAGCATGGATCCGGAAAGGTAAAGGAGTTTGGCGCACGCTTCTATGTTGCGCCTGTTTAGGTGGCACTGGGTGAGGTTCACATAGATATTGCCGGAATTCAGCTCAATAAACGATCCTAAATACTGGCAGCAGCCCGCCACCCATGCGGAGAATTCTTTGTTGAACTCCTTTTTGATCTGGATAAACGTCGCAACCGGGTGCTCATCCAGTTCATCCAGAAAGCTGCCCGGAAGCGAGTAGGGCGCGGGGAAGGACGGAAGTTTGGCCGGAGTGCGCTTCATGGCGCTGGCAGCGTTCAAAGAATCTTGCGCCATCTTTTTAATGGCCTCAGGATCAATGAGCGTTTGCTTGTATTCGTGTGGCAACGAATCGAAAGCTTCCCTTTTCTTTTCTGGGAGGCTGTTTCGGAATTCTTCAATCCGTTCGTCCAGATCCATGCTGCACCTTGTTTGCTTGGAGTGGCGGTCGCCGAAGCCCGGGACCGTGAGGAACGCGGCAGGCGTTCTACGCGGGGAATATGGTTCCGGCAGCATATCTGAGAATCACTCCCATGACAACAGATGTCTTGAAAAGACGCGGTGCTTGGGAATGTTTTCTCACACAGTTGCGAGAAAGGATGGTGCGGGCGGAGGAAGGGAAGCGTGGGGGCGGCGGATTCGGGGGATTGAGGTGCCCCCGCGTGAGAATCTGGCGTCGGAATTGCGGATTTACAAGGCATTATCGGTATGCTAAGACTGAAGTCCTTATTGTTCGCCGTTGTATCCGTCCGTATGTAATCACACAAAGTGTAACGAAATTGTTAGGTTGTCTAGATGGACCTTCTCACGGAACTTGAAAGCCTGATCCCGGAACTCGAAAAGGGTCTGGATCAGGCTTCTTCGTTGCAGGAAATGGAAACGCTCAGGGTCGAATTCCTCGGGCGCAAGGGCCGCATCGCCCGCATCATGTCTCGCCTTCCCGAACTTGAGCCCGCGCAGCGTCCTTTGCTGGGGCAAACCGCCAATCGCGTCAAGGAAAGCCTGACCGCTCAGTTCGAAGCCAAGAAGACGGCGCTGGACAACGCTGAAGAAGCCGCCGCGCTGGCACGTTTCGACGCGGGGCTGCCCGGCCGGTTGCCTTGGCGTGGTTCGCTGCATCCGGTGACCATGGTGATGGAGGAAATCTGCGCCATTTTCAAGGGCCTTGGCTATGACATCGTGTCCGGCCCTGAAGTGGAGACGGATTAATACTGCTTCGAAGCCCTGAACATTCCGCCGGAACACCCCGCGCGCGATATGCAGGATACCCTGTATGTATCTGACGGCATTGTGCTGCGTACGCATACGTCCCCGCTTCAGGTGCGGACCATGCTCAAGCAGAAGCCGCCCGTCGCCGTGGTTGCGCCCGGCCGTGTATACCGCCGCGACTCGGATATCACGCATACGCCCATGTTCCATCAGGTGGAAGGCCTGCTTGTGGACAAGCGCGTGACCATGGCCGACCTGCGCGGGACGCTTACCGCGTTCATGCGCGAAGTGTTCGGTTCCGACACCCGCATCCGTTTCCGTCCGAGCTTCTTCCCGTTTACGGAGCCCAGCGCCGAAGCCGACATCTCTTGCTGCATGTGCGGCGGGAAGGGGCATGTCAACGGCACCACCTGCCGTGTGTGCAAGGGGACCGGCTGGCTGGAAATCCTCGGCTGCGGCATGGTCGATCCCGAAGTCTTCAAGGCCGTGGGTTACGATCCGGAAGAGGTTACCGGTTTCGCCTTCGGGCTTGGCGTGGAACGTATCGCCATGCTGAAGTACGGCATCGGGGACCTGCGCATGTTCTTTGAGAACGACGTGCGTTTCCTCGGTCAGTTTGCCTAGGGCCTTTTTCGGACGGGGAATCGGGGCCGTACGTTCTGTTTTTCTTTTTTTCGAGGGGCAATTTCCGGCTCGTTTTGGAAAATCCCCGTTACGGTCCTGATCTAGAGAAGAATGCGCCGTCGTTGTGGGAAGGCTTCGTTTCCTCGGCGGTTTTTGGGGCGGTGCCCCGAGAGGATTGAGCAATGCTGTTAAGTCTGAAATGGTTGCGCGAATTTGTCCCGGTGGAAGCCGGGGCGCAGGAAGTCGGCGATCGCCTGACGATGCTCGGGCTGGAACTGGAAGACATCATCCATCCGTATGATGCCATCAAGGATATCGTTGTCGGGCATGTCCTGACGAAGGAAGCCCATCCCGACTCTGACCATCTGGCCGTGTGCACGGTGGATGCCGGGCAGGAAGAGGTGCTGAACATCGTGTGCGGCGCGCCCAACGTGGCCGCCGGTCAGAAAGTCCCTGTAGCGCTGGTGGGCACGACGATGCCCGGCGGCATGGTCATCAAAAAGGCCAAGCTGCGCGGCGTGCCTTCGTTCGGCATGATCTGTTCCGAACGCGAATTGGGCCTTTCCGAAGATCACAGCGGCATCATGGTGCTGCCCGAGGATTTCAAGGTCGGCACGCGTCTCGTTGATGCGCTGGATCTGGATACGGAGATTTTGGAGATCGGCATCACCCCGAACCGCGGCGACTGCCTGTCCGTGCTCGGCCTTGCCCGCGAAGCGGCGCTGGCGTTCAAGCTTCCGCTGACGCTGCCCAAAGTGCATGTGGAAGCGCGGGGCGCCGATTGTGCGTCGGAATGGGCCGTGAACATCCCCAATTCCGATCTGTGCCCGTTCTATCAGCTGCGCCTTGTGGAAGGCGTGACCATCAGGCAGTCGCCCATGTGGATGCGCCACCGCCTCCACTCCGTGGGTGTCCGTCCCATTTCCAACATCGTGGACGTTACCAACTATATTTTGATGGAGCTGGGGCAGCCGCTGCACGCCTTTGACCGCGACAAGCTGGAAGGCGGCCGTACGGAAATTTCCGCGGCCCGTGACGGCGAGCGCATCGTGACCCTTGACGGGCAGGAGCGCGTGTTGACCTCCGCCGATCTGTTGATCCGCGACGGCGTGAAGCCTGTGGCGCTTGCCGGGGTCATGGGCGGGCTGAACACGGAAATTTCCGAGGCCAGCCGCAACGTCATGGTCGAGAGCGCGGTATTCCGTCCTGAAACGATCCGCAAGACGGCCCGCCGCCTTGCTTTGGCCAGCGAAGCCTCCTACCGCTTCGAGCGCGGCGTGGACCAGATCAATTCCCGGTTCGCTATGGACAGGGCCGTGAGCCTGATAGCGGAACTTTCCGGCGGCGTGGTCCGCACGGGGGCCTGCACGCAGGAACCCAAGCCGTGGGTGGCCCCGAACCCGCGTTTCCGGGTTCAGCGCACCGTGGATCTGCTCGGCATGGATGTTGAGCCCGCCTTCTGCGCGGATACGCTGGAACGTCTGGGCTGCGGCCTTGACCGTTCCGATGAGGCTGACTGGAAGGTTACGACCCCGAGCTGGCGTTCCGACCTGAGCCGCGAAGTCGATCTCATCGAAGAAATCGCGCGCGTGAAGGGTATGGATACCATCCCTGAAACCCTGCCCGCCGTTTCCCGTCCCCTCGACCGTTTCGGCCAGCCGGAATCCCGGTATGCCTTCCTGTCCCGCGTCAAGGCGTGGGGCTGCGGGCTGGGCCTTAACGAAGCTGAGAACTACAGCTTCGTCGGGCACAAGGACCTTGATCATCTCGGGCTTGCCAAGGAAGGCCGCATCGATATCATCAATCCGCTGACCGAAGAGCAGAACGTGCTCCGCACCGAACTCGCCCCGAGCCTGTTGCAGAACGTGCGCACCAACATCGCGCACGGCAACATGGGCGTCCGCCTGTTCGAGGTGGCCAACGTGTTCGCCGCCGATCCCGCCTCTCAGACCACGGCGAAGGAAAGCGCCCGCATCGGTATGGTGATGTACGGTTCCCTGTATGACGCCGCGTGGCCGAATGCGGAAATCGACGCCGGATATGCGGATATCCGTGGCCTTGTCGAACACTTCGCGGCGTTCCTGCACCTTCCCGCGCCCGAGTTCACCCGAGACGAGGGCGGCCATCCGTTCCTCGCGCCGTGCGTGCGCGTGGCCGTCGGCGGGCGGCCCGTCGGTGTGGTGGGGCAGGTCAAGACGCAGCTCGCCGACGCCTACCATGCCCGCAAGGCCATTTGGCTGGCGGAATTGGATCTGGAAGCCCTGTGGGAACTGCACCGGGCGGCCCGTATTGCCTTCAAGCCGCTGTCCGTGTTCCCGGCGTCCAGCCGCGACGTGACGGTGATCGCGCCGCTGGCCCTGTCCGTGGCCGCCGTTGAGGAACATATCCGCGCCATGCGCATCCCCATCCTTGAAGGCGTGACCCTCATCGACCTGTACGAGCCCAAGGATACGGAAGAGCGCAACCTGACCTTCCGCCTCACGTTCCGCAAGGCCGACCGCACCCTTAAAGATACCGAGGTGGACAAGGAGCGGGAAAAGGTGGCACAATCGCTCATCAAGCATTTGGGCGTCCGCATCTGATTGCGCCCGCATCGCTACAGAGGCCTGTCTTTTTGTCTGTAATCAATGGAGCATGACGCGTTCCGCATGGGAACCCTATGACTGGACGGACGTATCGCATCGGGGAAGCGGCTCGGCTGTTGAAGCTGGAAGGCTATGTACTGCGTTTCTGGGAAACGGAGTTCGAGCAGTTGCGCCCCTTGCGGACTCCGAAAGGGCAGAGGTTGTATTCCGATGCGGATCTCGTCGTGCTCCGGCGTATTCGCACCCTGCTGCACGAGCAGGGTATGACCATTGAAGGGGCGAGGCGCATTCTCGAACGGGAGTGCGCCGAGTCCGGCGACGGCAATCCCCCGTGCAGGACAAGCGCGGAAGACATGCTCCGCCATGTGGAAAGCGAACTGACAGCCCTGCAAGCGTTGCTGGGGCCGCAGCGTCTTAAACCGACAAGGTAAGCTCCGATGATCCTTTCTCCTTCCCTTCTTTCCGCCGACGTGGGCAACCTTGCGGCGGAACTTTCGTCTTTGGAGTCCGCCGGCCTCCAGTGGGTGCACTGGGATGTCATGGACGGGCGTTTTGTGCCGAACATTACCTTTGGGCAGCACGTCATCAGGCAGTTGCGCAAGCGCAGCGGCCTGTTTTTTGATGTGCATCTGATGATTGTGGAGCCCGAAAACTATCTTTCCGAATTTCAGGCCGCGGGCGCCGACATGCTGGTCGTGCACGCCGAGGCCACCCGGCACCTGCAGCGCACGCTGGCCGAGATCCGGCGTTTGGGCATGAAGGCCGGGGTCGCGCTCAATCCCGCCACCCCGTTGTCCTCGCTGGAGTACGTTCTGGAGGACGTCGACATGGTCCTGCTCATGAGCGTGAACCCGGGATTCGGCGGACAGACATTTTTGCCGGTCACTTATGAAAAGATCCGCCGTCTGCGCCTGATGTTGGACGAGCGCCGCCTTGAGACGCTTATCCAGATCGACGGCGGCGTCACGCCCGATAATACCGCCGACCTCGTGCGCGCGGGCGCGGACGTGCTGGTGTCCGGTTCGGCGTTTTTCTCGGTTCCCCCCTATGAGGCCCGTCGTCTGGCGTTTGAGCGCAAGGCGGAGGAAGCCCGTTCACTGACTTTGTAAGCTGACGGAGAGTTGTCATGCGTTCCCGTAAAGAACTTGCCGATGCCATTCGTATCCTTTCCATGGACGCCGTAGATAAGGCCAAGTCCGGTCATCCGGGCGCGCCCATGGGCATGGCCGATATGGCGGAAGCCCTGTGGCGCGGCGTGTTGCGTCATAACCCTGCCGATCCCCATTGGGCCAATCGCGACCGGTTCGTCCTGTCCAACGGCCATGCCTCCATGCTGCTCTACAGCGTGCTGCATCTCACCGGCTACGACCTGAGCATGGACGACATCAAGAATTTCCGTCAGCTCGGTTCCCGTACGCCCGGCCACCCCGAATACGGCATGACCCCCGGCGTGGAAACCACGACCGGGCCGCTCGGGCAGGGCTTCGCCACCGCCGTGGGCATGGCCGTGGCCGAAAAGCTGCTTGCCGCGGAATTCAACCGTGACGGGTTCCCCGTTGTCGATCACCATACCTACGTGTTTCTCGGCGACGGCTGCCTCATGGAAGGCCTGTCGCAGGAAGCGTGTTCCCTCGCCGGGACCCTCGGCCTCGGCAAGCTCATCGTGATGTATGACGACAACGGCATCTCCATCGACGGCGACGTGCACCAGTGGTTCGGCGACGACACGCCCGCCCGTTTTGAAGCGTGCGGCTGGCACGTCATTTCCGGCGTGGACGGGCATGACGCCGCCATGCTCGACGCGGCGCTGGTCCTTGCCCGCAAGGAAACCGAACGTCCGACCCTGATCTGCTGCAAGACGACCATTGGTTACGGTTCGCCCAAGAAGGGCGGGACCTCTTCGAGCCACGGTTCGCCGATGGGCGCGGAGGAAAACGCCGCCGTGCGCGCCGCGCTGGGCTGGAAGGACGAGCCGTTCGTCATCCCGCAAGACATCAAGGATGCGTGGGACGCCCGTGAACGCGGCGCGGCGCTGGAAGATGAATGGAAAGCCTTGTTCGCCGCTTACGCGAAGGCCTATCCCGATCTTGCCGCCGAGTTCGAACGCCGGATGAGCGGCGCGCTGCCCGCCGACTGGGAAAGCGTGTCCTCCGCCGCCATCGCCCGTTTTGACGCGGACAAGCCGAAGGTCGCCACCCGTATGGCCAACCGCGACGTGTTGAACGCCATTGCCCCGCATCTGCCCGAACTGTTCGGCGGTTCCGCAGACCTGACCGGTTCCGTGGGCACGTGGCATGAAAAGTCTTCCCGTATCGGGCGCAACGATTGGAACGGCAACTACCTTTCCTACGGCGTGCGCGAATTCGTTATGGGTACGGTGATGAACGGCCTTGCGCTGCACGGCGGGTTCATCCCCTACGGCGGCACGTTCCTCGTGTTCTCCGACTACGCCAGAAACGCCATCCGCCTGTCCGCGCTCATGAAGCAGCGCCTTGTCTGGGTATTGACGCACGACTCCATCGGTGTCGGCGAGGACGGCCCCACGCACCAGCCCATTGAGCACGTGAGCAGCCTGCGCCTTATTCCTAACCTGCTCGTATGGCGGCCCTGCGACGCGGTGGAAACCGCTGTCGCGTGGAAGGTGGCCCTTGAGTCCGCCGTGCCTTCCTGTATGGTGCTGACCCGTCAGGGCTTGGCACAGCAGACCCGCACGGCGGATCAGGTTGAAGCCGTGAGGCGCGGCGCGTACATCCTCAAGGATTGCGAAGGCACGCCGGACGTGATCCTCATCGCCACGGGCTCGGAAGTGCAGCTTGCCGTTTCCGCAGCCGAAGCCTTGGCCGGAAAGGGCCGTAAGGCCCGCGTGGTTTCCATGCCTTGTGCCGAGCTTTTTGACGCGCAGCCCGCCGGGTACCGTGAAATGGTGCTGCCTCGTGCCGTGCGTGCGCGCGTGGCGGTTGAAGCGGCCTCCGTGGACGGCTGGTGGAAGTACGTTGGCCTCGATGGTGCCGTGGTCGGCATGACCGGTTTCGGCGAGTCCGCCCCCGGTGATGTGCTGTTCAGGCACTTCGGGTTCACCGTCGACCATGTCGTCGAGGTTGCTGAAGGGTTGTTGCAGTAAGAAGACTGGGGGAGGGGAGAGGAAACCCTTCTGAAGAAGGGCTTTCCTCTCCCCTCCCC
>USCL01000067.1 GCA_900553145.1 uncultured Desulfovibrio sp.
ACCATAAGCTCGTCATGCGGGCGGGGGGCGGAAGGCTTGTTCTCCGGCTTCGCATCGGGCTTCCCTTCCGGGCGCGGCGGCGCGTCCGGACGCCGGGGATCAAGCGCCTGCCATTCGTCAAGCGTCAGCTCAAGCTCTTCGTTCGTATCCGTCAGCAGGGCCACGCTGTTGCGGAACATGTTGGCGCGCAGCACCTTCATGGGGCCCTTGTTGGTCTGATACCGCTTGCCGAGGCGCGGACAGCTGCTGTGGAAAATGTCGTAGTTCTCCTGCTCGTAGCTGAGGCAGCACAGGAGGCGCCCGCAGATGCCCGAAATCTTGGACGGGTTCAGGAAGAGGTTCTGCTCCTTCGCCATCTTGATCGTCACGGGCACGAACTTCCTCAGGAACCGGCGGCAGCAGCACACCATGCCGCAGCTCCCCACGGCGCCGAGCATCTGCGTCTCGTGCCGGACGCCGATCTGGCGCAGCTCGATGCGGGTGTGGTACTCGCGCACCAGATCCTTGACCAGCTCACGGAAGTCGATCCGGGTCGGCGCGGTGAAGTAAAACACCAGCTTGCTGCGATCGAACAGGACTTCCACATCGACAAGCTTCATGTCGAGCTGGCGTTCCCGGATGCGCGATTCGCAAAACTTGTGCGCGGAATAGGTCAGGGTATCGTTCTCTTCCGCAACGATCAGATCCTCGTCGGTCACCTTGCGCAGGACATCGCGCACGCCGTCCGGGGGAAGATCCTCGGGAAGGCGATCCACAATGTTCATGACCGTGGCGATGCCGAGGCCCTGACCGGTTTCCGCGATTACGCGATCCCCCCTGTCGACAAAGGGATCCTCGCAGTAGAAAAAATATATTTGTCCGTAATGACTGAATTTAATACCGATTATGCGCTTCATGTAGGTTCGTTGTCCGCCACGGGGCGAACCGGGTAAGAAGGATGAAACAGATCCCTTTCTTTTCCGTCATTCCAATGGTTGTGTCAATCACCCGACAGCGCTGGATTTTGAAGCCGCGCTACGGTATGCAACAGGTTCCACCTTTCCCCATCAACCCACGGAGGCGTCATGCTCGACCGCGAACAGGCTTTGGCCCTTTTGAACGAACTCGGCCCCGAGAAACATCTCATCCAGCATGCGCTGGCTTCGGAAGCCGTCATGCGCGCCCTCGCCCGCCATCTGGGCGAAGACGAGGAAGTATGGGGCCTGACCGGGCTGCTGCACGATCTCGACTATCCCCTCACGCATGAGGACCCCGCCAAACACGGCCTCGTCGGCGCCGAGCGCATCGGCGACCGCCTGCCCGAAGAAGCCCTGCACGCCATCCGCGCCCACAACGGCGAGATGACCGGCGTGGCCCCCTCTTCGGCCTTCGACTACGCCCTGCGCTGCGGGGAGACCGTGACCGGCCTCGTGGTCACGGCGGCCCTCGTGCGCCCCACCGGCATGGAGGGCATGCAGGCCTCCAGCCTCAAGAAGAAGATGAAGGACAAGGCGTTCGCCGCCAGCGTCAACCGGGACTGCATCCGGCAGTGTTCGGAGCTGGGGCTTGAACTCGGCGACTTCCTCACCCTCGCCATCGGGGCGATGGCGGAAATCGACGGGCAGCTCGGGCTGAAAAAATAGGCGGCCTTCCCTGACGGCGGGGCGTGCGCGCCCCCTGCCACCGGGGTTCCCACGCAAACGCGGCGCACCCCCGACGGACAACCATGAAAATCCGCAAGACCTGCACCTGCCCTCTGGAAATCGTCCATGACATCATGAAGGGCAAATGGAAAACGATCATCGTGTTCCAGCTGCGCAACGGCGGCATGGGGCTGGCGGATCTGGAACGCGGCATCGAAGGCATCACGCAGAAGATGCTGCTGCAGCATTTGCGCGAACTCAGGGACTTCGGGCTGATCGGCAAGATCGAGCCGGAAGGCTACCCCCTGCGCGTGACCTACTTCCTCACCGAGCGGGGAAAAAACTCTTGCGGGCCGTGCGGATCATGCAGGACATCGGCGTGGAATACATGCTGGAGGACGGGCAGGCCGACGTTCTGGAACGCAAGGGCCTTATCCGCGCCCGCTGACTGCATATCCAGTCCCCGGCATGGGCGGCACGGATGGTACGGCCTCATCCGCGCCCGTTGGCCGCATACCCACCAAAAGGTGCGTACTGTACTTTCCCCCGCATACCGCTATCGTGGAGGCATCATTGGAGGTACAGCATGGACACGGCCCTTCTCCTGATCGATATCCAGAACGACTATTTCCCCGGCGGCGCATGGGAACTGTCCCACGCGGAAGAAGCCGCGGGGCAGGCCCGGCTGGCGCTGGAGCGTTTCCGCGGGCGGCGCTGGCCCGTTTTCCACGTCCGGCACATCAACACCCGGCCCGGCGCGGTTTTCCTCCTGCCGGATACGCCCGGCTCGAAGATACACGGCGCGGTCAAGCCGCTGAACGGCGAGCCCGTCATCATCAAACACGCGCCGGACGCTTTTTTCCAAACGGCTCTCCATGACGCCCTCAGCCGGGCGGGTATACGGAAGCTCGTCGTCTGCGGGATGATGAGCCACATGTGCATCGACACGAGCGTGCGGGCCGCCCGGAATCATGGCTATGAAGTCACGCTCCTTTGCGACGCCTGCGCCACGCGGGATCTGCAATGGGGCGGGATGGCTATCCCCGCCGCAACGGTGCACGAGACATTCATGGCGGCCCTGCACGGGGCTTTCGCCGACGTGCGGACGACCGGGGATTTCCTCCCGTCCCTCCCCGCATAGCCGATCCCCCGCGCCTCCGGCGGCATGTCCCGCCGGCTCAATGCGCACTGAAAGGGGAGCCCGTCCCTGCGCCCAGCGCGGCATGTCGCCCGCAGCCGCGGCCAAAGCGGGCCTCAAGGAGCCGCCCCCGATACGGCCAGCGGCATGGCGGACGTCCGCGGGCAAGCCCCGCCCCGCACGCCGGATCAGCGGGCAAGCCGGGCGGCGAGGGTATCCCATCATGCCCATGCAAAAAGGGGGAAAGGCTTGGAAACCTTTCCCCCTTTTGTATCGTAACCGAAGCAATCAGCAATTCCTGTTGCAGTGGAACTCGTCATCCATCCAGTATTCCAGCGGCATGGCCTTCTTCATGTTTTCGATGAGGGCCTTTTCCTTTTCGCTGTCCATCGCATGGAGGCGGATATAGACGTGGCTGCTCCCTTCCTTCGTCTTGCCGCGCGACGTGAGCACGGAAAGGACGTTGCCGCCGTTCTGGCTGATGGCCTCGAAAATCGGGCTCAGCACGCCGGGCTTGTCGGGAAGCAGGAAGGCAAGCTGAAGGCCGCCCTTGCTCGCGCCGCAAAAATCCACCAGCACCCTGAAGATGTCATGATCGGTGATGATCCCCACGAGTTCCCCGGAACCGTCCACCACGGGCAGGCCGCCGATGCCCTTGTTTTCCATGAGCAGGGCGGCGGAGTCCACGGCGTCGGTGTCATAGACCGTGACCGGATCGCTGGTCATGATGTCTTTCACCTTCACTTCGGAAAGGAGATAATACAGCTCGTGCATGTCAAGCGTCGTCGCCTTGGAAGGAGAGGCGGCCCGTATGTCCCTGTCGGAAACGATGCCCACCACGCGCTTCCCGTCGAGGACGGGAAGACGCCGGATACTGTGATCCTTCATCAACTTCGACGCTTTCAGCATGGATGTGTCAGGGGTCACGGTGATGACGTCCTTGGTCATCCACTCACGAATCAGCATGGGAACCTCCTTGCGAGACAATCCGGAAATTACAAGGGTTAAGGGGGCGCTCTTCGAGCGATCCCCAATCTACACGAATTCCCGCCTTCACACAATGCCGGGAGGCGAAAGAATACACGCTGGCCTCTCCCCCGAAAGCGTGCTATCCGAGCCCCATGATACCTTCCGATCTGATGCCGTTCTGGCTGACGCTGGGACGACCGCTCACACGGCTTTTGCTCGCCATGTGCATCGGCCTGCTCATCGCCAATATCGTTGAAGCGCTGCGCTGGACACAGCCCCTCGCCCGCCTTTCCGCGCCGCTGGTGCGGCTCGCCCGGCTGCGCGAAGCCGCTGGGGCGTCCTTCTCGATGGCCTTCTTCTCCCCCGCCGCCGCCAACGCCCTGCTTTCCGACAGCCATGCCAAGGGCGAAATCAGCCTGCGCGAGCTCGTGCTCGCCAACCTGTTCAACAGCCTGCCCGCCTATATGGTGCACCTGCCGACCATGCTGTTCATGCTTTGGCCCGTGCTCGGCGCGCCCGCCCTCATCTATACGGGGCTGACCCTTGCGGCGGCCGCGCTGCGGACCCTGTTCACGGTGGGCCTCGGGCATTTCCTCCTGCCGCCCCTTCAGGGCGAGCACTGCATCGAGTGCCGCTTGCCCCAAGAAAAGGTCACCCTCAAAAGCGCCGCGCTCAAGGCGTGGAAACGCTTCCGCCGCCGCCTGCCCAAGCTCGTCATGTTCACCATCCCCGTCTACGTCGCCATGTACCTGCTGCAGCACTACGGGCTCTTCCGCAGCGCCGAGGCGTGGCTTTCCGACCATACGCCGTGGCTCGGGTTCATCCGGCCCGAGGCGCTCGGCATCGTGCTCCTGAGCCTCGCCGCCGAAATCGGCGCATCCTTGTCCGCGGCGGGCTCCGCCCTGCACATGGGCGGGCTCACTTCCGCCGAAGTCATCATCGCCCTGCTTGTCGGCAACATCCTGTCCACGCCCATGCGGGCCATCCGGCACCAGTTCCCGGCCTACGCCGGGTATTACAGCCCCGGGCTGGCCTTCAGGCTCATCCTGTACAACCAGCTCCTGAGGACCATCACCATGATCGGCGTGACATGGGCCTACTGGCTGTGCGCCATCAACTGAAAAGAGGCCGCCCCCGGCCCCCGTCAAAGGGCGATGAAGACGGCCCCGTGCGCCCGCGCATCAGGGCGCGACCCCACATGCGGATTGCCTCCGGGATTTGAGGTAAGAAAATCCATAGGTTGCCTCTTTCAAAATTTTCTTGCAAAAAAGGCTTGCCAATTTTTTCAATCTCACTTATTAAATGTCCTCGCTGCTTCGGTAGCGCACACGGCAAGGTAGCTCAGTTGGTCAGAGCATACGGTTCATACCCGTAGTGTCGAGAGTTCAAATCTCCCCCTTGCTACCAGATGACAATGGCGGTTCCGGATGAACATCCGGAACCGCTTCGTCGTTTCAGGGCATCCGACGTTTCTGAAACATTGGCGCATGCCGTTTCTTCGCGGGAACGGCGTGCGTTTTGTTTATGGACGTTCCGGGCCGGGTGCGGGCGGCGTCCCCATGCCGTCCAGAGGCCGCGGCGACGGCGGAACCCCGGCCGGCGGGTCACACCATGCGGGAAGACGCGAGAACAGGCCGAGCATGCGGTAACGGTCCTCGTCCGGAAACACTCCCGCGCCGCACCGCCCAAAGACGATCCGGGCCCATGCCCTGCCCGCCTCCACGAACGAACGCGGATCGGCTTCGTACCGTTTCCGGCCCCGCACCTGAATATCGTAGGACGCCAAGTGGTCGTATGTCGGAGCCGCCGCCATAACGGTCTGCCAGAACAGCGCATACCCGTCCTCGCGCTCCCGGGCCGCGCCCGCTTCGCCTTCCCCGTAGTGCTCCATGTAGGCTTCGCTCAGGCATTGCCGGAACGCGGCGATCCGCTCAGGAGGCGTGTCCTCCGGCAACAAGCGCTGCCCGAGGCTCCCGAAGGTCCGGGCGTTGGTTTGTGTCTGTTCCGTAATGGGGACATGGAAATGCATCAGGCAGCATCCCGCCAGCAGCCCAACACCCAACAGGGCTAAAAAGTTGCGCATGGCGTCCTCCTCGGGATTCCGCATGATTCCGCGGGAATCCCCTTGCTATTTGCGGTTCCGCCGCGCGGCGTTTCCCCAACGGGACAGGCTGAGCACCAGCTCCCGCACATCGATGGGCTTGGTGAGATGCGCGTTCATCCCGGCGGCGAAGCTCCGCTCCTCGTCGCCGCGCATGGCGTGGGCGGTCATGGCGAGGATGGGAATGTCCCGGGCGCGGGGCAGGCCGCTCTCACGGATGCGCCGCGTGGCGTCATAGCCGCTCATGACCGGCATCTGCACATCCATGAGGATCACGTCGAAGTCCTGATCCTCCGCATAGCACTCCACAGCTTCACGCCCGTTTTCCGCCACGCGCGCCTCCACGTTGAACCGCGCAAGCATGTTGAGGATCACGTACTGGTTGATCTCGTTGTCTTCCACAACAAGGATACGCTGCCCCGCCAAGTCCCCAAGCGGCAGGCCCTCATCCGGCACATCGTTCCCGGAGCAGAACAGGCACCCATTGCCCTGCGGCTCATCCTCGGCCAACGGGAACGTCAGTTCGACCCGGAAAGTGCTGCCCTTGTTGACGCGGCTCCCCACGGTCAGCGTGCCGCCCATCAGCTCCACGAGCCGCTTGCTGATGGCAAGCCCGAGCCCCGCGCCGCCGAAACGGCGGGTGGCGGACTCGTCCACCTGCATGAAAGGGCTGAAAATGCGCCCTATTTCCGATTCGGGAATGCCGATGCCGCAATCGCGGACCACAAACTCCAGCCGCACGCGCGTATTGGTGGAATCCACCGCCCGCACATGCAGGCTGATCGCCCCCTCATCGGTGAACTTCACCGCATTGTTGCACAGGTTGAGGAGGATCTGCCGGACGCGCAGGGCGTCGCCCATGAGCTGCAAAGGCACCTCGGGAGCGATCTCCAGAGAGAACTCAAGCCCTTTCCCTTCGGCTTCCGGAAGCACCACCGCCGCGAGGATGCCGAGTTCCTTCTTGAGGTTGAAGGATGCGCGCGCCAGTTCCATCTTGCTGGACTCGACCTTGGTCAGATCGAGGATATCGTTGAGGATGCCGAGCAAGGCCGTGCTCGATTCGCTGATCCGGGAAATGTATTCGTACTGCTGCGTGGTCAAATCCGTTTTCAGGGCCAGATAGGAGAGGCCGATGATCGCGTTCATGGGCGTCCGCAGCTCGTGGCTCATGTTGGCGAGGAAGGACGACTTGGCCCGGTTGGCGGCCTCAGCGGCCTCGGCGGCCATGCGCAAGGAGCCCTCGTGCAGCTTGTGCCCGGTGATGTCGTAGACGTACCCCACCGCGCGCAACACGCCGCCATCCTGCGAGAATTCGCATTCGAAACCGAACCAGGCCGACCCCTTTTCCGGGTGCAGCAATTCGATTTCAAAACGCTCGCACCGCCCCTGTTTCCATGAAGACCGGCGCAGCGCTTCCAACACCTGCTTCCGGCAGCCCGGCGCCAAGCGGCGCCACAAGCCCCTGAACGCGGAAAAGCACACATTGTCGGCGGGGATGCCGAACTGTTCGAAAAAAATATCGTTGGCGGAAAAAAGGATCCGGCTGCCCCGCGTGCACTCGAACACGCCTATCCGGCCTATCCGGCAGGCCGTTTCAAAGCGGGAAAGGTTCTCACGCAGCTGCCCGCGCATGCTTTCCAGCTCGCTGACGTCCTGATGATAGCCTTTCAGGCGCAGCACCCCTCTCTTGCCCCGCCGGGGCAGCAGCTTGCCCCCGCAGCGCACAAAAATGCGCCCGCGTACGGGATGGTGCCACGGATACTGGACTTCATACCGCTGTCCGGTGCCGATCATTTTCTCCACGCACTCGTCCACCGCGGCGCGGTAGGCTTCATCCACGCGGCCATACCAATGCCTGAAGCATTCCTCCGGCACAGGGTGCGTCTCCAGACCGAGCAACAGCAGCATGGTCTCATTGGCCGTCATCCGGTGGTTGCCGTTCTCCTCGTCGACCTCGATGGCCCAGAGGCCCGTATTGCCGATCCGGAGAGCTTCGCTCATCCACTCGGGGCTGTTGAACATGTCCGCGTTGATTCCCATAGTGCAGCCTCCTCCGCCGCGATTCCGCAAACCGAAGCCCACGCCTGCCGCCGCCCCGCCTATCTGTTGCCCTCGGCGGCGGTGGCCTGCAAGGCGGGCACGTCAAGGATGACGATGTCCTTCCCCCGCAACTCGACCAGCCCCGCCTCGGAGAACCGGGACAGCTGGCGGGAAAGCGTCTCACGGGCCAGCCCGAGCAGGTTGGCGAGCACTTCACGGGAAACCCCGAGCCGGATGAGATCGCCGCCCCCGATCTGCCTCCTGTGCAACAAATACGTGGCGAGCCGGCAGGCCGCCCCGCCCTGCCCCTGCGCCGCCAGCTTGTGCGCGAACATCCGCAGGCGAAGCGACAACGCCGCCAGCATCCGCAAGGCCATCTCCGGGTTCTCCGTCACCAGCGCGAACAGCGCGGACGCCGGGAGGAACAGCGTTTCCACATCGTCCACGGCCACGGCGGACGCCGGGAACGTCCCCTTCTGGAACATCGCGGCCTCGCCGATGGTGTTCCCCCTGCGGACGAGGTGGAGCACCGTCTCACGCCCGTCGGGAGCGAACCGGACGACCTTCACAACGCCGCGCAGCACAATGTGCATGCCGTCGGCGCGTTCGCCTTCGCTGAACAGCGTCGCCCCGCGCGCGAACGTGCGCATCCGGCACCCGGCGGCGAGGCGTTCCCGCTCCTCCGGGGACAGCGGCTCAAACAGCGGCAAGGCCCCGAGCGCTTCCAACCGTTCGTTTGACATGTCCGCTCCTGTTTCACAGTGTATTTCCTTAAAAAATACACCGGAATCCTCGCAAGAAGCAAGCGTTTCAGCTGCAAGACTCCCAAAGTCCAAAAGGACGGGAGCTTCCGAAAAAGCTCCCGCCCTCTTTTCTCTGTCCAGCGGCTGGCGAGCGGATCGGCAAGCCCTTGCGCGCCGGCCTTGCGGCATACCGCGCAGCACGGGGACGCGCTGCCGGATGCACGTGATGCCGATAACCGCCGTATCGATCCCACCCGCGCGGGCGTGCTGGGTTCCTTTAGGTTCCCGGCCTTTTTGCTTACATCGATCCCACCCGCGCGGGGGGCGCACCTTCCACCGGAACCTCGTCTTGTCGGTTTTGGATCGCTCCCACCCGCGCGGCGCGCTCTGGCCGGGGGCCTGCTTAGGGCGGCCGTGGTGCTCGATCCCTCCCGCACGGGGACGCGTTGCTCCGCATCTCGTCCTACGTCCGGACGATCAGAGCGCTCCCACCCGTGTGGGGAAGCGCTTGACCATCGTATTCAGGCACCGGTTTGCGCTGCGGCATCGCACCTGCGCGGGCCCCCTTCCGCCCCTTTAGCCCAAGATGGCCTTCAAATCCTCGTCAGGGGTGGAAATGGGCTTGATGCCCCAGTTTTCGACCAGCAGATTGAGGATATCGGGGGACACGAAGGCCGGGAGGCTCGGCCCGAGGCGGATGTTCTTCACGCCGAGGGCAAGCAGGGTCAGCAGGATCGCCACGGCCTTCTGCTCGTACCACGACAGCACCAGCGAGAGCGGCAGGTCGTTGACGCCGCACTTGAGCGCGTCGGCCAGCGCCAGCGCCACCTTGACGGCGGAATAGGCGTCGTTGCACTGCCCCACGTCCAAGAGGCGCGGGAACGGCCCGATCTTGCCGAGATCCTTGTCGAAGAAACGGAACTTGCCGCACGCCAGCGTGAGGATGAGGGTATCCTGAGGCGTCTTTTCCACAAATTCGGTGTAATAGTTGCGGCCCGGCTTCGCGCCGTCGCAGCCGCCCACAAGGAAGATGTGGCGCACGGCCCCGGACTGCACCGCGTCGAGCACGGCGGGGGCGGCGTCCAGCAGGGTCTTGCGGCCAAAGCCCACGGTCACTTCCTTGCCCGGCGCGTCTTCGGCGAATCCGGGCAGCTCCAGCGCCTTGAGGATGAGCGGCGCGAAATCCCGATCCTTGATATGGACGAGGCCCGGCCAGCCCACGATGCCGGACGTGAACACCTTCCCGCCGTAATCCTTGGGGTTTTGGATGCAATTGGTGGTGAACAGCACCGCGCCGGGGAAATCGGGCAGTTCCTTCTGCTGGTTCTGCCACGCCGTGCCGTAATGCCCCGCGAAATGCGGGAACGCCTTGAGCACCGGGTAGCCGTGCGCGGGCAGCATTTCGCCGTGGGTGTAGATGTTGATGCCCGTGCCCTGCGTCTGCTTCAGCAGTTCATACAGGTCTTCGAGATCGTGCCCGGAAACGAGGATGGCCTTGCCCTGACGGTGGCCGAGGGAAACCTGCGTGGGGACCGGATCGCCGAACGCCTTGGTGTTCCCGGCGTCCAGAAGCTCCATGGCCTTCAGGTTGGCCTTGCCGCAGCGCAGGACCAGATCCAGCCAATCCTCAAGGGCGCGCGCCTTGTCCGGCGTGCCGTCCTTGTCGGGCATCCCGGCGGCGAGCGCCTCATAGACGAAAGCGTTCAGTTCCGGGTCGCGCTGGCCAAGGACAGCCGCGTGATCCGCATAGGCGGCCACGCCCTTCAGGCCGTACAGGAGCAGCTGCATGGCGGAACGGACGTTCGCATCATCGCTGAAGTGGGCTGTCCCGGCCTGTACCTTTTGGATACTTTCCCAGTCCGCGCCTATGGCCGCGTCACAGGTATCCGGCGTACAGCCGAGCTTCGCCGCGAGTTCCTTGCGGCGGCGTATGGCTTCCCGCGCCACGTCTTCAAGCGCCGCGGGATCAAAATTCACATTGGTAAGCGTCGAGAACAGCGCGCGCACCGTGAAGTCGTCGGTGCCCTGATCGATTATGCCCTTGGCGCGGGCCTTGAGCGCCGTACGGGACAGCAGCCGCAGCGCGTAAATCACGTGATCCTGGATATCCGCCACAGGGGCCAGCTTGCCGCAGACGCCCATGACCGTGCAGCCCGTCCCTTTCGCCGTCTGTTCACACTGATTGCAAAACATGGAAACCTCCCGAGTTGAGGTGAAACGACATCATCTTGTAAGGTGGACTCTCTTCCCTCTACCGGAAAAAGGCAGTGATCGGGATCACAATCACCCTTCCCGCATAAAAAAATCATGCAGCGGGCGCGCGTACCGCCCGTCCCCCCCGGCTTGACAAGGCTCTCGCACGGCAGATAGAAAAACCAGTTAACCGGTTTCGCGCCGGGTCATCCAAGCCGCAGCGCGCAGCCGCGCCCTGCCCCGGAGTTCGCCTCATATGATATGCAAACGCTGCAAGTCCGCCACGGCCATCATTTCCCTGCCGAGCCACAACACCGGATTCTGTGAAACCTGTTTCCGGGACTTCTTCTCCGCGCAGGTCGCCCGCGGCATCGAAACCGGAAAGCTGTTCACCCACGAGGACCGCATCCTCGTCGCCCTGTCCGGCGGCAAGGACTCCCTTTCCCTCATGCTGGAACTTTCGCGCCAAGGCTACGACGTCACCGGCCTGCACATCGACCTCGGCATCCCCGGTTCGTCGGAAATCGTGCGCGGGGTCATCGACCGCTTCTGCGCCAAGCACGGCTTCAAGCTCATCGTCAAGGAAATGGCCAAGGAAGGGCTTGCCATCCCGCTGGTCAAGCAGCGCCTCAAGCGCCCCATCTGTTCCGCCTGCGGCAAAATCAAGCGGCACTATTTCAACAAGACGGCGCTTGAGGAAGGCTTCACCGCCCTCGCCACCGGCCACAACCTCGACGACGAGATCGCCCGCCTGTTCAGCAACACCCTTCGCTGGGACGTCGGCTACCTGTCGGATCAGGGGCCGCGCCTCGACGGCGAAGACGGTTTCGCCCGCAAGGTGAAGCCCTTCTGGCGGCTGACCGAATTCGAGACCGCCACCTACGCCTTCCTTGAGGAGATCGAGCACCATCATACGCCCTGCCCCTACAGCGCGGGCGCGAGCTTTACCTATTACAAAGGGCTCTGGAACCAGCTCGAGGAAGAGATGCCCGGACGCAAGCTTTCCTTCTATGTGGACTTCCTCAAGCGCGGGCGCTCCGCCTTCGCCGGGCTCGAAAAGACGGAAGGCGACACCCTCGCCCCCTGCACCGTCTGCGGCTATCCGACATCCTCCGGCGTGTGCGGCGTCTGCCGCATCCGGGAAGTCGTCAAGGAACAGGGGGAATGAAGATTGGGAGGGGGTCTTTCTCCAGAAAGGCCCCCTCCCAAACCCTCCCCCTCTCCCCAAAGACGTCTGGCCTTATCGAATCCTTTTTTCCGGTTTTTCGGAAGACGGAGGCCGGGGCGCGGTGCTGAGTCTGGAACAATATGTTTTTCATCATAAATCGGTTCCGAGGAGCCGAACGCGGGTGCCCCGTCGGGCCGAGCCCCTTACGCCGGAGCGGTGAAAATCCCCCGGCTGTCCTCTTGGAGAGAGTATGAGCATCAAGCAGCGATTCGAACAGGAGCCGATCTATCTTATGGACGGATCGGCCTTCGTATACCGGGGGTTCTACGCCAACCAGAGCATGCAGCGTTCGGACGGGTTCCCGACGAGCGCGCTGTTCATCGTGGCCCGCATCCTCATGCGCATCCTCCGCGAGGAGCAGCCCAAGCATTTCGCCTTCGTGCTCGACGGGCACGGCCCCAACTTCCGGCACGAGCTGTTCCCGCTGTATAAGGCGCAGCGCAGCGCCACCCCGGAAGACCTCATCCGCCAGATCGATCCCATCCATCGGCTGATCAGGGCGCTCGGCCTGCACCTTGAAGTGTCCGACAGCTGCGAGGCCGACGACTGCCTCGCCTCGCTGGCCCGGCGTTACCGCGAAGAGCGCCCAGTGATCCTCGTGGCCACCGACAAAGACCTCAAGCAGTGCCTGCACGACAACGTCATGATGTGGGACCCGGCCAGCAGGGACGAAAAAATCGTCACCCTCAAAAGCTTTGAGGAGGAAACGGGCCTCACGCCCACGCAATGGCCCGACGTGCAGGCGATCATCGGGGACTCCAGCGACAACATCCCCGGCGTCCGGGGCATCGGCCCGAAGACGGCGGAAAAACTGTTCCACGAGTACGCCTCGCTGGAGGACATCAGGGACGGCTTCGCCGCCATGAAGCCCGCCCTGCAAAAAAAATTCGACGGCCAGCTTGAGGCCATGTTCCTCTACCGCCAGCTCACCACGCTGGACACCAACCGCTGCGCCTCCCTCACGCTCGACGCCATGCGCGTGCGCCCGGTGAACCGGCAGGAGGCCGCCACCCTGCTCCGCGAATTTGAACTGAGTTCCCTTGAGCGCGAGCTTGCCACACTCATCCGCGACGGCCGCGTCGCCGTGGAGCAGGATACGCCGGAAGTGGCGGATTTCGGCAAAAACGGCTCCATGCGCCAGCTTTCCCTGCTCGACACGCCCAAGGCCGAGCCGCGCCAGCGCCTCCGCGACGCGTCCGATCCCTTCTTCGACGCGCTGGAAGGCCACCCTGTGGCGGTGCTCGGCGGGCACGGCGAATTGGCCGTCGCCGTCGGGGACAAGGAAATCGTCTACACCGGCCTGACGCCCAAGCTCGTCGACCGCCTGCTCAAGGCGAAGTTCGTGATCGCGCCGGACGTCAAGGCGCTGCTGCACACCCATGCGGACTGGCGGCGCATCCCGCCGGAAAAATGGTTCGATCTCGGGCTCGCCAGCTACCTGCTGGAGCCGGAGGACCGCGACTACGGCTGGCCCAAGCTGTCGGCCCGCTGGGGCACGGCGCTCGGGCTTTCGGCGGCCAACCCCGGCCTCCTCGCCCTCGCCATGACCGATCTGCTCCTCAAGCGCCTGTCCGGCGCGCACCTCGTCGAACTCATGAAGACGCTGGAATTGCCGCTCATCCCGGTACTCGCGGACATGGAAAGCGCGGGCGTCAAGCTCGACGCGGAAGCGCTCGCCGTCTTCCTCCAAGAAGTCCAAAAGGATCTGGATCGCATCACGGAGGACATCTACCGCGAGGCGCAGGGGCCGTTCAACATCCGTTCCGCGCAGCAGCTCGGGGACGTGCTGTTCAACCGCCTAAAACTTCCCACCTCCGGCAAGACGCGCGGCGGGCAGGCTTCCACGTCGCAGGACGTGCTGGAAAAGCTCTCCGGCCATCACCCGGTGGTGGACGCGCTCCTCGAGTTCCGCAAGCTGGAAAAGCTGCGCTCGACCTATCTGGAACCGCTGCCCCGGCTCATGGGCGGCGACGGGCGCATCCGGACCACTTTCAACCAGCTTGCCACCGCCACGGGCCGCCTGTCGTCCAGCAATCCGAATCTTCAGAACATCCCGGTACGCGGGGTCTTCGGGCGCCGGATGCGCGCCTGCTTCACCGCGCCCGAGGGCAAGAAGCTCATCTCGGCGGACTATTCGCAGATCGAGCTGCGGGTGCTGGCGCACCTTTCCCGCGACGAAACGCTGCTGTCGGCCTTCCGCGAAGGCGCGGACATCCACGCCCGCACGGCCAGCCTCCTGTTCGACGCCCCGCCGTCCGAGATCACCCCGGATCAGCGCCGCAACGCCAAGACGATCAACTTCGGGCTGATCTACGGCATGGGCCCGCAGAAGCTGGCGCAGGAGCTCAAGATTCCGCTGTCCGAGGCCAAGGCCTTCATGACGCGCTATTTCGAGCGCCTGGAGGGCTTGAAGCATTTTTACGAGAATGTTGAGGAAATGGCCCGCGAGCAGGGCTATGTCACCACCCTCGCCGGACGCCGCCGCCCCCTGCCGGACATTCAGGCCGAAAACCAGCAGGCCCGTTCGCTCGCCCGGCGGCAGGCCATCAACACGCTCATTCAGGGGAGCGCGGCGGACATCATCAAGCTCGCCATGCTTGCCGTGCACGGCGATGAAACGTTGCGCGCGCTGGACGCCAAGCTGCTGCTCCAAGTGCATGACGAACTGCTGCTCGAAGTCCCCGAGGCCGCCGCGCAGCAGGCCGGTGCGCGCGTCGCCGAGCTCATGGCCGGAGTCCGCCCCGGCGGGATCGTCCTCGACGTGCCCCTCAAGGCCGACTGGGGCGCCGCCGAAAACTGGGGCGATGCGCATTAGTTGATAAAGAAAGAGGAAAATGTGGGGAGGGGGAGGAGAACCCTTCTGAAGAAGGGCTTCTCCTCCCCCTC
>USCL01000068.1 GCA_900553145.1 uncultured Desulfovibrio sp.
CAAGGGCAACAAGGTCAAGATCCCCGGCGGGCTGATGCTGTACCGCTGCGACGTGACGTTCTTCAAGTCGGATCTGGCGTTCAAGCTAGGCATCCACCCGGATGATCCCGGCGCGTTCCATCTCCACACCAATGACGGCGGACAGCTTGAACAGTACGCCAAGGAACTGTGTGCCGAGGTCTGGGACGACGAGAAGCAAGGATGGGAAAACCCGGCGAACAAGCCGAACCACTATTGGGACTGCGAGGTCATGCAGCGGGCGTTCGCGTTCATCCTGAACGTCCGGCATCGGCGCAGGCCCGACGAGCAGGAGAAAAAGCCCTCCCGTCCCCCGCGCCAGACCGAACGCGGCGGGGGCGGCATCGGTTCGCGTCTGGCGAACCTGCGGAGATCGTGATGGCGCTGTACGACTTGTCGGATCGCCTCAACTGGCAGCAGGCTTGCGAGGTGCTTGGATGCGGAAAGACCCATCTGTACGCTCTCGTCAAGGAAGGCAAGCTGCGCATGTACGGAACGGGGAAAAGATACCGCTGGTTTTCCCGCAAGGATTTAGAAGTGATACTCGAAAAAGGACTTTCAAAAGAGACGCCGGAGAGAACTTGCCAAGTCGGAGAAACATCGCTATCTTAAAAAACAAGAAGGGCGGCAAGTGCGCTAACACTCACCGCCCCGTGTGGGGCACGTCCCCCGCGAGTAAGAGTCTCGCAAGTATCACGCCCCGTAGGAATGCCACTTCCTACGGGGCAACTGCGTTTAGAGGTTCATGAAATGAACCGCCACAGCCGCAAGAACGGCGGCAAGCCAAGCTGCCAGCACGTCCCGGAGGAAGTGTCTCATGGGGTATCCTCCTTTCGGGAGGCGGCCCCACGCTGGCAACGTATCTGCGAACGAGAAGAAAGGCAAGACAGCTTTAACAGCCCGGCCCACGCCGGGCTGTTTTTGTATTTTTTTCAAAATTTCTGTTCGCACATTCCGCACGTTCCGCACATTCCGCGACTTGCACATTTTTTCGTGCTATGTGTAGCCCACTATGAGCACCATCTGGACACGTGAAGAACTCCTCGATCTGATCGTCTGTTGGAAGGCCGCGTACAAGGCGGCATCCACGGGCAAGTCGTATACGGTTCAAGGCCGCACCTTGACCCGGTACGACCTGCCCGAGATCCGCCAGCAGCTTGTCTATCTTCAGGGCGAGCTTGCGGCGCTCGACACCGGGCGTCGCGGCCCCGCCATCGTACTCGCAAGGGTGAGGAGGTAAGGCATGGCACTGCTTGATCAGTTCGGGCATCCCCTCCCTCCCGTGTCCACTTCGCGCATGACCGCCCGCGCCTCCCGCGACGCCGGGGCCTATCGCGGCTCCATCTCGGGCTGGCGCGGGCCGCAGGTGCATTCCCCGGAAGGGGAGAGCCGCGAACGGGCGGTCATGCAGCGCCGTACCGCCGACCTCGCCGCCAACGATTGGGCGGCGCATTCGGCGGTGGAGGCCATTTCGGGCAATGCCATCGGGACGGGCCTTGTCCCGAAGGCGAGCATCCCCGCCGACATGCTCGGCATTTCCTCCGAGAGCGCCCGCGAACTCGGCAAACGGATGGAATGGGCCTTCGCGCTCTGGACGTCCGAGGCCGATGTTCGCGGGCAATGCCACTTCGTCGACCTCCAGAACCTCGGCCTCCGGACGATGTTGAGCTTGGGCGAGATGCTGCATCTGGCGGTCATGCTCAACGAAAAAGAGCGGGAACGGCAGAACCGGACGTTTTCGCTCGCGCTCCAGACGCTTTCCCCGGCCCGCCTGATGACGCCGAGCGACCAGCAGAGCGATCCGCTTATCCGCGACGGCGTCCGCCTGTCCGAGTACGGCAGGCCGGAAGGGTACTGGCTGGCGACGCCCAAGGCTTCGCCCCAGTCCTCGTTCCTGTCGGTGGAGCGGAGCGCGCTGCTGTCGGCGGACTTCACCTATGTCCCGGCCCGCGTCGGCCACCGTCCGGGGGTGTTCCACCTGTTCCGGCACGAGACGGACGAGCAGGTGCGCGGCGTTTCGGCGTTCTCCAAGGGCATCGAGCTGTTCCGCAACCTGTCCGACGCCATCAGCTACGAGCTGTTCGCGCAGGTCATAGCCGCGTCGTTCCCCGTCTTCGTCGCGCTGGAAAACGGCGGGGTGCAGCTCCCCGACTATGTGACGGAAGGGCAGGAAGGCGACGGCGAACGCCGGGAACGCCAGCTTGTCCAAGACCTCAGCCCCGGCCAAGTCCTCTACGGCAACGAGAACGAAAAGCCGTACGTGCTGGAATCGAAGCGCCCTTCGGCCAACTTCTCCGCGTTCGTGGAGATCGTGCTCCGGGCGACGGCGGCCTCCGTGGGCATCCCCTACGAATCGCTGACGAAAGATTTTTCCAAGACCAACTACTCCAGCGCCCGCGCCGCGCTCAACGAGGCGTGGAAACTCTACAGCTTTTACCGCAACTGGTTCGGACGTCTCTACTGCCAGCCCGTCTACGAGATGGTCATGGAAGAGGCATTCCTCCGGGGCATGTTCGAGCTTCCGAAAGGCGCGCCGGGGTTCTACGAGGCCCGCACATTCTGGTGCAACGCCGACTGGATCGGCCCCTCGCGCGGATTTGTGGACCCCGTGAAGGAGATCACGGCAACCATCCTCGCGCTGCAAAACCGCCTCATGACCTACGGCGAGGCATGGGCCGAGAGCGGCAGGGACTTCGATGAAGGCTACGCCCGAATGCTGGAGGAGTCTCCCTTGTTGGCGTTGCTCGCTCCTCTGAATCTGAGCACCAAGCCCGGCAAACCGGGCAAGGACGCGGCCCCGGAGGGCGACGAAAAGCCGGAAGCTGAAGCCCCCGAAGAGGGGACGGGAGAAGAAGATGAATGAACTTTGGGCGTTGCCCTTTGAAATGGCGGAGCGGGTGCTGGCTGAATTGGCCTCGGTAAAGTCGACCCCTCAAGCGCTGGTTGAAGTATTCCCGGAGCGGAAGGCGCGTGGCTACGAGCTTGTCGGCGGTGTTGCCGTCATCCCGGTATCCGGGCCAATCGTCAGGGAACAGGGCTGGTACGGGACGGGGCAGGATGCCGTGGCGTCGTCGTTGAAGGCCGCGCTTGCCGACCCCTCCGCCCGCGCCATCCTGCTCGACATCACCAGTCCGGGCGGCGTCGTGGCGGGCACGAAGGAGCTTGCCGACGCCATAGCCGAGGCCCGGACGAAGAAGCGCTGCGCCGCCTACGCCAACGGCCTGTGCGCGTCCGCCGCGTACTGGCTGGCGTCGGCCACGGGCACGGTTTACGCGCCGCTGACGGCCACGGTCGGCAGCATCGGCGTGATCATGACGATCACCAACTACGCGAAGCTGGAAGAGAAGTGGGGCATTTCCACCGTGACCATCACGGGCGGGAAGTGGAAGGCAGCCGGACAGGGCGGCGAGCTGACCGACGAGGAACGCCGGTATTTTCAGGAACGCATCAACACCCTGCACACCATTTTCAAGGCCGATGTGGGCCGTCACATGGGGCTGACGGCTGACCCGCAACTGTGGGGCGAGGCGCAGCTTTTGCTGGCGCAGCCCGCGCGGGAACTCGGCCTTGTCACCGATATAGTCAGGGATCGCGACGCCGCGATCCGCAAACTCGCTGTGGAGGCACAGATGACCAGAGAAGAACTCGCCGCGCAGTCCCCGGAGCTGGTGGACGCGCTGCTGGCCGAAGGCAGGCTGAAAGCGGAGGCCGAGAACAAGGCGAACATGGACAAGGCGGCGGCTGATGCCGTGGCCGGCGCGCTCGCCGTGGTGAAGGCCGTGGCGGGCGATGAGACGGCGGCCAGCGTCGAGACGACGCTGAACACCCTCCGGGCCACCGGGATGGGCGCCGAGCAGATCGCCGCCGTAGCGCCGTTGCTGGCAAAGGCCGAAACGCCCGTGCGGGAAGATGCCGAGGCGAAAAGCCGTGCGGACATCCTCGCCGGGCTTCAGGCCGCGCATCAGCAGCCCGCGGCTGCCGCACCGGGGACGGTTCCCACGGCAACCACGAAAAGCCCGCTGCTGGCCGATGCTGAACGTCGAGCCGAGACCGCGAAGTAAGGAGACATCATGTCCAAGATCATCGTCAATACCGAAGTGATGGGGCCGGATTTTTCCGAGCTGGTCCTGCATGAGCTGAACTATGAGTGGAGCCGTGAAACGGTGACGCTGGCGGCCTCCGATGCGCCTCTTCCGTTCGGCATGGTGCTGATGCGCGAAGCCGGGGAATACAAGCCGCTGACGGAATCCACGGTCGAGAGCGCCCAGAAGTTGGGCGGCGCGCCCGTCGCCGTGCTCATCGGCGCTGTCAAAGCCAGCGAGTCCGCACAGCCGGGCATCGTCATCCGTCGCGGGGCCATCCTGAACGGCGCGGCCCTCAAGTTCGACGCCAGCGTCACCACATTGCAGGCCGAGGCCAAGCTGTCCCTGTCCGATCTCGGCATCGTCATCAAGGAGTAATCCATGTTTATGCAGTATCCTACGGTGTTCGATTGCACCGAAATGACCGCGGCGGTCAACAAGCTGCCCGCACTTCCCGTCTATTTCCGCAGGCTGTTCGAGGTGAAGGGCGTGAAGAGCACAACCGTCTCCCTCGACATCAGGAAAGGCCGTATCGTGCTGATAGGCGATTCCCCGCGCAATACCGCCCCTGAGAGCCTTGCCGGGCGCGGGGCCAAGCGCGAATGGAAGCACCTCTCCTGCGCGCATCTGGCGCAGATGGACACGCTCGCTCCTGAAGACATTCAGGATGTCCGGGCGTTCGGCTCCACCGAACCCATCACCGCTGCCGAGGTCTACAACGACAAGATGCAGCAGTTGAAGGACAACCTTACGGCGACGGTGGAGTTCCATCGTCTCGGAGCCATCAAGGGCGTGGTGCTCGATGCGGACGGCACCACCGTCCTGCACGACATCTTCAAAACGTTCGGCGTCACCAAGAAGACGCTGCCCATTCTTTTCCCCAAGACGGCCGCCGACGATGCGAACCCCATCCAGACCAGCATCCTCAACGCCAAGCGGCATGTCGAGGCCGCGATGGGCGGCACGCCGTTCAGCCATATCGAGTGCATCATCGGCTCGGACGCCTACGACATGCTGACTTCCCATGTGCTCGTGCGGAAGTATTTCGAGGACTGGCTCGCCCGCAAACAGGACTATGGCAACAACGATTACCGCAAGCGCGGATTTACCTACGGCGGCCTGACGTTTGTGGAGCGTTCCGACGTGGTGGGCGGCCAGACGATGGTGGCGGCCAAGAAGGGGCACGTCTACCCGGTCGGCCCCGGCATCTTCAAGCAGTACCACGCGCCCGCCGACTGGATGGAGACGGTCAATACCATCGGGCTCGAATATTACGCCCGCATGGACAAGAAGGAAAAGAGCCGCGGCATCGACATCGAGGTGCAGACCAACCCGCTCACGCTCTGCACCTACCCCGAAGCGTTGGTCGAACTCGACTTCAAGGCGGCGTAGTCATGGCTGATTTCGATCTCGCCTACGCGCCCGTCGCCAAGTGGGAAGGCGGCTGGACGCACGATTCCGGCGACAAGGGCGGGGAGACGTTCCGCGGGTGCGCCCGCAACTTCTTCCCGAACGAACCGATCTGGCCCGTCATCGACCGGGAAAAGAGCCATCCTTCCTACAAGAAGGGCAAGGCCGCCTTCTCCGCGCACCTTATGGGGATTCCGAGCCTCACCGGGTGCGTCAAGGGTTGGTACAGGAAAGAGTGGTGGGACAAGCTCGGGCTCGAACGGTTCGAGCAGATCGTGGCCGACGAGCTGTTCGAGCAGGCCGTGAACCTCGGCAAGGCGGGCATGGGGCGTTACCTGCAACGGCTGTGCAATGCCTTCAACTGGCGCAAGGACGGCAGCGCGGACGGCGCGCGCCTGTTCGACGATCTCCAGACGGACGGCGTCGTCGGCCCGAAGACGCTTTCGGCCCTCTCCATCGTCCTTTCCCGGAACGACGCCCGGCGCATCGTGCACCTCATGAACTGTATGCAGGGCGCGCACTACGTGAACAGCGCGGCGAACCGTTTCCCGCTGCGGAAATTCTGCGTGGGCGGCTGGCCGACGCGCACCTATGACCCCGGACAGGAGGTCTTCTGATGGATTTCGCTACGTTGATGGATTCTCAGTCCGGCGTCGTCGCGTTGGGCATGGCCGCCGTTTCCGGCGTTTGCGCGTTCATCTGCGCGTTCATGCCCGCGCCCACGGAACAGTCGGGCATGTTGTACCGGATTGTCTACGAGCTGCTGAACTGGATCGGCTGCAACAAGGGCAAAGCCAAAAACGCCGACGATGCGGGCAATGGCGGCAAGTGATGCATGGTCGGCCCTCGTCCGCATCCTTCAACTGGTTCTTGAAGGTTTTCGGGAATACCGCCGCCGTTCCCGTGTGGGCGCTGTGCGTGCTGACGGCGGCTCTGCATGGGTGCGGAAGTTCGGGGGCGCTGACAAGCGTGCCTCCCGCCCCGATGACGCCGGGGGCGATCATCACTGATGCATGGGCTTACGAAGCGGACGGGCAATGGAAGATGGAACAGGGAGGCTGGATTCACCTTCCGGCAAATGAGGGCGCGGAGCTGCTGCTCTGGATTGAACACGCGGAGGAACTATGCCGCTGACCACGGAAACGCTGCTGGCCTATTCGATGGGCATCATCGGTACATTGCTTGTGCTGCTCATTTCGCTCGTCGTCTATGTCTTTCTCACGCTCAGGGAGGAAGTCCGGGGAGTTTCATCCGATTTGTCCGAGTTGAACAAACACCGGGTGAAGCTCGTCCACATTGATGATTGCCGCCTGACGGTAGCGCGTGTCCATGAACGGTTGGACGACTACGAAGACGCCATGCAGGGCCTCAGCGAACGCATGGCCCGGACCGAGGCGCTGTTGCAGGAGCGGGGAGGGCATTCATGAACCAGAGCTTCTTCAAGGACATCTTGGAACAGGAAATCCACTCCGTGTTCCTGAACCCCGCCGAGTTCGGGGAATCCGTCACGCTGGAGGGCAGAACGCTCGACGCCGTGGTGGACAGGCCGGAAATGGCATGGCCCGAAGCGGACGACAGGCCCGGCGTTTCCAACGAGTTCGTCGTGCTGGCCGTGGCCCTGTCCGACTTCCCCGAGGAGCTTTGGCCCGGAAAGCCCGTGGACTTCAACGGCGAACGCTGGAACGTGGACACCGCCGACCGGGAGGCACTGCGGACCATCCGGCTGTACAGGGAGCGGTCATGATCAAGATTGAGGTGTCCCGGCGTGATGTGGCTTGGCTGCTGAGTCCCCTGCAAGAGTTTCCGAAGGAATGTCAGGGGGCGATGTGGCAAGCCGTGAAGCGGTCCCTTTCCACCGCCCGCAAGGAGCTGACGGATGAAATCGCGGGGCTTTCGTACCTCAAGAGGTCCGTCATCCGGGACGCCGTTCAGCCTGTCCTGATGTACGGCAAGAAGCGGGCCTCTCACGACCGCCGTTACAAGGTGGCCGACAAGGACAAGGTGTTCGGCGTCATCAGGGTGAGCGGTCGCAAGACGCCTCTCGATGCCTACCGTCTGGTCCCGAATGCCCCGACCCGGCCTAAAGGCTCGACGGGCAAGGACTGGTCGCTTGTGGGGTACAAGCTCGGCCCCCGCGAACCCGTGCGCTACAAGCCGAAGACGTCCGACCGCTCGAAAGGTTTCGTGCTGCGCGGCAAGTCGGGGAAGCTCCGGTTCATGCAGGAGAAACTTGGCCGCAGGCACCAATACCAAGGCCGCTCGGTCCCTACGCTTATCTGGACGCACGACTATACCGTCCAATATTTTGCGGTGTTTGATGAAGTATCTGAACCCATTGAAAAAAACGTCAAGCGGCGGTTTATATCCGTGCTCCGGCATGAGATTGACTTCCGCATAGCCAAACTCGCGGCAAAGGGCAAATAAGATGAAATCCAAAGAGTTGCTGCTGTCGGTACGGGAAATGCTGCTCAAGGCCATGAACGACTATCCGTTTCCGGCGTCCAACGGAGGAAGCGGGGATCTTCAAGTGTTCCTTCATGGTTTGCCGGAGGATCAGAGGGGCACCTATCCGTTCGTCTGCGTCCGGTGGGCCAGCGGCGGCATTGATGAAGGCATGGAAGGCGCGGAAGGCCGGGAAACACTGGCGCTCGTGATCGGCATGTACGCGCCGGAGAGTCAGGAGCAGGCGGGGCTTATCCTCGCGGAACTGCTCGACTGGCTGCGGGCGGTCCTGCGCCGTAACCGTGTGGTGGCCCAAAAGTTTGAGCTGCAATACCCGCTCAAATCCTCGATGCCGGAACCGGACAGGCAGTGGACCGAACATCATTACGCTACCGTTTACCCCGAATACCAGTACGTTATCCCGTCCACCTCGTTGGGCGGCACTTTGAAGGAACACACCTATGAGTGAACAGGAATCCCCAAAAACAGCCCGCAAATCGCCTGCGAGAGCCGAAAGCCCGTCTTCGGAGCTGGTTGCCCGCAGGAAGCAGATGCTGACCGTGTATGTCGGCCCGGACAGGCCGTTCGGCCTTCCCCTGCGGACCAGCGCCGTCCTGCGTGGCGAACCGTTTCCGCAGCTTGCCGCCGTCATTGAGGCCAACCCGGATCTGAAAAAGCTGTTCGTGCCTGTGGAGGAGCTTGCCGAAACCCGCCGTCAGATCCGTAGGCCGGGCGGCGTCATGCAGCGTCTTTTCAATGACATCAACGAGGCCAGCCGCAAGGCGCGGAAGGCCAAGGAGTAGGGTATGGCATTCAGACACGGCGTTTACACCAGCGAATTGCCCACGAGCATCCTCCCGGCCCGTTCCGTGGACAGCAACGTGGTCTTCGCGGTCGGCACGGCGGCGGTTGACCGCCTTGCTGCGGGCAAGCCCCGCTATGTGAACCGGCTGCGCATGTATTATTCGTATGACGAGTTCGTCTCGGAAATGGGGTGGGACGAGGAAAACTTCAACAAATACAGCTTGCAGGAGCTTGCGTACAGCCACTTCGCGCTCTACCGGGGCGCGCCGCTGGTGGTGTGCAACGTCTTCGATCCCGCCGTCCACAAAACGAGCGTCAGCAGCGAGGCCGTGAGCTTCGACGCCAAGGGCGCGGCTTCGCTCAAGCACGGCTCCGTTTCCAAGCTGGTGCTGAAAAACGCGGAAAGCTCCACAACCTACGTCGAAGGCACCGACTACACGCTGGACCCGATCTCCGGGGAACTGTCCCGCATCGACGGCGGCAGCCTTCCCGCCGAGGCATCCGCGACCGCCGGGTACGACTACGCGGACGTGTCGCTTGTGGACAGCGCGGACGTCATCGGCGGCATCAACGAATCCACGGGCGAATCGGAAGGGCTGGAGCTGATCGATTCCGTGTTCCCGCAGTTCCGGCTCGTGCCGGGCAGCATCCTTGCCCCGCGCTTCTCCGAAGACCCCGCCGTGGCCGTGGTCATGGCGGCGAAGGCTGACGGCATCAACGGGCTGTTCCGGGCCATCGCCATCGCGGACATCCCGACTGGCGGCGAACACGGGCTCACGAAGTATGCCGAAGTCCCCGCGTACAAGCAGAACAACAACCTTTCGGACGAGCTGCTGATCGTCTGCTGGCCGAAGGTGAAGCTCGGGGACAGGGTGTTCGGCCTCGCCACGCACCTCGCCGGGCTCATCTCGCAGACCGACGCCGACCGGGAGGGCGTCCCCTACGCGAGCCCGTCCAACAAGCGGCTGGAGATCACCAGCATCGGCTATCCCGACGAAAAGGAGGAGGGCGGCTGGAAAGAACTCTTCCTCGGCCTCGACAAGTGCAACTACCTGAACGGCGAGGGCATCTACACCGCCGTGAATTGGGACGGCGGCATGAAGTCGTGGGGCGGGCGCATGAGCGTGTACCCCTCGAACACCGACCCGAAGGACTGTCAGGACGCCATCCGCCGATTCTTCAACTGGTACCAGAGCACGTTCATCCTGACGTACTTCCAGAAGGTGGACAACCCGCTGACCCGCCGCCAGATCCAGACCATCCTGAAAAGCGAGCAGATCCGTCTGGACGGCTACGCGGCCCGCGAGATGATCCTCGGCGGTTCCATTTCCTTCGACGAGTCGGACAATCCGACGACCGATCTCATCGACGGCATCGCCCGTTTCCACCTGCGGATCACCCCGCCGCCCGCCAACCGCGAGATCGACGGCATCTTTGAATTTGACACCGACAACCTGAGCGTCCTGTTCAGCTAACGGAGAGGCCATGAGTCGTCCTGAGCAAACAATCGCCTACCGCGTGTACTGGCAGGGAAAAGACCTTCTGGGCACGGCCCAGATCGAGATGCCGCAGGTGCAGTATATGACCGAAACCTTGAGCGGTTCCGGCATTGCCGGGGAAATCGAATCCCCGACCATCGGGCTCACGCAGTCCATGACCTGCAAGATGACCTTCACGAGCGCGACCAAGGATGTTTTCGACATTCTGGACTGGACGCTCCAGCCGTTGTTCGAGTGCTACAGCGCGTTGCAGATCGTGGACGAGAGCACCAGCATCCGCGAATCCATCCCGTATCGCATCAATATCGTTGGCCGTCCGAAAAACATGAGCCTCGGCACGATGGAGCAGGGCAAGAAGCACGGCAACGATCTTGAGTTGGAAGTGACCCGCCTCGAAATCCTGCTGGACGGCGAGGAACAGCTCCTCATCGACAAGATCAACTTCATCCATCGGGTGAAGGGCAACGACCTGCTGGCCGCCGTCCGCGTCCAGATGGGCCTCAACGCATAGGAGAAAACATTATGGAAAAGACCGCGCAAGCCACCCTGAGCGCCCCCATCACCGTGCAGGGCAAAAAGACCGACATCCTCACCCTGCGCCGGGCCACGCTTGGCGACGACGAGGACGCGATGGACATGGCCATCTCCTTCAACCGGGGGAACAACCCTGTCACCGTCGAGCTGTGCACGTTGTCCATCGTGACGGGGGTTCCCTACGACGTGCTCCGGACGCTCGATGAGGACGACATCGGGGCGATCCGCGCGGCGCACAATTCCCTCCGCCCTACGAAGCCGAAAAAGAGGGAGGAGGCCGAAACCGCGACGGCTACGACGCAAGGGGAAGGCTCCACGGCCTCCGCCTAGCGATGCTGTCGCTGGCGAAATTCAGCGGCTGGAGCAGGACGGAAATCCGCAATCTGACACCGGAAGCGTTCGTCGGTTATGCCGACGCCGCAAAGGATATGGACAGCAATGGCGCGTGAATTTGGCGTTTCTTTCAGCTTGGGAGCGAACCTCGACGGGAGTTTCGGCTCATCGTTCAAGGCCGCTTCCGATCGCATCGGTGCCGTCACGCAAGCGCTGCGGGACATGGAGCGCTCACCCGTAGGCAAGGTGGGCGCCGCCATGTCCGCGCAAAAGGACAAGATCAAGGCGCAGGTCACGGAACTCAAGGAGGCCCGCAGGCAGCTTGCCGAGTATGAGGCGACGGCGGAGCGGACGGGCCGGAAGACGAAAGGTCTGGAACAGCAGATTGAGAAGTCCCGGGAGCGGGTCAGCCGCTTGACCGAACGCGCCAAGTCCTCCGGCTTGAATTACCGTGAAACTGTGGCCGCAGCGGTCGGTTCCGCCGGGAGCTATCAGGCGTTCGGCTCTCAGCGTCAGGCGCTCGGCACCGACATGGAGGAACTTAGGAAGCGCAAGGACAGGGAAAGTTCCCGGTTGTTCGTGGCCCGCGCCGCCGATGCGCAGCGTGGCGCACTGAGCCGCGAGTTTTCCGGGACGCCTTCAGTCGACATGGGCGACCGCCTCGCTCCGATGTTGGCGAAGCAACGGGAAGGGCTCAAGGCGCTCGGGGGAAATCTCCGTGAAGCCGAAACCCGCCTTGCCGCATTTCAGGCCAAGGCCAAGGACTCCGGCGGCGCGTCCGGGGTGCTGGCCTTGAAGCTGGCCCGTGCCGAAGAGGAGGTTGGCCAACTCTCCACGAAGCTCATGCAGTCCGGCGCGGCCTACCGCGAAACCGTGGCTCTGGCAACGAGCGCGGGCAACAGGATCGGTGAGCTGGCCTCGCGGTATCGCACGCTTTCGGCCAGCATGGAGGCTGCAAAGCGCCACCAGCAGGACGTGGATGCCAATATGTCCCGCCGTGCCGCGCTGCGTGATCAGCGGTCGGATCTGAACGGGCGTCTCGTCGGCGGCGCGGCACAGGCGGCGACGGCTGCCATTCCGGTGAAGCTGGCCGTCAGCGCCGAAGATACGTTCGCGGATCTCAAGAAGGTCATGAACGGCGCGGACGACGAGTTGCTCGGGCAGGTCTATCAGGACGCCCTCAAGATGTCCTCGGAGACGGGCAAGTCGTTCGAGGACGTGGTGGCGATTATGACCTCCGGGGCACAGGCCGGGCTCGGCAAGACCCGCGAAGAGATGCGGTCGAACACCGAGCAGGCCATCCAGATGAGCATCGCGTGGGGCGTCACCGCGGAACAGGCGGGCGACTCGCTGGCGACATGGCGGTCGAGCATGGGCATGACCTCGCAGGAAGCCCGGCACACGGCTGACGTGATCAACGCCCTCTCGAACGAGATGAACGGCGAAGCGGGCGAGATCGACCGTATTTTCACCCGCATGGGTCCGCTCATGAAAGGCTCCGGCATGGCGTCGCAGGACATCGCCGCGCTCGGCATGGCTTTCAAGGCGTCCGGGGCGGAAGTGGAAGTGGCCGGCACAGCCATGAAAAACTTTTCCAAGGTCCTCTCGCTCGGCAACGCCATGAGCAAGGACCAGAAGGAGATATTCAGCCGCCTTGGGCTTGATCCGAAGGCCATGCAGAAGCAAATGCAGACCGATGCCAAAGGCGCGATCATGACGCTTTTGAAGCAACTCAAGCGGGTTCCCCGTGAAATGCAGAACGCCGTTTCCATGAAGCTGTTCGGCGATGAAAGCATCGCCGCCATCGCGCCGTTGCTGGAAAACCTTGGCCTGTTGGAACAGGCATTCAAGATCGCCAACTCGAACGTCGATGACTCGGTTCTGGAGGAATACCAGAACCGGATGGAGACCACGGCCACCGAGGAGGCCAAGCTCGCGCAGCAGACGCGCAACCTCGGCATCACGGTCGGCAACGCGGCCTTGCCCGCCTACAACGCCTTCCTCAAGACCATGAGCAAGGGCGTCGGCGTGATCACGGGGTTCGCCAAGGAGTATCCGAACGTCACCACGGCGCTCCTCGGCGGCGTTGGCGCGCTGGCGGCCCTGACCGTTGGCGGCATCGTTTTCGGTTACGCCTACAATGGCCTTGCGACGACGATCAACGCCGTGAAGGGCGGGATGCTGGCGCTTCGCGGGGCGACCATCGCCAACACAGCGGCGACAAGGGGCGGCACCATAGCGGCGCTCCTGAACCGGGCCGCGCATCTGTCGTGGGCGGAGGTGGGGAAAGGTTCCGTCAGCACAGCCAAAAGCCTTGGCTCGGGAATGTTGAGGCTCATCGGCATCCAGAAAGAAACCTCCATCGGTATGGTGTGGGGAAGCCGTGCAACAACTGCATGGAATAAATCAACAAAGCTGTTGGGAAAGGGCCTCGGCGCGTTGAAATTAGCCTTCGGCCCGGTCGGGATCGCCATCGCGGGTATCGGGCTGGCGGCCTATTGGCTGATCGAAAATTGGGATGTCGTCGGCCCGTATTTTAGCAAGGCGTGGGATTGGATTTGCGGGATATTCACCTCTGCGGCGGAGAGCATCAAAGGCATTGTAGAGTGGATATTCGGTGCTATCGATAAGGTCGGGAAAACCATCAGCGAATCGAAATGGGGTGAAAACTTCAGGAAGAACGCTGAGACGGCACTGAACTTCGATCCAGCAGCCGGGATGCGGGAGGCAGATGAGGAGGCAGGGGCAAAAAAGGGTGAAGCGGGGAAGGGCGAGTCAAAGCCGAAGAACTCGATCGAGGAACCTCCGAAGGCAGTAGGCCCCAAGCAGCCGGACAAGGCACCCGACAGGCCCGTGGCCCAGAACCCGCTGGATCTGCCCGCGTTCCTGAAAGGGTGGACGGATGGTACGGCCTTTAGTGGTGGCGACGTTCCCGATGACGACACCCCGTTGAACTTCGACGGCTTTGGCGACGAGGCCCCCAAGAAGGGAAAGGGCGGCAAGAAAGGGAAGGGCGCCGGACCCGTCACGGTCGTATCGCTGGACAGCGGGAACAGGTTCAGCACGGTGTTCATCCCGGCTGCGAAGAAGGACGGCTCGGAGAAGGGCAAGCCCGTGGGCACGTCCGTGCTCATGGCCCCGCCGTCCGGCCAGTCCGAAACCGTGGCGTTCTCGAAAGCCGGGCAGAACCTCGTCGGCGGCCTGAACAAGACCTTCGACCGTCTGCCCAAGCTCTTCGACGCCTCGCTCTCGAAGGTGAATGAGCCGGACATCCCCCCGGCTGTCGTCAACATCCCGGCGTCTTCATCGTCCCCTCAGCCTGTCTCACGTTCCATCTTCCACCCCGTCCAGCGGCAGGACCGCAGCGGGTCGGCGTTCGCCGTGCTGAAGAATGCCTTGGGCGCGGCCCCGGATCAGTGGTCCCGGACGGTCGGCGCGAAGTTTGGCCGGGATTCCCTGCCGCCCGTGCTTCCTCAGACGCCGCTGTTGCTGGAGCGCAGTAGGAAGGCACCCGCGCAGCGCCAGCCGGAGGCTTCGGGGGACATCCAGATCGTGCAGCATTTCAACATCACGGACGCGGGGAATCTGCCCGCGCTTATAAAAGAACTCCGGCGTCTGGAGCCGGAGTTTGAAAAGCTCGTCCGGCGCGCGCTCGAAAGGATGCGCTCGGACAAGGCGAGGACGGCACATGCCCAGTGAGAAGACGACGCGGCAGGGGCAGGCATGGGATCAGCTTGCGAAGGACGCCTACGGCGACGAGTTGCGGCTCGGCACGCTGTT
>USCL01000069.1 GCA_900553145.1 uncultured Desulfovibrio sp.
GGGCGCGGCGGGTTCGCCGCCGATGCCGGGTGCGGGGATCCGAGGCAGGGCCGCGCCGGGCTGGAAAAGCGCGGGTGCGCGGGGCATCCGGCTGCAAGCCGGGCGGCGGCCCATACGGACGCCGCCGCGCGGGGCAAGCCGTCAGCGCAGCTTGTTCTTTTCGTATTGCGGGCCGATCACCTTCACATACAGCAGGGCGGAGAAGAACAGCATGATCAGGCTGAGGGTGAACGCGGCGTCGAAGCTCGCCACTTCCGCGATGAGGCCCCCGAGGAGCACCGCTGCGCCGATGCCCACGTCCCACGCGATGAGGTAGGTGGCGTTGGCGGTGCCGCGCCGGGTGGGCTCGGCCAGATTGATGAACAGGGTCTGGTAGGAGGGGGACATCATCCCGAAGCCGAGCCCGAAGGCCACGGCGGAACCGAAGAACGCGGCTTCCGTAGGCACGGAGAGGAAGATCAGGGCGGCCAGCATGATGACGGCCTTGCCGCCCAGGATGAGGCGGCCGATATAGCCCTTGTCGATCATGCCGCCCGCGAAAAGGCGGCTGAGGACGAGCCCGAGGGACATGAGCAGGAAGAAATAGCCGGGGTTCGCCATGACGTGGCGTTCCCGGGCGAAGACGGACAGATAGTTGACGAGCAGCCCGTACACGAAGGCCATGAGCACCAGCCCGATGAAGGCATAGGTGCCTTTTTTCAGGAAAAAGCGGTCCAGCGAGATTTTTTGGGCCCGGTTGACGGCCACGCGCTGCTTTTTGACCGGCAGGCCGAGCAGGACGCAGCCCATCGCCGTGATGAAGACGGCGTCGTACGATCCGGCCTCAAGGACGAGCATGCCGATCATGGGGCCGAGGGCCATCGCCAGCGACCCCATCATCCCGTACAGGCCGATGCCCGTGCCGAGCTTGGCAAGGGGGATGACGTCGACGGCGAGCGTGGCGGCGGAGGTGGAGAGCGTGCCGAAGCTCATGCCGTGCAGCGCCCGGACGATGCCCACGAGCGCCAGCGTGTTGAACAGCAGATACCCCTCGAACTGGGCGGCGAACAAAACCCCGCAGACGAGGAACAGTATCTTGCGCGGGAACTGGTCCGCGAGGAAGCCGGAAACGGGGCGCATGACCAGCGCGCCGATCATGTATGCGGAGAGGATGATGCCCACGACGGATTTTGAGGCGTGCAGGCCGTCGAGCAGGTAGATCGGCAGGACGGGCACCATCATGAAGCTGGCGATGAAGAACAGCAGGTTCGCGGAACAGACGGCGATGAAGCTTGGCGTGAACAACGCCTCTTTGGAGGAAAGGCGACGGCGCATCGGCGCTCCTTTGTGTTGTCCGGGAAAGGCGCCTCCCGGACGCTCCGGCGTGGCTGCATGCCCGCCACGCAAGGGATCGGCGGCCCGCCCATCGCGGTGCCCGTGAGGACGTTACGTGTTTTGAGGGGGAGAGACAAGGCCGCAAAAAGCGGGCCGCAAGCCGCCTGAGCGTCCGGAAAGCCTAGTGCGGCGTCGACAAAGGACATTCGCCCGGAAGGCGTTGGAGGGGATTTTTCAGGGCGCGTTCCGGCCTTGCGCCGGCACCGCCCGGCACGCTGCCGCCGCAAGGCGGGCTTCCTCCGGCGTTATAGTGAAAACGCGGATCGGAAAAACGGGCGTCCATACAATCGGCGGTAAAGCCATCTGGAGGGACATCGAATCCCCGATAGTCAGAAAGGGATGAAGGCATGCAAAACCATGCGTCATCATTCTGGAAAAGTTTTTCCTTCCTAGTTAAAGGCCCTAGCAAAAGGCGTCGTGCGGTGTCAACGAAAAGGCGACTGAAAGGGAAAAATCGTATTTTTTACGATCGAAAATGTCCGTTTTAACGATTGGTGGGGTTAGGCGTCGCCCACTTCTTTGACTGAGGCGGCCTGTCCGCTTTTTGTCCCGCAGGGAGGCGCGGATGCCGGGAGCGGGATTTCCCTTGCAAGGGCCCGTTCCGCGGCGCTTGCCGCCGGCCCGATGCCCCGGGGCACGCCGCATCCCCGCAGCGTTCCGAAGAGCATGCGCCGTTCGGTCCGCCGCATCCCCGTTCAGTCAGGATGCCGCAGCTGGAGAGTCGTGTCCGCTGCGGGGGCGGTCAGAACTGTGGAGCGGGTAGCGAGCAAGCGGGGGCGGCGGGCATCATGGTGCCCTACGTGGAAACGGAGGGGCAGGCGCGGGAGCTGTGTCGTTCATGCGCTACGCGCCGGAAGGCGTGCGGGGCGTGGACGGGGGCACGCGGCCCTCGGATTGCGGGTTAGGCTCCAAGGCGTATTTCGCGGAAGCCAACAACCGGCTGCTGACCGTGGCCCGGATGGGGACGCAGCTTACTGTGGGCAACACGCGCGGGAAAAGGGCTGCGTGAACAAGGGGGCTGTAGCCGGAACAGCGGACGCGGCGGGAGCCCCCCGTGCCTCGGCAGGGGCGGCCCGGGGCACGGGGCCGCCCCTGCGCGTCGGAATCCGGGCGCAGGATTTTTGTTATCCGGCGCATAATCGAGCAACGCGGCGAACGCTTCTTCCGGCACGTCCTCCATGCGCACCTGCTGCCCGTCGATTTCCATCGTTTCCCCGGTGTCTTCCATGATAACGGGTGCCGCACCGGCAATTTCTCGTCTATTGGCGGCGGCTGGCTGTCCTGTTCCGGGCCCCGGCCCTTCTTCAACAGGCCCACCGTCCTTTTGCGGCACGCCGTGTACGTTCGGCGCTTGGCGTTGTTGCACCGTATGGATCAGCCCGGCCATTTCGGGCGTCGGATCTCCGGGGGCCTCCCCCCTCGCCAGCTCCACGTTTTCGAGGGCGGTTTCGATGGCCTTGCCATTGCCTTCCGTCAGCGTCCGCTCCAGCGCACGGCTCGCCGCAGTCAGCGTCGTCTCGTGGTTGCGCTCGTTGAGCGTCCCGGGGGACAAGGTTTGTTTTGGATCGGTAACATGTGTCTGCACCCTATCCAGTTGTTGCGTGAGGGGAACGGGGGCCTGTTCCACGATCTGCCGGATTCCATCTCGGGTGGCGTCGGGCCGGGATTCGGGCGTTTCCGTGAGCGGGGAGAACGCTGCGGACGTTTGCTGCTGGACGGAGAGCTGGGACATGGCTGTTCCTTATCTTGCGCTGCGCTGTTTTCGCCGACGGCTGCCCGGCATGCGGTGCCGGGGCGGGCCAGTCCGCCGCATGTCGGGGGCTTCGCGGTTTTTTTGTCGTGCGCCCGGCGTCCGGCGGCCGGGCTTGCTGTCTTGTGTGCAGGGAGATCCCGGCGGCGGGCATCCCCGTCATGCCGTCACACCATGAGCCCGCCGGGGGCGAACGGCGCCGGGGCGGGGGCCGCCACTGGGGGCAGGCCGGCGATGCGCGCTTTCCAGTGGATGATCTGGGCGAGGAACGCGTTGATGGCGGCCTCGAAGGCCGGATAGTCCACAAAGGCGTCGAACCGTTTCCAGAGCACGATTTCCCCGGTGCGCGCCCAGACGGAGAGCGCTCCGCCGTCGGTTTCGGCCCCGAGGAAGGAGGCCGCGAGCAGGACGCGGGCGTTGTCCGGGTTGGAGAGGCAGGCCCCGTCCCCCACGATCCCGTGCAGGATGACGGCCTCGCCGTCCTGTTCGGCGGTTACCTCGTGCGCCCCGTCGAAAAGCAGGGTGCAGCGGCCCCCGTCGAGGGCGATATCGAGCCCGCAGGCTCTACCAAGATCTTCAATAAGCGATGCCAGTTCCATCATTTTCTCCTTGTGTGCCCGCAGGCGCGTTCCCGCCTATGCCTTTGGAAGGGCATGGGCGGGAAGGCCGGTTCACTGCGCCAGCGGTTCGAGATAGTAGCGGGTGAGCAGGGGGAACATGTCCGGATAGGCGCGGATCTTGCCCTCCACGAAGGCGAGGAAATCCTGTTCCCGCTCAATGCCGAGCTGCCCCTTTACGGCGTCGGATGCCGCGTTCTGGATGTCGATCATCGTTTCCAGTTCTCCGGCCCCGGCGAGCTTCATGCGCAGATCCCGGGTCTGCGTCAGGGGATCGGTCATGCGCGCGAGGAGGTCGGCTTCCTCGTGGAGCTGTTCGCGCAGGATCTGGTACTCGGGGACGAAGGCCTTGGGGCCTTCCTGTTCGCCGCCGCGCAGGAACGGGAAGTACTTGAAGTCGAACTCCGTCACGCGCCCGATGTCCAGCGAGTCCGCCGCGTTGAGGAGCATGGACTCCAGCGTGGGGCTGGCGTGCCCGACGATGGCGGCGGTGAATTCGCGCTCATAGGCTTCCCCGAATGTGTCCGCGCCGAAGAGCCCGCGCATCTTCTCAAGGGCGAGCCGGGCGCTTTCCCTTTCCTGCTCGGGCGTGTCCGGGCCGTTGGCCTGCCGTCCGGCATCATGCCCGGCAATGCCGCACAGGAGCGCCGTCCTGTCCACGGTGTGGCCCATGGCCTCCATGAGCCCCGCCATCGTCGAGGCGAAGATGAAGGCCCGGCAGATGTGCCCGCGCCCGTGGTAGGCCGCGCCGTGGTCGAACGCGCCCGGGCGCTCGTGCTCGTGGTAAACGGGCAGCATGGACAGCAGGAAGCCGCGGTGCTGCGCCGGGGTTATGGCCGGACTGCCCGCGCGGGCGGCCGGGAAGGGCGGCCGGGCCGGGAACGAGGCGTCGAGGGTGTCCGCGAGCCCCGGCAGGGCGGCGCGCAGCCGGTCGCGGTCGGCTTGCGGGATAAGGGACAGTTCCCCGGCAAAGGCGGCCGGGGTTTCCGCCTTGCCGCCGAGCGCGGCGCGCAGGCCGGACTGGAAGGCGTTGAAGGCCAGCGCGTCCCGGAACCCGGCATCCTTCGGGAAGCCGCGTTCGGCGTCCCCGAGCCGGAGGAGCACGCCGGAAAGCCCCTGCATGGCGGGGCCGTTCAGCCGCCCGGCGATCCTGTCGGCCCTTTCGGGCGAGGCGTTGCGCATCAGCGAAAAGGCAAGGCCCCCGAACGCCTGCAGCAGGCTGCCTTCGCCCGCGGCTTCGCGATCCGCCTTGGGCATGGCGTCGAACGAGCGGCGGAACGAGGCCGCCGCGCTGCCGAGCCCCGCAATCAGGGCTTCATCCGTCAAGGGTTCGCCTCCGGCCGGGACAAGCCCGTCCAGCGTCGCGGCCCCTTGGAGCGCGGCGGAGGCCAGCGTCCGGAAGGCCTGCCCGCTCATGGGCGGCTGCGCCATGACGAGATCCCGGAGCGTTGCGCGCTGCGCGGGGTCCTGCGTGAGGGAATCGGCGGCGGCGAGGGAGTCGAGGCGTCCCTTCCCCACGACGTCGGCCAAGGCCCGCAGCATGCAGTCCCGCAGCAGGTCGTTTTCCGTGTGCTGCCCCTGCACGGGGGCATGGCGGTATCGCTCGACGGAGGCGGAAAAGGCTTCGCGCACGCGCCCGATGTCCCCGCCCGCCACAAGGGGCCTGTCCCCGAGGGCGCGGAGGGCCGCGAGCCCTCCGGGGGCCGTGTCCAGCGCGTCGGCGATGAGGGCCTGAAGCCCGGCGTCGTCCTGTGCGGCATGGAGGCCCGCGTCGATGCGTGGCTGATCGAAGTGCGCGGCGTAAAACAGGTTTTCCTCGTGCTGGATATCGTTTTTGAGATCCAGTTCCGGTATCTGCTCTTCGATCCGGACGGGGATGGCCGCGCCGCCGAGCTGTTCCCGGATGCCTGCGAGCTCGGCCCGCTGGCCTTCGGAAAGGCTGGCCATGTCGGCTCCGGCGGGCTGTTTGCCTCCGAGCACCGCGATCACGGCATTGAACCAAGCCTTTTGATCGGGCGGGAGCATGTCGAGCCCAAATTCCTTGTTGATGACGATTTCCGCCACGTCGCGGGAAAAGACCACGGGCCCGTGCACCTGCGCCTCGATGTAGTTGCATTCGCTGGCGACGCGGCCCATGCCGTTTTGCCGCCTGTCCAGCGCGGCGCGGGCCAGGTTGACGGCGTCCATGTCGCCGAGCTCGGGGAGCAGGGCTTCGAGGTTGTCGTAGGTGGCCATCGCCTTGCGGGTGGATTGCGTATCCTTAAAGGCCTTGATGAACAATCCGGCGAGGGCGCTGTTCTCATCGTCGGCGAGCCCGGACAGTTGCAGCTCGTTCTTGAACAGGTCGGCCCGGAATTCCCCCTTGGCGGCCATGGCCCCGAGCAGCGCGTCGAAACGCCGGCGCAGCTCGCTCCCCTCGGTCATGATTTCGGCCTTGTGCGCCTCGCTGATGCCGGGGAAGCCCGGCAGCAGGTCGAGCGCGGCCTGACGCCCGGCCTCGGTATAGCGCAGCCGCAGCGCGATGAACGTGTCGTCCACGGTATAGGTGGCCCGCCGGGCGACTTCGGGCTTGAGGTGCAGGGTTACGGAGCCGTAGGTGGGGGCCGCCCCGGTGCGCAGGCGCAGCAGGTTGAGCGCGGCGTAGGTGGGGCGTTCGTTGGCGACCGCCGGGCGGTCTTCGCTCAGCTCGGGGAACAGGCCGCGCTCCACGTTGTCCCGTTTCTGGATGTAGCCTTGGCCCTTCACGTCGATGGCGGCCTGACGCGCGGCGGCGTCGGGCGCGGATTCGATGGAGTGGAAGATGTGTTCCCACGCGCCCCCGGCCTTGAGCAGCGGTTTCGGGCCGTTCATGCCGAGCAGGAAGCCGAGGTCCACGTTGATGGTCAGCCCGGCGGAGCGGAGCACGTCCCCGAACTGTTTGGCGTCGATGTCCCCAAGGCCGCGGCGGCTGGTTATGTCGGCGGCGAGGCCGCCCGCCCGGTCCCGGCGCGCGGAGCTGTCGATGGCCACGTCCATGAGCACGTGCATGCTCACCGCGCTCATGTCCGCCGGGGCCTCATGCCGCCGGGCTTCGCCCATGCCTTCGATGCCCGCGCCGTACTGCGCGGCGAGGGCGGGGATCTGTTCGGGCTGCGCGAGCCCCTGCGCGATGATGATGCGGTTGCTCGCCTCTTTGGTGACGAGCGCTTCGAGGCTGAACAGGTTGGCGGCCGCGGCCATGGCGTCCGCGTTGTTCGGGTTGGCGCTGATTTCGTTTTGCAGCGCCCGCTTGAGCAGGCTCATTTCCGGGGAAAGGAACTGCTGGTAGGCGTTGAGGAGTTCCGTATTGGAAAGGCTCTCCACCTCGGGCGCGAAGGCCGCGAGTACGGCGTCGTCCATGTTGCCGCGGATCTCTCCCAGCGTGCCCAGCCGGTCGAGATGGGCCTGCATGGATTTGGAGGCGTCGAGGAGGGCTTTGGCGTCCAGCTTGCCGTCCGGTGAGGCCAGCGAACGGAGGACGAGCGCGGCGTTTTCGCGTGCCCCGGTCTTGGCGCTGGCCACTTTGGTGGCGGTCCTGAACCCGGCGAAGGGAATTTTGTTGCCTTTGATGTCGTCAAGGCGGACGGGCGGGTTGGTCCCTATTTGCACGCTATGCGGGCCGAGCTTGCCGACGGAGGGGGAGAGCCCCACGTTTTGCGGCGCTTGCGGGCCGTTGACTCCATGAAGTTGTGACATAGTCCGACTCCCTCTTTTTGCATGATACTCTACGATATTTGGGAAGAGAGCAATAAGCGGGCCAGAGGTTCCGCCCCGTTGGCGTCGCGGTTCCCGCCCTGTGCCTGCCCGCCCGGAACGTGCGGGGCGGACGGCGTGCGCCGGGCATACGCCGATCGGCGCATGCCGGATGCGGTTGGGTTCGGCTGGGCGCGGAGGAAGGGGAGGCGCGGGATAGGGTGAGCCGATGGCCCGGCCTTGCGCGAAGGGGATGCTGCGCGGGGGACAGGGACGGGCTGCCCCGCTCGCCGCATGGGCCCGCGTCCTCCGCAACCGCGCACGTGAGGAGGCCCCTGTTCTGACGGGGGGATGAGGCATGGGGGGCTTCCGCCCCGCCTGCGGAGGAGGAAGCCCATGATCCCGCTGGGCGCGGCCTCCCTCCCCGCCGCGTGGAAACAGGCCGCCTTCCGGGCCCCGGCGGGATGGCCGGCGGCATCCGTGGGCGGCAATGGGAGGTTGTGGCGGGTGCGCCGCCCTGTTGGCCGGTTGTTGGCCGGTTGCGCGCTGCGGGGCTGGCGGGCTGAAGGCGGTTCCGGCCTCGGGCGCGCCGCCCCCCAGAGGGGACATTGGTTGCGGACAGGTTGAACGGACAGCCCTTATGGTTATGGATCGGGCGGCAGCGGATAAATTTTTTATAAGCGCGTTGCCTCAAAAGGATGCATCTGATAGGCTAAGGACGTTTATTGTCCATTAACCGGTTATTTTTTCCAAAGGAGTTTCGCGTATGGAAGAAAAAAGGGAATTTCCGAAAAGCATTTTTGCCGACATCCATTTTAACGCACACGATTCGATAACTTTTTATTAGGGAAAGATCATGATGGTAAATAGATTTGGAACGACGCAAGATATGATTATCCAACCTGTTATAGAAAACGGAAAAGAACTGCTGCTCGCCATCGACGCGAGGGGGCTTTACCTCACTTCGGAAAACTATATCCACAGGCCCATCGCGGACCCTCACCGTTTTTCAAGCCGCGGCGGCGTTTCTTCACGTCTTGAGGCGCTCAACCTTGACGGCCAGAAACTCTTTGAAGAAAATATGCATATGATCAAGAACGTCACCGAGCAAAAGCAGAAAGTGAACCCGTTGAAGGCATCCAAGCGCGCACAGAAGCGCGCGTAGGCCCTGAGCGGTTCTCACAATGTCCGTGGGAGAAGCCTTTTCCAAGCGGCTGCGGGCGGCACGCCCTGCCGCCGTTCCCGGAACCCCCGCCGGCTGAATCCGTGCAAAACGCCCCGGAACCCCTTTTGGCGTTGTGCCCGGTGAAGGCGCGCTGGCCCCATGCGGGGAAAAACGGCGGCGAAGGCCCGGGCGACACTGGATGGGCACATACGAAAAGGCCGCGGATCGGCAACGATCCGCGGCCTTGCGGGTTGCCGGGCTGGAGGCGGCCCGGCTTTTTTAGGGATGGGATCAGGCCCGGCTTTCCGTGTTCCTGTTCTGGCGGGTCATCAAGCCGATCATGACGGAATCCGCCGCGCTGAAAATCTTTTCGTTGAATTCCTTCAGGGTAATGCCGAGCTCGTGGATGTCGGGGCTGATGATGCCCTGCGTGTTGCGGATGCCCCGGTTTTCAAGGGCCAGCATGGCGGCGCTCCACGCCTCGCTGGCGGCGCTGCTCACCTTGAGCCCGCAGGATTCCTTGGCCCCGTCGCAGATCATGCCGAGCAGCGTCCCCACGAGGGTAATGGCGGCAAGTTCCGCCTGACGCGGGGTGCCGCCGTGCAGCCGGACGATGCCCGCCGCCGCCCCGGCACCCGCCGCCACGGCGCAGCCGCAGGTGGGGGTCAGGCGCCCGGTATAGGCCTTGATGTAGCCGCACACCAGATGACTGAGGGCCAGCGCTTCGGCCAGCTTGCGGTCGTCCGCGCCGAGGGCCCGCGCCGTCATGGCTACGGGGATGACCGCCACGATGCCGTGGTTCCCCGACCCCGCGCTGCTCATGACCGCCACGTCCCCGCCGCTCATGCGCAGATCCGATGCGGCCCCGGCCACTTCCTTGATTTTCGCCGGGAGCGAGCCGTGATCGTCGTATTTGGAAAGGATGCCCCCGATGCCGATGCCCGCCTGTTCCGTCCCGGCGTGGTCGAGGATCGCCATGTTCATCCGCGCCCCTTCGAGCATCTGCTCCGCAATGGCGTCGTCGATGCCGAGCGCGAGGTTCCACAGTTCCTCAAAATGCATGGCCGTGAGCTCGTCCGTCCAGTCCGTGCCGCCGCCCTGCGTTTCCAGCGGCTGGTCGACGAGGACCTTGCCGTCCACGACAAGCCGCTCGACGTGATCGTGCTTGCGGGCCACCGTGCAGGACACGGTATGCCCGGCGCCGGAAAGCGTCACCCGCGCCCACATGGAAGGCGTGTCTTGCACGACCTCTTCGGTCATTTTTCCGGCGTCGATGAAGGCTTGCGCCTGTTCCACGGCGGCAGCCGGGATGCCCTCAAGCGCCATCAGCCCCTTGTCGGGATCGCCGCCGAGCGCGCCGAGCACGCACGCCAGCGTGAGCCCGCGCAGGCCGTTCGTCCCCGGGATGCCCACGGAGCGCCCGTTCTTGTAGATGGCCACGGACATCTCCAGCCGGATGCCCTCCGGCGCCAGAGGCATGTGGCGGGCGGCGACGGCGGCGGCATAAGCGACGGCCCCCGGCTCTGTGCAGCCGATGGTGGGCTTGACTTCACTCTGAAAAAAGACATGCAGATCCATGATTCCTCCAAATGGCGCGAAACAATATGCCCCATGCTTTTCAAGAAGCGTTCCAACGCGCGGGCGGCCGGAGCGTGCCGTTCCCCAAGGAGGGAAAGGGCGCGTCCGCTGGTTTTCGCATTCCGTGCCCGTTGTTTTTCTCATTTTGTATGAGAAAAATATGAGAAATGAGAAACACTATTTTCTCAACGCCGTTTTTCCGGAGAAAAACGCAGGCGCGCGGCAGGTTCGGAGATGCTCCGGGCTTGCCTTCCCCCGGCCCCCTGCCCGGCGGCATGGCCGGATATGCGCGCAGGGGGAGGCCGCCCGGGCAGAGCCATGCAGGGGGCTCATGCCCCTGCCACTCTTCAGCCGGATCTAGGCGTGCTGAGGGGGGAAACGTGGGTTCCCAGACGGCAACGATGGCCGGCTCTACGCGCGCGGGGGGAGGCCTACCACAAACGATCCACAGAATGATATATTCCGCCGGATCTACGCGCGCGGGGTGGGAGGCCCCTGTCCGCCAAGAACCACGTCGACCCGAAGAAAACGGATCTGTACGCGCGGTGGCAGGCCCCCGAGCCCGCTGGTTGAAGACGGCGGCGTCCCAACGGATCTACACGCGCGGTGGGAGGCCCCCGCAGGGCAATCGTGATTTCCTTCCCGTAAGCCGCCGGATCTGCGCGCACGGAACGGGCCCAAGAAAGGACGGCTTCCGGCCTGAAACAGCCGGTTCCACACCTTAGGGGTTCTGAAGCCGAGGCCCCGGGCCCTCTTTACAGCTAGCCGGATCTACACGCGCGGGGAGGGCCCGAACGCCCGGGCGGCCTGAATGGCGGTAAGCGCGATCATCTTGCATCGCGGCAAAACGGTATCCACCGACAGGTATTCGCGGGGCGAGTGGAGTTCCGCGCCTTCCGGCCCCATGCTGCAAATGGAGGGGATGCCCAGCACGCTGGCGGTGAACCCGGCCTCGGACGCCCCGAGCGCCCGGTTACGCCGGATCGCGTAGCCGCCGATGGCGGCGCAGGCCCGTTCCGCCATGCCGAACAGCCTTTCCACGTCCGCCGAGTATTCCAGCGGGTGCAGCCGGATGCCGCCGCTGATCCGCGTGGATGTCCGGGGCACGAAGGTCTGGTTCGCCACGGCCCGGACGTTCTCCACGAGCCGCTCCGCCGCATCGGTTGTATTGAAGGTGATATGGATGCGGGCTTCCGCCCACGGGGCCACGGCGTTGGCCGAGTTGCCGCCGCTGATGAGCCCGGTGTTGACGATGGTTTGCGCCTGCGCGTCGACGAAGGCGTCGAGCGCCACCACCTTGTGCGCGAGCTCAAGGATGGCGGAGGCCCCGTCCTCGTAGCAGCGTCCGGCATGGGCGGATATCCCTTTGATCCTCATGTGGAAATGCCCCGATCCCCGGCGTTCCGTGGTCACGCCGCCGTCAGGGAATCCCGGCTCGGCACAGATGACGGCGCGCGCCCCGTTGATCCGCTCGCCGTAGACGCGGGTGGCCGTGGGCGCTCCCAATTCCTCGTCGGGCGAGAACATGAGCGTCATGGGCACGTCGATGAGCCCGAGCTCCTTGAGCGCGCGGGCGGCGAACATGTTGGCGACGACCCCGGCCTTCATGTCGGCCACGCCGGGGCCGTAGGCGCGGCCGCCCTCCACCCGGAAGGGGCGGGCCGCCGCCGTCCCGGCGGGGAACACCGTATCCATGTGCCCCAGAAAAACGATGCCCGGCCCGGCTTCCGGCCCGTGGGTCCGGGCGGAAAACACGTTGCCGAGCTTTTCCATCCAGCTTTCATCGGGGTCGATGGCGGGCTTGGCGATCTTCTCCGTGCGGAACCCCGCCTCCCGCATCCAGCCGGAAACGGCTTCCCCGACCTTGTTCACGTCCTCCCCGTCTTGGGAAAAGGAATCCATGTTCACCAGCCGCTCGATCATGGCCATGATCGCCTGCCGGCGCTCGTCAAAGTAGGCGTTGAGTTTCCCGGTCGCGCTCTCCAGTTCCATGAAAGGCTCCTTCTCCGGCTATCCGCCGGACGGACACACGGTTGAGGACGGAATGGGACGGGCCGCCTTTTGCGGCGGAAAAGCCTGTGGCGCAAGGCCCGGCTTCATGCCCCCTGAGAAAAGGGATACGGAGTTCGGCTTTTGTTGGCAATGCTCGCGGCGTCCCGCGATCTTTTGGAGCGGAGGACCCCGGAAGGAGGGCGCATGCCCCGCGGCTGGCCGCTGAGCGAAGCTCCTTTCATGCCCATGCATTGTTGACGGGGGGAGCTCCCGGCTGAAAAGGAACGGCATTCCGTCCCCGCCCCAAGCCGGAGCCTGCGGAAGGTGCCCATCCCGCCGGACGGCGGCCATGCCCTTTCCCTGACCCGGCCCTTTGCCTTCTTTTTTGTGTCTGGCGGCCTTTTCCGTGCGGCGGATTGTCAGGATGCCCCGCAGGGCGGCATGAACGGGCGAAACCGGCTGTTCCCGCGAGCGGGTGGGACGTACGGGAAAGGGGAGGTTTGACCTCCCCTTTCTTCTATTCGGGAATGCGCGGCTGTTCCCGCTCCGGGTGGCGCGGGCCTACTGCCTGTTCAGATCCCTGATCCACTGGACGATGCCGAAAAGCACCCAGACGCCGCAGACGATATTGAGGAAGAAGGACAGGTAGAACAAGTATTTCGTGAGCTGAAGCCACATGGTGACGCCTCCGGCGGTTGATCAGTTGAGGTCGGGGAGGAAGGGGCCTTCGGGCTTGTAGCCCTTCATCTTCTGATGGACGAAGAACAGCACGAGGCAGTTGATGCCGATGCCGATGAAGTTGGCCGGGATGCCGAAGGGTTCCCCGAGCACCTTGTCGCTCCAGAGGAAGAAGCTCAAGCCGCCGGCGATGACGGCGGGGGCGCCCGCGTAGGGGGAGATCTTGCCCCAGAGCAGGCCGCACATCAAGGGGGGCAGGATGGCGGAAGGCCACAGCTTGAACATGTAGATCATCAGCCCGAACACGTCCTGGAAGATGATGGCCACGCCGATGGAGATGCCGCCCACGACCAGCGTGGACATGCGGGACTGGCGCAGGAGCTCGGCCTGCGTCGCGCTCTTGTTGATGAACTTGTTGTAGATGTCGCGGGTGTAGATGACCGAGGAGGTGTTGATCATGGCCGCGCCGGTGGACATGACGGCGGCGAGCAGCGCCCCGAACACGAGCCCGGTGATGCCGGGGGGCAGGATGTCGCGGATGAGGTTGGTGAAGGCGAGGTCGGGCTTCACGTCGGGCTGGATCGCCATGGAGGCGAGGCCGATGGCCGCGGTGGTGGCCATGAAGAAGATCCAGTGCACGCCGAAGATGAGCAGGCCGTTCTTGCCGTCCTTGGCGGACTTGGTGGAGGCGTAGCGCTGGATGTAGTACGGCGCGCAGAACTCGCCGAGCAGGAAGCTGAAGAACAGGCCGAAGAACTGGACGAGCGACCAGTTGGCCATGGGCCGCATGTTCGTCTCAAAGCGCGGGTTTGAGTAGAGGATCGACATCATGGCGTCGAACCCGCCGAGGTGATCGATGGCGAGATAGGCGCAGAGCGTAACCCCGATGATGATGATGACGTACTGCACGGCGTCGGTGAGGGTCACGGCGAGGATGCCGCCCGACCATGTGTAGGCCAGCGTCACGATCGAGGCGATCAGCGCTGCCGGGATGAGGCTGATGCCCGTGGCGGTCTGCAGGATCGCGCCCATCGCGAGGATCTGCACCCCGAACGCCCCCACGCAGAACAGGAACCCGAACACGCTGGAGAGCAATCGCCCGGAACGCCCATAATAAATCCCATAGAGATCCCCGAGGCTGTAGACGTTCTTCCCGGCGTTGTGCACGCGCTCTGAGATGAACAACCCGGAGAAAATCTGGTTGATGACGACGCCCGTAAGCGCGAAGAACACGATGATCCCTGTAGTATGCATAAAAGAGATACGCCCGATGGTTGCGCCTCCGCCGCACAAGGTGGCGGCGATGGCGGCGAAGAAGATCGGAAGCGGCATGCTGCGCCCGGCGACGGCGTAGTCGTCGAAGCTTGAGACCTTTTTCATCGAGTAGTAGCCGAGGTACATGACCAGCCCGAAATAGCCGGCGATGACGAAGTAGTCGACGATGTGCATGGGATGTCCTTGTGGCAGGGTTCACTGTTGCGGGAAGGGTTACTTCGTTTCGGGAAGCCGCAGGAGGGCGGAGAGGGGCACGGGCCGCAGGGGGGATCGGACATGCAGGCGGCCCATGTCCGGGACGGGCCTGCCCGCGGCTTCCGCGGCGATGGCCGCCAGCGCCGGGCCGCACGTGCGGCCTTGGCAATTGCCCATGCCCGCCCGCGTACGCAGCTTGATTTCGTTGACGTCGCTCAGGCCGTCGCGGACGGCTTCCCGGATGTCCGCCGCGCTGACGTTTTCACAGCGGCAGACCGTCACGTCGTCCGGAACGGCATACAGATCCTTGCGCGGGGAGAACCATGCGTCCAGAAAGGCTTTGTGTGAGGAGTCACCCAAGATGAGAATCTGTTGCAGCCAACTTGAGAATGTGAACTTGTGAAAAATCCAATTGGCACGATGTTTGGATATGACGAAAAAAGGCTCCCGTTTTGGGAGCCTTTTTTCGTTCATTAGAAGTTCCGGATCAGGACTTCACCACTCTTCAGATTCTTGCCGTTCGAGCAGGTGTAGTTGACCTCCGCCTCCTCAAACAGGAAGGCT
>USCL01000070.1 GCA_900553145.1 uncultured Desulfovibrio sp.
TCCTTCGGGAGCCTCCCCGTTTTTGCGGCTTTTGGGGGAATACGAAGCGTTCGGAATGTTTTGTCCGGTTCGGCTTTGTTTTTCGGTTTTGGCCCGTAAAAAAGCCCCGGCTTGGGAGAAAACGCCGGGGCCTGTCCCTTAGGGGTGAGGGACGTTGCAAGAGGGCTTACTTCGAGGAGCTGAAGTTGGGGCCCTTCTTGAATTCAAGAAGCTGATGCCAGTCGGGGCAGCCCGCCGCGAGCTTGCCTTGCGGCTTCAGGGCCTTGCCCGCGAAGGCGGGGAAGTCCTTGCCGTAGCGGTAGGCGCGGTGCACCTGCGTTTCGGGGTTGTCGTCGCGCTTCACGCAGTAGGCCTGATCGTCTGCGGAGATGGGGTTGTTGTATTCCCAGACCACCTGCTTGTCCGGGGTGACTTCGAAAAGATGCCCGTTGTTGGTGGAGGTGATGAACCAGTTGCCGTTGGGAAGCTTCTGGGCCGCTGACTGGAAGTCGGAGTAGAAGCTGTTGTGATCCCTTGTTTCGTACTGCCATACCACCTGATTGGTGGCCGGGTTGATTTCCATGACGGAGCTGCGGTTGGCGCTGGGGCGGTGCGTGCCGTTGTTGAAGATGGAGATGTTGCCGTTGGGCAGCCATTCCACGTCGTGCGAGCCGAAGAGGATCTGATCGCCGTCGTCATGGTAGCCGGAGGGTGCCTTGCCCATGCCGTGGGTGGCGGGGTTGCCGTAGCGCCAGACGATCTTCTTGGTCTTGCGGTCGATGATGTAGATTTCGCCGAAGTCGCGCGAGTTGACCGCGTACTGGTCGGTCTTGGGGTTGTAGCGGACCGAGTTCCAGTGGGTCCAGTCGGCGCGGGCGAAATACCCCATGCTCAGGGGCAGATGCCAATTGATGTCGATCTGGTCGGGGCCTGTCCCGATGTTGTCCCACACATGCCATTCCCACGCGATTTCGCCCTTGGGCGTGACTTCAAGGATGGCGTCGGGCCAGATGCCCTGAAGCGGCTGGCCGTCAGGCCCTTGGCCGGGGGCCGGCATGCCGTTGCGGCTGAGGGCCGTGTCCTTGGGATCGCGGCCCTTGGCAAGGGCTTCGTCATACGTCTTGTTTTCCCAGATCAGGATGGCGGTGTTGCCGTTGGGCAGGCGATCGAAGCCGTGGTGCGCGATCTGGCGCGGGTTGCTGACCTTGTATTCCCAGACCACCTTGCCGTCCCATGCGTATTCGCGGAGCAGCCCGTACCAGCCGCCGAAGTTCACGGGGCTCCCGGCGATCTTTTCGGCGCGGAGCAGGTTCCCGTTGGGAAGGAGCTCCGCATAGAAGGCGGGATGCTCATGCGTCCACGTATGGACGACATTGCCTTCCATATCGATGAGATAGGTTTTTCTGCTGCCGGGGTCCTGGATTTTGTCCACAATCCATGAGGAGACCTTGGTATGCGGCGTGAACAGCGTGTAGCCGTCGTAGGCCTTCGCCTTGTCATAGGCCAGCAGGCCGAGCGGGCCGGTGATGGCTTCATAGGCGCTTGCCGGGGCCGAGAGCATGAAGAGGGACAGCAGGGCCGTAGCCAATGAGGTAAGCCTGAACATGGAGCGCTCCTTCTCTTTCGGCCCCGCCCGTTGGGTGCGGGGCCTTCCGCCGCAAGAAGCGGCGGAGGGTGAACCCCGGGCCGTCCGGAAGGAGGCCCGGGGCGGAATCGTTACAGAAGCATTTTCCAGTAAGGGATGGCGAGGAAGAAGAGGAAGATGCCGGTGAGGACCATGCGGGCCGCGAGCACCTTCACCATATCCTTGAAGAGCATGTAGCCGGAACTGAAGAAGTAGAGGATGACCGCGTATTCATAGGGGAAGAGGTAGTTGTCGAGCCCGTACTGGAACGAATAGAACAGGATGCGCGGGTCCATGTTCATCTGCATGCCGAGCTCGGTGATGGGGGAGGTCATGGTTGTGGTGGCCGCGAGCGGGGTCAGGAGGAAGTTGGCCAGAACGCCGAGCACATAGGCGGCCAGGCTGGCGGTGGTGGCGGTCATGCCGTGGAGATAGGGCAGGGTATTGTCGGCGATCCACGCGGTGACCTTGAGGAAGCCGCCGGCGCTGCCGATGGTCATGCAGCCCATGATGAAGAACAGGGGGGCGAAGTTGATCTTGCTGAACTTGGGGCCGTCGAGAAGCCTGACGCCGGGGAGGAAGGCTACGAACGTGATGCCGATGAGCACCAGCCCGGCGGCGATGCCGTGCAGCTTGTCCGTGGCGAGCAGGATGAGGGTCGCGAGCATGAGGATCGCGGCGCGCTTCTGTTCGGGCGTCACCGGGCCGAGTTCCTGATACTTGATCTGCAAGGTCGCGCGCAGGGCCTGCCTATCCACCTTGGAGGGGAGGAGCAGCATGACGAGCCCCACGGACATGAAGGTGTACATCATGCCGGGGAGGAAATTATGGATGGCGTATTCCATCCATGTGATGTTGATGCCGGAAACCTTATGCAGCAAGCCCACGCCGAGCACGAGGTCCGCGCCGCCGGTGAGGTAGCACAGCTTGGTCGACGCCACGGCGAGGCAGCAGGTCAGGATGACGGCGGTGGCTTCGCGCCCCTTGGCCTTGAAATCAAGCGCGTCGCACAGGCTGATGCCGATGGCGCAGAAGATGGCGGCCTTGCCGGTGATGGCCGGGACAAGCGGCGCGACGATGGACACGGCGAGGGTGATGCCGATGAGCGTTCCTGTGAAGCTGCCGCCCATGCAACGCACGCAAGTCAAACCGATGCGCTTGCCGAGGCCGGTTTCCTGCAATATCTTGCCGAGCGCGAACCCGCCGGTGACGATGAGGGGCACTTCGGAAAGCCACGGGGAATACACGACCTGCTGCTTTACGCCGCACAGGACGATGTACAGCACGGGCAGGACAAGTCCAACGGCGATCTCGTTCATTGCATCCATCGCCCAGATGCAGATGGCCCATGTGGTAATGGCAAGGAAGAGGGCCATGTGGTGCGTGACGGTTTGGCCGTCTATGGGCATGATCCAGTAGACAATCAGAGGTATCACAAGCGATACGATCCATTTTAAAGCCAGCGGATTGTTTTTTCCCGTCATCGACAGAGCCATGATCTTCTCCTTCAGAGAGTGGTGCTGAAAGCTTGAAATGACTTTAGCTGTAAAGGAGAATACGGAATGTAACGGTTGCTACATTTTTCTCAAGGACACCTCTTTTTTGTTGCATGCAGAGAAAATGTCGTACAGGCCGGGCCGGGAAAGGATTGCCCCATCCATGAGAGTAGTGTACAACCTGTTGTCGATAAAACTTTTTTTGATGAAAAACGTATTGAGTCATACACCGGGTGCGGGATAATGGCGTTTGCGCACAAGGAGGCCGCCGTGGAGATGAACGACGCAAAGCTGATAGAATTCACTCATATACCTCCGGAAGCCGGCGTATGGCGTCAGGTGCTCGATCTCGGCACGCGCCTCCGTTTCCGGAAGGGGGAAGAGATCATGCACGGCGGGGAAAATGGGGAATACCTCTATTATGTGCACCAAGGGGAAGCCCGCCTGATGCGGACGACGCTCGACGGGCGTGAAAAGATCCTCATGTCCATGCGCTCCGGGACGGTGACGGGCGAAACGCCGTTTTTTGACGAAGTCCCCGCGCGCAGCTCCATCGTGGCGGGGACGGACTGCGTGGTGTACGCGTTCTCCCGCCACTGCGTGCTCAATGAAATCCTCCCGCATTATCCCGCCCTGACGCTGGCGCTGCTGCATTCGCTGGCCTCCAAGGTCAGGGTGCTGTGCAACCAGTCGGTGAGCCTGAGCCTTGAGGAACTGCCTCCGCGCATTTGCCGGTTCCTGCATCTGCGTATGCGGGATGACGGGCAAGGCGCTCCGAACCCCTGCGTGTCGCCGGGGCTGAACCAGCAGGAGCTGGCGAACCTGCTCGGCGTGCACCGGGTGACGCTCAACAAGGCATTGCGCGAGCTGGAGCGGGAAGCGGTGCTCGGCCCGTACTCCCGTGATGAGGTCTATATTGTGGATATGGAGCGTTTCCGCGATCTGGCATTAAAGTAGGAAAGGCGGGTGAGGCGCGGGGGAGAGCCCTTTGCGGAGAAAATCCCCTCCAATCCTTTTCTTTAGGGCCTGCGGCTGGCAAGGAAGCCGTATGAAGGGCATTCCGCCGTACGGTAGTGAAAGGGGATGGCCATTTCCGCCGAGCAGCGGAGTATGGATTTGCGAAAGAGAGGCGAGGAGAAGCCCGTCAAGGGGGTTCCCCCTGCCGCTGGAATGAGCACTGGAGGGGAAGGCTTCCTCCCCAAAAAGTCGCCCCGGGATCGGTCTGATTCCGGGGCGATCGGTTTGAGGCTGGCCGTTAGTTTGCGGGGGCGGGCTGGGCTGCGGGGGCCGTTTCCGTGGCCGGAGCCGGTTCTTCAGGAGCGGGCAGCGGCGTGGCCTGCGGTTCCGTGGCCGTGGGATTTTCAGCGGGGGCCGCAGGCGCGGGAGCGGCTTCGTCAGCGGCGGGCGCGGCCGGTTCGGAAGGCTGCGCGGGCGATTCAGAAGGGGCCGTTTCCGCTGCCGGGGCTTCCTGGGCCGGGGCGGGAGCCGCGGGCGTGACGACGAGCACAGGAGCGGCAGCCGTCGCATAGTACGTCATCGGGGCCGTATAGATCAGCACGAGGAAGGTCAGGACGAGCAGCGCGCCTCCTGCGAAGGAGCGGTTGAGCGCCTTCCAGAGGATGATGCCGAGCAGAAGGAGCCCGCAGGTCTGCACCAATGCCGCGACCAATGCCAGCGGCGTGGGCTGCAGGGCGGAAAGCGGCGCGGGGAGTTCGCCAAGGAACAGCGGATAGATGTTCGCCACGGCGAAGAGGAGGCCAAGGGCAATCAACAGAATCGCCAGCAGGAGGAAGAAACCGCGGCTGCCGCGCGGGGAAAGGCTCAGTACGCCCTGAGCGGTCAGGACGGCCAAAGGCGGGAGGAGGGGCATCAACAGCACGGGCATGTTCGCGCCGAGCAGGGCGAGGACCGCCAGCGTCACGATGACGCTGCACCACAGCCAGCCTTGGCCGGGACGCTGCTTGCGGTTGACGACGATCCCCTTGAAGAAGGCGCCGATCCGCCCCCAGGGGAGGAACAGCAAAAGCAGGGTCCAGGGAAGCCAGAGGATGGCGAGCAGGGCCACGATGATCCACGAGTCCTGCCCTTGCAGCTTCCACGCCTCGAGGACGGGGGAAAAGTATTCGTTTTCGATGAGGGCCTTCAGCAGTTCGCGGCCGCCGTCGCTGAAAGCGATGAATGTGCCCCACGCGAGGAGCAGGACCAGCAGCAGCCCGAAGGCCAGAGCGCCGTCACGCGCCCCGGCACGGCGGAACGTGCCGCGCCAGATAAGGAACACGAGGCTGATGAGCAGGGGAAGGGCAAGGCCGAGCAGGCCGCCGGACAGCGTGGACAGGGCGATAAGCGCGAAACCGGCAACGAGCCACAGCGGCGCGGACACCTTGATCCATCCGCGGTACAGGCAGATCCCGGCAAGCGTGAGGATGGCCGTGAACAGCATGTCGCTGCCAGAAATCCGGGGCAGCCCCATGCATGTGAAACCGGTCAGAAGCACCAGGCCGGACGCGAAGGCCGTGCGCCTGTCGTTTCCGGTGGCCCGGGCCAAGGCCCACGTCAGGAGGATCAGGAAGAGGGCGGACAGGGTGGAGGCTATGGGCAGGAGCAGGACGGGGTAGCCGCTGATCTGCTCCAGGCCGGCGGTCGGCTGCACGCCGGGGATATATGCCGCCAAAGACAGGCCGTCGAGGCCGGGGATGAGGCTCAGGGCGCTCAGGAACCAGTGATAGACCGGGTAAAGCTCGGGGGAAGGCAGGCCGGATGCGGCGACGCCGAACAGGCCGGCGCCCAGATCGTGCAGGGCGTGCAGTTCCCGCCCCATAAGCGTGGGCATGGACTGGATGAGCCAGAAAAGGATCAGGATCAGCGGGCCGACGGAAGCGAGCCCATTGAAACAGCGGGAAGCGAAGCTGGAGGTTTGCGGCTGCGCTTCCGGAGCGGGCGGCATGGACGGCTTGGCCGCTTCGGGCGCGGGGGCCGCCTTTTCCTGCCGGACGGGAGCCGCCTCGGCGGGGGCCGGTTCCGCCGGGGGAGGTGTCGCCGTTTCTGTTTCCGGGGCCGTCTGGGGCTGCATAGGCGTATCCGTGGCCGCCGTTTCCGTCACGGGAGCGGCCGGTTCCTCGGAGACGGGCTGGACGGGGGCGGACGGTTGTTCCGCAGGGGCGTTCGGCTCGTCTTTCTGAACGGGGGTATCTGTGCTCATATCTGCTCCTTCGATAGGATTTCAAAACAGCTATCGGGGGAGACTGTATCCGAGAATCGGTTCGGCGTCAGCAAAAGAATCCCCCAGCCGGGGACACGTCAGGAGCCGAACTGCCCCATCCTCCGCCCCGATTCGCGGTAGTGCTCGCGGAGCGACTCTTCCACCGTGACGGGGTTCCGCGTCTGTATCGCCTCAAAGATGCCCCGGTGCCGATCCACGAACTCCTGCGGGGTGAACAACACGTTCCAATGGTTATAGAACAGAAATTTGGAGATGTTCGTACAGGCGGAGCGGGCCATTTCCACCAGCCGCCGGTTCGCGCAATGCGAGAGCAGGGCGCTGTGGAAGGCGTCGTCCACTTCGGTGAACTCATACAGCCCGCCGACCCTGGGGGCGAGGCGGGCCATGTGCTCGATCATGCCCGAGAGCCGGGCGATGTCCACATGGGTCATAAGCGGCAGGGAGGCGGCCACGCCCGCCCCTTCGAGGATGCCGCCGATTTCGTATTCGTTCTCTATTTCCTGGCGGGTCATCTTGCGGATGTATTTCCCCTTTTGCGGTTCCGATGAGATCAGGCCGTCCTGCGTGAGGATTTGCAGCGCTTCGCGGATAGGCGCGCGGCTGATGCCGAGGCGTTCGGAAAGGATGACTTCCTTAACTTGTTCGCCGGGAGCGAGTTCCCCGTCGAGTATGCAGCGTTTGATGAACTCGACAACCTGGCCACTGTATGTCTGGCGTTTGAACGTGTGCATGGCTTCTCCTTCGCAGGCACAGAACGAAAAGGTTCGTGAGGCGTTTCGCAGTGATCGGAAAGCGCGTATCGGATGGAGGCAAGGCGGATATCATTCTCGATGTGTTTTTCTACAGAGCTACTGCACTCTGTAACGGAAACAGGCGTCACGTCAAGATGCAGAAGGGGGTCTGTTGCAGAAGAAGTATAGAAAGATACATACTGCCGCCATGCAGAAGGCGGCGCGGAAAACGCTTCGGATACGTTGCCGACGCCGCAAAGGCTGCAACGCGGGGGCGCATTGCAGTAACCGGGCCGTCGTGTGCCGAAGGAAGGGGAATGTATCAGTCGCTGGAGACGAGCGAAGGGATGTCGTCTTCGGGATATGTGACGATGAGCGAACGGAACGCGTCTTCTTCAAGCAGGAAAGCCTCTACGACAAGCGGATCGAACTGCGTGCCGCTGCCTTCCGCGATGATGTTCCTGGCGGTTTCATGGTCGAAGGCGGGTTTGTAGACCCGTTTGGAGATCAGCGCGTCATAGACGTCCGCGAGGGCCATGAGCCGCCCCACGCGGGGGATGTCCTCCCCCTTCAGGCCGCGGGGGTACCCCTTCCCGTCCCAGCGTTCATGGTGCGTGTAGGCGATGATCGCGCCAAGGCGCAGGAAGTCGTTATGCCCCCCCATGCGTTTTTCCGCCCAGTTCAGGGTTTGGTAGCCGAGGGTGGTGTGCTTCTTCATTTCATTGAACTCGGCTTCCGTAAGCTTGCCGGGCTTGCGGAGGATGCTGTCCGGGATGCCGACCTTGCCGACATCGTGCAGGGGGGCGCAGACGCGGAAGAGTTCGATGGTGTCGTCATCGTCGTCCCATATATCGGGGCGCATGAGGCGCAGGCGTTTGGCGAGGATTTCCACGCCGTGCTGCGTGCGGCGGACGTGCGCGCCGGTTTCGTTGTCGCGGGTTTCCACGACCGAGGCGAGGCATTCCACCGTCACGGAGCGGGAAAGGTACAGCTCCTTGGTACGTTCCTTGACCAGCAGGTTGAGCTCGTCGTTGTATTTTTTGAGCGCGACGTGGTTCGATACCCGCGCCCGGACGAGGCGGGGCTGAAAGGGCTTGGCGATGAAGTCCACGGCCCCGAGATCGAGCCCCTTGGCTTCGTGCTCTTCGTTGCCCATAGCCGTGATGAAGACGACGGCCATGTTGCTCGTACGGGGATCGGACTTGAGGCGGCGGCAGACTTCGTAGCCGTCCATCTCGGGCATCATGATATCCAAAAGGACAATGTCAGGGCGGGGCTCGGTAAGCGCCAGCCGCAGCGCGGTGGGGCCGTTGGTGGCTACGCGGACGGTATATTCGTCGCGCAGGAGATCGTCCAGAATGCGGATATTGGCGATGGTGTCGTCGACGACGAGTACCACGGGTTTCTTAGGATAGCCCATTCGGCCCTCTCAACTCCAGATCCAAAAGCTGTGCAAGATGCAAAAGGCCGCTTTCGGCCTTTTCAAAATCAAAGGTATCTATGGCGTGCTGGATCTCGTCCGCTTCCGTCCCGCACTGCCCGCCGAGGAAACGCCTGGCGGATTCAAAGGCTTCGCGCGTGGCCGTATTGTACTGCCGGACAAGCAGGAGGCATTCGTACAGCGCCGGTTGCAGCATCCGGAGATCCGGCGCTTCGTCGGCGGAAACGGACGAAGGCGCCTCGGAGTGCGCGGCGATGGTCCGTTCCGCCGCCGCAAGCACGCTTGAGGTCGTTGTAACGTAGCCGTATAGGGTGTCAAGGAGGTTGTCGACATTTTCTGCGGAACCCCCCTGCAGGCGCTGCTCAATCTTCACAAGCTGCGCGTAGAGTTCCGCCGCGCCGATGTTGCCGCTGATGCCCTTCAGTTTGTGGACGGCCGCCCGGATGGCCGGCATGTCGTCCCGCAGCCGGGCCTGCTTGATCTCGGTGTCCGCTTCGGCAAGCTCGCGCCGGAAATCAAACAGAAGGCTTACGTACAAGGGAAGGTTGCCCATAACCCGATCGAGCCCTTGCCGGACGGAAAAGCCGGGAAGGCGTTCAAGTTCCTCCAGCGTGGCGTATCCTTCCCCGAAGCGTGGCGCGGGGGCCGGTGACGGCGGGGCGGGTTCCTCGCCGGAGAACGTGGCATAGCGGGTCAGGGCCGTTTGTATCGCCTGCACGTCGAAAGGCTTGGGAAGGACGGCGGTGAAGCCTTTTTCGAGCAAGGCCTCCTCCTCTTCCCGTGAGGAAATGGCGGTGCAGGCGATGATGGGCAGCTCATGGTACCGGCTGTCGCTCCGGAGGATATGCGTGAGGGTCGCCCCGTCCATGACGGGCATCCCCACATCCGTGAATACGATGGCGTAATGCCGGGTGCGGACAAGGCGGAGCGCCTGCAGGCCGTCATCGGCCGTATCCGCCTCGGCCCCGAGGGCAATCAGGATTTCGGCGGCTATCTGCTGGTTGATGCTTTCGTCGTCGACGACCAACGCGCGCGGCGCGTGCTCTGGCTGGTGCATAGATACCTCAGGGCGGCGCTCAGCGCCGGAGGGAGCCGCCGTCCCGGCGTATCCAGCGCGCGAGAGTGGAAAGGAGGACGGAAGGCTCGATAGGTTTGGCGATGTAGTCCTGCATGCCTGCGGAAAGGCTTTTTTCCCGATCGCCGTTCATGGCGTGGGCGGTCATAGCGATAATGGGCAGGCTGTCGAAGCGGGTATATTCCCGCACAATCCGGGTGGCCTTCAGCCCGTCCATGCCGGGCATCTGGATATCCATGAGCACGGCATCATAGCCGCCTTCCCAAAGTTTTTCGAGGGCCTCAAGGCCATCCCCGGCGGGTTCCACGCTCACGCCGCTCGATTGCAGGATTTCGTTGGCGACCTGCCGGTTGATGGCGTTGTCCTCCACCAGCAGCACCCGCGCGCCCGCGAGTTCTGGGAGGGGGGCAATAGACGGCTGGGCACCGGGCCTGTCTTGCGGGTGTTCGGTGTCCAGCAGGGCCGTAAGGAGGGAGGAGCGTGTAACCGGCTTCGTGATGAGCCGCATGGAGCCGTCTTTCCCTTCCCGCATATGGGCGAGGACATCGGAATTGTCATGGATTGAGGCCATGAAGAGGATGACGGGCGGCTGGGGAAGCGCTGCGCAAAGGGCTTGCGCCGTCTCTCTGCCGCCCATGCCCGGCATCAGCCAATCCACGAGGGCGACGCGGTAGGGCCTTCCTTCCCGCGCGGCGTCGCGGCAGAGCCGTACGGCCTCTTCGCCTGAAGCCGCCGCCGTGGGTTCAAGGTGGAACTCCCGGAGCGCGTCGCTGAGGATATTCCGGGAAAGCCCGTTGTCGTCGACGATGAGGATACGTCCGTTGTGCAGCGCGTGGGAGGGGAGGAGCCGACGGCGTTCCGGGGCGGCCGCCGTGTCGAACTCCGCCGTAAAGAAGAAGTCGCTGCCGTGCCCCGGCGTGCTCCTTACGTGGATTTCCCCGCCCATAAGGTTCACGAGCCGCTTGCAGATGGCGAGCCCCAGCCCGGTGCCGCCGTAGCGGCGGGTCGTGGAGTTGTCCGCCTGCGTGAACGACTCGAAAAGATTGCCGAGCTGTTCGGGCGTCATGCCGATGCCCGTATCGCTGATGGAGAAGCGGAGCCGGGTCCTGTTCCCCTCGCGGCGTTCCTGCGCGGCGGAAATGAGGACGTGGCCGGACGGCGTGAACTTGATGGCGTTGCCTATGAGGTTCAGCAGGATCTGGGAAAGCCGGAGCGCATCCCCTTCCAGTACCGGGGGGACGTCCGGGCTGATCTGAAAGAGCAGTTCAAGCCCTTTTTCGGCGGCGCTGAGATCCGCGATGGAGGCCACTTCTTCCAGCACCTGTTCCAGCTGGAAGTCGGCATGCTCCATTTCAAGCTTTCCCGCTTCGATTTTGGAGAAATCCAGAATGTCGTTGACGATGCGCAGCAAGGTGTTCGCCGATGTGCTGATCTGGGTGAGGTAATCCCTCTGCCGGGCCGTGAGTTCCGTTTGCAGCGCCAAATGGCTCATGCCGATGATGCCGTTCATGGGCGTACGGATTTCATGGCTCATGTTGGCGAGGAAATCGCTCTTGGCGCGCGAAGCCGTTTCGGCCTCTTCCTTGGCCAGCAAAAGCTGCTTTTCCAGTTCCTTATTCTGGGTATCGTCGACCAGCCAGCAGATGATGCCCGGGGCGCCTTCATATTCGGTGCGCGTATAGGTGATCCGGAGGTCATGCGGCAGGCCCTGCGCGTCCCGGCTTTTCAGGGCAATGTCGGCGAGCGTCTCTTCAGCGGGAAGCATGGCGGCGGCCTCGTGCAGCTGAGGATAGACGCGGGCCACGTCCGTTTCCTCGCGGAGATCCATCAGTTCCCGGGCACGGGGGTTGCTGTACCGGATGACGCCTTCCACCGCGATAAGCACGCCGACGGGGCTGGTCTTCAGCAATTTCTGGGCAAAGGCGAGCTGTTCGGAAAGCTTTTTTTCCAGCAGCTTTTGCGTGGTCACGTCGGCGCTCAGGCAGAGGACGGCATAGGGGGCTTCGCCCTGCTTGCGCAGGGGGACGAGCGTTGTCTGGTAGTGGGCGGTTTTCCCTTCCGCATCGGTGCGGGCGTGGGGGATCAGGCGGGGTTCGCCCGATTCGAGGACGCCCTTCAGCACTTTTGGGGAAAGCACGTCCGAAGCCACAGGGAAATCGGCTCCGGGAACGCCGTCGAGAGCGGTCTGTTCCGTGAACCCGAAGATGCGCCCGCATATGGCGTTGAGCTTGCGGCAACGGCAGGCGGCGTCAAAGAGGCAGACGGCGGCGGGCAGGTTCTCCAAGAGGGAGTTGAGCATGTTTTCCGTGTTCCGCCGGACGAGGACTTCCCTGCGCACTTTTCGGAGCATGAACAGCACGGCCAGCACGATGCCGAGGGCTATGAGCACGACCACGGCGGTCATTTTCCAGAACAGGTTCCAAGCGATTTCGGCGCTGCGCTGGACGTTGAACCAGCGGTTATGGAAGTCCTGCGAGGTCGCGGGCGGGATGATCCCCAGCGCCTTGTCGAGGATCGCGGCAAGCTGCGGCCAGTCCTTGCGGACGCCGATCCGTATGGGTACGCGGTAGGGCGTCACCGCGGCGACGATGACGTGGGAGATCTTGCTCAGCCGTATGATGTGGGTCCCCGCGTCGAGGACTTCAAAGACGGCATCGACTTGCCGCCTTTCCAGCATCTCCAGCGCCTCCTGCGTGGTCCGGGCCTCCACGGCCCTGATTTCCGGGGAGGCTTCCCTCAAAATGCCCAGCAGGCGTTCCCCTACGGCGGCCACCCGCTTTCCTTCCATGTCATGGAGCCCGCTGATGAACGGGGCATCGTTCAGCATGAACAGCACAAGAGGCAGCTCGAGATATGGCCGGGTGAACAGCATGGCCTTGCGCGATTCGGGCGTGTCGACGGCGGTGAGGTGCACGTCAAGCTTGCCTTCGCCGAACGGGATGTGCAGCCCCTCATCGGGAACGGAGTGCGCAACAAAATGGACGCCGAGCGTTTTTTCAATCCATTTCGCGTAGTCGCTGGCGATGCCTTCCTGTTTTTTCTCAGGGGAGAGGGCTTCGAACGGGAGGCGGGAGGCGATGACGCCCAAACGCAGTTCGGGGTGCCGGACCAGCCAGAGTTTTTCGTCCGGGGAAAGGGACAGTTTCGTTTCGGAAGCGGCGGCGAAAGCGAATGTCAGCACGAACAGGAACGACCCCAGCAGCGTTCGCAGGGCGGGGCGGAGAAAACGGCGGGGCGTGTGAGAGAGCATGGCATGTCTGCGTGTTGACGTGGAAAGGGAACCCAACGGAAAGGTATTTTCAGCGAATTGTCTTATAAACCTATTTATAGTATCAGGCAACTCACTCGCAGACCTTTAAATAAGGATACTTCCATGCCCTTCGAAGCCACGCACCGGTTCCTTGCCTCGGAATTGCCGGTTTCCGAACCGGAATCCTGCCTGTTCCATGTGTTGCCGGTACCGCTGGAGGCCACGGTGTCGTATGCCGGGGGGACGGCGCAAGGCCCGGAAGCCATCCTTGAGGCTTCCGATCAGCTTGAATTGTGGGATGGCGAATCCGTCCCCGCCGAAGCGGGCATTTACACGTGGCCGCCGGTCGACGTTTCCGGCTCTCCGGAAAGCGTGCTCGGCAGGGTGGAGGCGGTGGTCGAGTCCATCCTCGGCTGTAACGGCCTCCCTGTGGTGCTTGGCGGGGAACATACCGTCACGTACGGCGCGCTGGCGGCGTTGAAGAAACGGTTCGGGACATTCGGGATCATCCAGTTCGATGCGCACGCGGACTTGCGCGACAGCTACGAGGGGAGCCCTTGGAGCCATGCGTGCGTCATGCGGCGTGCGGTCAAGGATTTGGGGCTGCCGCTGGTCCAGTTCGGCGTGCGGGCCATGTGCCTTGACGAAGCGGAAGCACGCAAGGAACACGGCGTCACGTTCCATGACGCGGCGTCCATCGCCCGCAACGGCCTTCCCGAAGCCCTGCTTCCCCCGGATTTTCCTCGCCAAGTGTACCTGACTTTCGACGTGGACGGCCTTGACCCGTCGATCATGCCCGCGACGGGGACGCCCGTGCCCGGCGGCCTTGGCTGGTATCAGTCGCTCGGCATCGCGGAACGGGCGCTGTCCGGTCGGGACGTGCTCGGGTTCGATGTCGTGGAGCTGGCCCCCGTGCCCGGGCTGCACGCTTCCGATTTCGCCGCCGCCCGCCTTGTGTATGCCCTTATGGGGATCGTGGCGCGAGGCCGCCGCTAGAGCCTTTCGCCATTAAAACGGCGTAGAGGCACCAAGGGAAGGTTTCTAAGGAAGAAAAGCATTCCTTCCTACCATAAGGCTTTTGAGCTTACCGGGCCTCCGGCGCCTTTTTCAGCGCAGGATACCAGAGAAGCGGTTAACCATTTCAAATCTGAAAAGGCCAGACAATGGCGGGGCGGATGGGGCTTTCCGAGCCTCCGCGTCTTTACCAATACGGCGTTCCGTGTGAAGGGCAACGGCCATTTCCGCCCTTCACACGGAACGCCTTGTCATATCGCAGGGTAGGCTCTTGAGGGCAGAAAAGCATTCCTTCTTCAAGAAAAAACAAAACGCCCCGTCACAAGGGGCGACTGAAAAAAGACGAACAGGGATTCGATAAACACGAAACGCTTTGAAGTAGGAGGGGTGGGGTGGGGAGGGAGAAACGTTCTCGAGAACGTTTCTCCCTCCCCTCCCCAATAACAGAGGCCCGTCACTCCCCAATCTCGCGCCCCCATGCGCCGAGACGCTCGGTGATGAACTCCGTAATCCGCAGGTGCTCGGCTTTGCCCGTGCCCTCGATGCGCATGGGCGCGCCGAACTCGAAATGGATGGCCTTTTTGGCGTTGATCGGGCCGAAATCCTTGAGGAGGTTCCCGTTCCCCCACGCATCGGTCTTGAGCGCCAGCGGGATGACCGGCACCCCGGCGCGCTTGGCAAGCTTGACGCCGATAGTGTTGAAGTGCGCGGGCTCGAAAACCGTACTCCGCGTGCTCTGCGGGAAGACGATGACGGAACGGCCCTGCTTCAGCCTTGCCTCGCCGCCTTCAAGCACCGCGACGAGATCGCCG